>JARLJJ010000053.1 GCA_031291275.1 Formivibrio sp.
CCACAGGATTGACGATGGGTTCAGATACCCCGAAACCCCTCCGGCCTGCTGACCGATCTGGACGAAGCTATTGATGATCGCCGGGAACCATGTCGATTGATTGATGAGCAGAGCATAGAAGAAGCTGATGGTCATCAACTTCTTCAAAAAGCCCGCAATCCATCCCTCCAATTCATGCCGCTCCAAGAAGAGAACGATCATTGCCCACGTAAAGTCAATAACGGCGAGCAAGCCGAACAACTTATTCGCATAGCCGAACGCAGTTGAAACCCAGGTCGTCGTTGCGTTTTTGTAGACATCGAGCAAATCCGACGGCCCGGACTGAGGAGCCGGAGTCTGCCCATAGGCAAGTGCTCCTGTTGCAATCACCAATGCGCTCAATACCAACAACGACCTGTGTTTCAGTTTCATCTCAATCACCCCGTGCTACTGCTGTGGAACCGGCGAATACGTCCGGCTGTCCGTATTCGACCCGGTAGGGACCGTGAAGAACGTATCGTTCATGTCGCCGTCAGCCTGCGCGGATGACGCCTGCTGTGCCTGATACGTCGCCTTGGATGTAATGTCCGTTAGCATCAACTGGCGCAGTTTCTCCATTTCAGCCAGTTCCTGCGCGGCAAGTGAGTTGCCAACCTGAAGCGTCTGCAACAGCGTCGTCGAATTCTGAGACTGCTGCTGCAACGTCTGCACCAGCGCGGCATCATTGTTCAACTGCGAGTATTGAAGCCCCGCAACCTTCAACGCCGAGTGAGCCGTATCGAGATTGGTTTTGTACCAGTTTCGATACATCCCCGCGTAATTGGTTGGGTTCGCGCTTCCATAACCGGGGAAGCGCGCATTGAACTCATCGTCCAGATTGGCCATAGAGTAGGCCAGGCCGTTTCCGTATTGCACCACGCCGTTCAGCGCAGACAGATCGTTGGCAATTGCGCTGAAATTGAAATTGCCGTTGCCGATCCCTTGCACCATCGCCGTCGTTTGCTTGTATGCCTGTTCCAGATGCTGGATTTGCATCTGCGCCTGCTGCAACTGAGTCGCGTACTGTTGAATCTGCTGTTCGTATTGCAGAACAAGCTGGATATTGTTCATAATCTGGGTCCACTCTGTGGCGATCCCAGCAACCACTCCGGCATGTGCTTCATCCACATTCACGCCCATAGTGAACATGAATGCTGCCATGACGATACCGACGCGCAAGAACATCTTTTTCATGCGTTCCTCCCTTTTACGACACAAGTTTGAGGCCGGACTTCTTCGCTCCATATTTGGTATCGAAGTAATCCGCCCAGTTGGCGACACCGCGCACACGCAGCCATTCCGAGACCCACTCTGCGCCGTGCATTTTGCGGATCTCGCCGATGCGAGCGCGCACCTCTGGACCACTTACGCCCACGAACGCCAGCGCGACCGGCCCGAATCCGATATTGAAGAGTCGGCGTCCGTTCGGCGTTCGCTGGTAATACTCGCGCTTGGGCATGGCGCGAGAAATCATCTCGATCTCCCGTGC
>JARLJJ010000391.1 GCA_031291275.1 Formivibrio sp.
ATGCTTGCGGGAAGGAGTGCGCTTTGGGTACGGCTCTGGCCTTCGATGAATCGCTTCATGACAACCAACCATGCCTGGAGGATGCCCATATTTTACCGGAAAGGCCGTTTTTACACAGTCTGGGCCATCAAGAGTCATTCGTCGAGGCTTCAGAGCCGCCATTTATGACTACGTCACTTTGAAACCTGCCCGACTGTCAACACAAGCAATACTCCTAAATCCGGTCATAGCGTATTTGCCACACGAGGACGGATTTTTTGTTGCGAACGGACGCGGGTGCTGGGTGTGGCGGTGCTTGGGTAAACCATTGTCTGCGATTGGAACGCAAAGCACATTCTCGAACAAAGCACTATAATTATTTACCCTCTTCAGGGATGGCTGCGGAGTCAGTGTATGAAAACCTTTTTAGCGATTGTATTGTTTATCGCCTGCGGTAGCAGCCAAGCTGGCTTGGGGAGTACGCCGGCCAATCTTGGACAGCAAGTTATCGCGACAAAAGAGAACCCGATGTCGACCGGTTCGTCTTCCTATACCTACCTTGAAAAGACGCTTGATTCAGGGACTGCAGTTCATGAATATGTCGCTGCAGATGGAGCGGTATTCGCCGTTTCGTGGTCCGGGCCATACCTTCCCGACTTGAAGGAAATTCTCGGGGCTCACTTTGATACCATGGTTGCGCAATCCGGGAAACAAGCTCGAGCAGGTCGCTCCCCGCTGTTTTTACAACGAGACGACGTTGTAATTGTTTCGGCTGGTCACATGGGTGCCTTCGAGGGAAAGGCATGGATCCCAGGGAAATTGCCAGCTGGTTTCAAACCCAATGACATCAAGTGATGAAACTCATCATGACCAAAATATCTTTCATTGGACCAAGCCTTTCCTTGTTTTCCAAAACCATCGTGGCGACGGTGGCTGTTGCGTTGCTAACCGCTTGTGGTGGTGGCGGTGGTGACTCTGGAAGTACTCCAACATCTAGTGGAAGTCCGATTATTTCCTCAGGGAATACGCTAGCGATTGCCGTTGACAGCGGACCGAACAACAGCTCATTCAACATGCCATTTACCACGGTGACGGTGTGTGTACCGGGAACGACAACCTGCCAAACGGTGGACCATGTACTAGTTGATACGGGGTCCTACGGGTTGCGTTTGCTTTCTTCCGTCGTCGGTGTGAACGTATCGCTTCCGGCTGTGCATAATGCAGCAAATGCGCCTGTTGCTGAATGCACACATTTTGTCAGTGGTTATACGTGGGGATCGGTGCGGCGCGCAGATGTAAAACTTGCTGACGAGATTGCCTCGAACCTGCCGGTGCAAATTGTATCTGACCCTTCCAGTCTGTATAGCAATGTGCCCACCCAGTGCAGTAATGTTGGAGCCAATATGGGATCAGTTGCCGGGATGGGGGCTAATGGCATTCTAGGTGTCGGATTATTCAATCAGGATTGCTTACTCTGCAGTACTTCTACGTCGCCGAATGTCTATTTTTCCTGCACTGCCAGTGGTTGCTCCAGCACTTTGCTGCCATTGACCTCGCAAGTGGCCAACCCTGTGCCCGCGTTTGCCGTTGACAATAATGGCATCATGATGTCACTGCCTAGTGTCGGAGCCAATGGTGCCGGTACATTGTATGGGACACTTAATTTCGGTATTGGCACGCAATCCAACAATCAGATCGGCTCGACTACAACCTACACGGCAAATGCCCAGGGTAACTTCATCACGACTTACAAGGGAACAAAATATAGTTCCAGCTTTATTGACAGTGGCTCCAACGGACTATTTTTTCCAGATGCAAGTATTTCGCAGTGTTCCGGAGTCAATTCCGGTTTCTATTGCCCGCCTTCCACACTGTCGCTATCGGCGATTAATGCATCTGCTACTGGCTTGCCCTCTGGTACTGTGAACTTCACGATAGACAACGCTCAATCTATTTCCGTTGGAGATGACGCGGCGAATATTGGTGGACCTTTAGCCCTGTCCAACACCTTTGATTGGGGCTTACCGTTCTTCTTCGGCCGCACAGTATTTGTTGCAATTAACGGTTTATCTACACCCAGCGGCAAGGGCCCATACTGGGCATATTGACGGTGCAATGTTTTGATTAAGCATGCTACAAGACTTGGAACGTCTCTGAGTTTTGATTCGTTCTGAACTTTTCATCGATCTTGGTAAAAGCTAGCGGCCATTCAACTCCAGTAATCAGGTAATGACTGCTAGCTCTATCGTCCAAGGGTGTTGACGTAGTGATGAAATAATGCCGTTTGTGCCGATTGAAGTTTGACCAGGTAAACCACGCACTCAGCTCATTTTGTGAGCAGAGGTAAACAAGGTGATTACCATGGTCATGTATGCAAAGATCCGCCAGATGTTCTTTCGTGAACATCTGACTATCAGCGACTGGAGAGTGCGCACGTGCTGCGCCAAGGCCTGCGCCGCGAGCATGTGGGGAGCATCGTGGCGTTCTGTGCCATGGCAGACGCGGTGCTGATCACGGCGGGTGCCATGGGCATGGCGCAGGCCTTGGGGCAGAGCCCTGGCCTGACACGCGCCTTGGCGCTGGCCGGCGCCGCTTTCCTAGCGTTCTATGGGTTTCAGGCGTTGCGCCGAACGCGACATTTGTACCAATTGCAGACGGTTGAAGGTGGGATGGGTGTTGGTTTCAGCCGCAGTGCAGCGCTGGCGCAGGCGGCGGCTTTTACGCTGCTTACCCCCCATGTCTACCTGGATACCGTGCTTTTGGTGGGCACCATCGGTGCTCAGCAGCCTGCGCAACTGCGCTGGTGGTTCGTGCTGGGGGCAAGCACTGCCAGTATATGCTGGTTCGGCATTCTTGGATTTGGCGCGCGTTGGTTAGCGCCCTGGTTTGCCCAACCTAGGGCTTGGCAGGGTTTAGACGGGCTGATTGGCTTAACCATGTGGGTGTTGGCAGCAGTGCTGGTACGTCATGTCGTCAATGGTTTTTGAAGGGTTATCAAAAGTACGTCTCAAAGCATCATCAACTGTAAGCCCACGGGGAACCCGTCTTGTTTTAGATGGCGGTGCCGGGCTGCCAGCGATGGGGCAACAATTCCTCGATCCTGCTATTGGGATGGGTGGGAAGTCTGGAGAGGATGTCTTTCAGATAGGCAAAGGGATCGTGGC
>JARLJJ010000392.1 GCA_031291275.1 Formivibrio sp.
GATCTCATGGACCAGTTCAGCCAGCTGCGGCCCCGGTTCAACGTGAAGATTCATCTGCAAGGTACAGCGAGTGAACTCATACAGATCGCGCATCTGAACACCGCGGGATTCAGCTTCTCTTGCGTTACCGGTTACGCGTGCGGAGAGTCGACTAACAACGAGCGCCACCAGAATAAACACCAGCAAAGTGACCGAGTTCGCAGGGTCTTCAGCCAGTTTGAGATCTGATTGCCGCACGGTGAAAAAGCCATGCACCAGAACTGCGGAGAGCGAAACGATAAGTGCCTGCCAGAACCCGCACAGCAACGCGGTTGGCAGCACAATAAGCAGATAAAGGAGCAGGTCAACCGGCACCAACCACCCAAACCAGTGCGCAACCGCGGCAACCAGAACCACCGCGATCACTCCCAACGCACACTCCAACGAGAACAGGAGCACACGTGACCTGGAATCGCGCGAGCCTCGGGAGCCGAATAATGAGCGCGCAGAAATGGAACTTGCCGACAACCAGCGCCCTCCTTCTCAATGATGTGGACTTACCCAGGCCCAGTTCTCCAAGTTGGATGAGTTACGAGATAAGCCGCCCATCTCACGACCGCTTCATTGTGCCGGTTACGAGTATTCACCGAAATGCGATCTGGTACGAGCCTGCTTAGAAACCAATAGGAGCGTAAGAAGATTCTAGCAGGTTCCTTATTTCATCTTCATCGACACTCGTGTAAAGCGGATCACGTCATAAGACGTGATCTGCACTTATTGTGAGAACTTACACAGGCAGGCAGCGGAAGAGGCAATTCGTATGCCCCTAAGAATTCTTTTGTTAATCCTCATATTTTCTTTATGCCTTGTTTGCGTTACTGATGTCAGTCCACTGTGACTTGGGTAGCACGTAGCACAAGGAACGTCGCAACACGAGTGCAGATCATCCTGATGAGAATCCATAGGGCCGGAAAGTCCAATAGGGCTTGCGGGCTTGGTGTGGGCAAACACAAACGGACAACACAGAGTCTTTAGCCTTGCTTTTCCGGCTGAATTCACAGCTCGTCATATCCCAAAATCGTTTTTCTGGAGGAATAGTGCCGATGTATTCTAAGCCGACTCGCATACTGCAAATGATGGCCGGGGCAGCAGTGGCAACCGCTCTGCTTGCTGGCGCA
>JARLJJ010000393.1 GCA_031291275.1 Formivibrio sp.
CCAAGGATGAGGATGTTGGCGTCGGTCGTGGCGACCTGCCGAGCCGTCTCCAGCACCACCATCATCGCCGGGCTGTGGGAGTCCAGGCCGTCCTTGGGTTTGCGCATTTCACCTTCGAGGGCCTCCAGGCGTGCGGAGAGCTGACGCACTTCCAGTTGCTTGGTCGTGGCCAGGCGCAGTTGATCCGGGCTGCACGGCTTGACCAGGTAATCGGCGGCGCCGGCCTGGATGGCATCGACAGCGGTGTCCACGGCAGAGTGAGCGGTGACGATGACCACGCGCATCCAGGGTGCCTGTATGCGCATCTGCGCCAGCACATCCAGGCCGTTGTCCTCACCCAGGCGCAGGTCCAGGAAGCATAGGTCGAACACTTGCCGCTGCAACAGCGTTTCGGCTTGTGCCGCACTGTTGGCGGTCGCCACGCTATACCCCTCATCCTCCAGGCAGTAGCGAAAGGTGCGAAGGATGGCGGACTCATCGTCAACCAAAAGAATTCGGCCTTGGTGCTCGGTGCCTGATTCCATTATTACTGCGCTCCTGTGCGGTTGATCTTTATTAGTCCCGGAAAAATCGGGCAAGTTGCATGATCAATTCGGATTGACTCATGGTAGCTGTTTCCCTGGCCGGGCACTTCTCCAGGCCCCTGCCGTGCCAGCAGGCACCGACCTTCTAGGTAGTCAGCAAGCGGTCGTGCAAAACGCCCGACAAAGCCACCGGCATCGTGCAGGTTGCTCGCCGTATAAACCTCAAAATGTTTATAACTATATGATTTTAATCGTTTTTATTAAAAGCAAGAAGCTGGCATGCACGCTGCAACAGTCCTTTCATGAACGAAGGTCACCACTGAAGTGGGAGGAGTTGCCTGATGAATCGCCAATCTGTCGCCACCCAATCGATTTCTTCCCTGCACGTGCAGCAGGGTCTGTTCTTGATATTCGCACTTGTGGTCACCCTGATTGGCGGTCAGCAATATCAGCGGTGGAGCCAGAACCAGGTAGCGCTGAGGATTCAGCACTCGCCCATCATTGGCGCGCTGTACCACACGCCAGGAACCACGGCGACTCGTGTGGGGACCTTCAGCCGACCTTTGATCGAGCGGGCCGACAGTCAGGGTGAACGGCCAGCCGTTCAGCACTGGGTGTTCTAACAAAAATTCCGAAAAACGGTAAGGAGAATCACCATGTTAAGTTGGGCAGTCACATTCCTGATTATCGCCATTGTCGCCGCAGTGCTTGGCTTCGGTGGCATCGCCGGCACCGCGACAGGGATCGCCAAGATCCTGTTCATCATTTTCCTGGTGCTGTTCGTGGTTTCGTTTTTCTTCGGCCGTCGTGGAAGAGGTTGATGGGAGCGGCTACTTGACTGGGTAATGAACCTTTTCAAGGATTTGGATTCTATTTCCTGCGCAAGCCCGAGGAGGGTTGACGCATGACCAGGGGGGCCGGGACGTTCTGATTGCTACAGGATCGGAGTGACCTAGGGGTACAGGGAGTACCTCCGCTGAGGGCCAGGTCAGGTATAAAGCTGCGAAGGAAGTCCGTGAGCCTGAATTGGCCGGATTTCCTGAGAGCTTTTCTTTTTTAAAACAATCAGTTAGCTAATATTTTGGATCCGCGTCGGCTGAGGATTCGTTTCTGCATGAATTTTTAGCTGAATCGCTTCTGTCGGTTACGCCTTTAGTCTTGGCACATCTGACCGTACATCGAGAAATTCACCACTCCCCGCAGTTCCGGTCTTACCTCTATACAAGCCATTCGGTTTTTCGAACAACCTCTTGTTCTGGCCGTGTTTATTGGACTTGAGCGGGCGAATCGCGCTGCTTGAACCACCGTCGTGTTTCCGAACGCGTGGGGTGCAACCCGTTGGGGCGCCTGTTTTTATAAACAAATATCATGCCGATTCGGCATGGGGTAGGCGTTTATGGCATTAGACGGGGCGGAGCTGCATCGGAATAGTTGCGCCTTTTTTCGTTGGCAGGCGGATTCATCTGCTGGTCGGCGAAGACCTTCTACTGGGATATTTTCAGACGCATGCCAAGGCGTAAGCAGCTCTAGATCGCGTGTATTGGCAAGGCTGACGGAAGTACCCGAGTTCACTTGAAGTAAGGGTAACAATATGAAGAAGGCAAAACTTAGCCTCGCCTGGCAGATCCTCATCGGTCTGGTTCTAGGGGTTGCAATTGGCGCACTGCTCAACCACTTCAGTGCCGATAAGGCCTGGTGGGTCAGTAACGTCCTGCAACCTGCTGGTGATATCTTCATTCGCCTGATCAAGATGATCGTTATCCCAATCGTGATTTCCTCACTGATTGTCGGGATCGCCGGAGTTGGCGACGCGAAGAAGCTGGGCCGCATTGGCCTGAAAACCATCCTGTACTTTGAAGTCGTGACGACCATCGCCATTGTGGTGGGCCTGCTGCTGGCTAACCTGTTCCACCCCGGAACCGGTATCGACATGAGCACCTTGGGCACCGTGGATATTTCCCAATACCAGAAAACCACGGCCGAAGTGCAACATGATCACGCCTTTGTCGCGACCATTCTCAACCTGATCCCGTCAAACATCTTTGCTGCCATCTCCCGTGGTGACATGCTGCCGATCATCTTCTTCTCGGTGTTCTTCGGCCTGGGCCTGTCGAGCCTGCCAAACGAGACCCGCGAGCCGTTGATCAAGGTTTTCCAAGGCGTCTCGGAAAGCATGTTCAAGGTCACTCACATGATCATGAACTACGCGCCCATCGGCGTGTTTGCACTGATCGCGGTCACCGTGGCCAACTTCGGGTTCGCTTCGCTGCTGCCGCTGGACAAGCTGGTCATCCTGGTTTACGTCGCCATCCTGTTCTTCGCCCTGGTCGTGC
>JARLJJ010000394.1 GCA_031291275.1 Formivibrio sp.
AGATTTGCTGCCGCGCTTCCAGATTGGGATAAAGGAAGGGAATAACGTAACTGAATCGCCCAGGGCGAAGAAACGCCGGGTCGAGGTCTTCGGGCACGTTGGTTGTGCCGACGATGATGGATTTGCGATTGGCATCGCCTAACCACTCCAGCATTTGAGCAAAAACACGACTTGTCTCCTGGGATGCGCTATCGCCATTGCCGGATTTTCTGTTCCCGAAACGGTCAATTTCATCCACAAACACAATGGCGGGGGAAGCCTGCTCAACCATGTGAATGGCATCGCGGACGCGCTGGCCGGATTCGCCAAGATACTTCGAGAAAAGATTTTCAGTCTTGAGGTTGATAAATGGAAGATTTGTCTCCCGAGCCAAAGCTTTTGCAAACAGGGTCTTTCCCGTGCCGGGCGGTCCGTAGATCAAGATTCCGCGTGGCAACGGAAGCGCAGCCCGTTCCGCTCTTTCGCGCTTCTGAAGCGCACGCACAAGGGTGCGCTGCACCATTTCTTTCACACCTGCGTAACCACCCACATCCGAAAAATCAATGGACGGGTCTTCGATCTCCAATATGTCCGAGCGGCGAATGAAATCGGCTTTGAATTTCTTCACAGTATCCAAATCAACGCCTTCGCGCCTGCCAGCCTTGGCCGTGCGATATGCTTTGTATATTACAACGTCAGTTTGATGCAGGGTCAGGCCGGCGGTGGCAAGCGTTAGAGCGTTAAGTTCTTGTTCGGACAAACGAACGCCGGACTTCTGAACAAATTTGGCGATGATTTCTTTTCTGTCCGAATCGTCCGCCAGTTCAGGGCGGGCCAAAATACTCATTCCCAGCGTAACTTCATCCATCGCCAGCGTGGGCTGGGATGTAAGCCAACAAACGACGGATTTCTTTGCCAAAATGTTTCCTTCCTGCGACCAGGAGCGCACCGCGTTGAGGGCATCAATGTTTTTAACCGAGTTGCCTTCCGGTTGATCGAGGCCAGAAAGAATCAGTGCGGTCCTTTCGCGCTTCAGTTCACCGTCCATAAGGCGAAGCGCACCCTGAAGGTCTTTCAACTCATTCTGAAGACCCGCGCCGTAATTTGAATCCACCGGCGCGGTGACGGGGAAAAAGTTTTGTTTCCGCGCGTCGTATCGTTCAAGTCCCTTCCAAGGATGAAAGCGGAAAACTTGCTGTCCGAACAAGGCGACCAAATAAGCCTCCAGTTGACGTTCACGTTGACAATCCATGCTTTGCACAGTGACTACCGTGGACGCGCTGCACAAAACCTCCATCATGGCGTTCTCAAGCCATTTGATGTCGAAAGTGGGAGCGTTGGATTCGTTTTGTTGTTGGGCCATATGATTTCTTTGACATAGCGAGTGCAATGCCAACCGAAAAAACGGCAAAAATATGCGGTCAAGGATGGAAAAGTATTTGTTGAATGCTACGCGCAATAGCAATGGCGTTATCGTCGCTATCAACTTTCGTGTCGAAACGCGCCTCGAAGGTTCATCCCTTTCGGTTTTTACACAGAAATATTGCTTGGCACGCGACTCGCTAAATAGGACGGAACAACCCAAACAAAAGCGTATGACAACAGTTAAAATCGGAAGCCACGAGATCAACATCCCTGACACGCAGCTTGACGGTCTTACCGGAGCGCGATTCAAGGAACTCGCCAACGTGCCATCCGACAAAGTGCTTATCGAGCGTGGTGCAAACGGCAATCAGGTGGTGAGGAATGACGCGCCGCTTGATTTGACATCTGGTCAGCAATTTCTGGAGGTCAACCGATTCCGCACGGCGGGACGCAACGTAAGCCGGGTCAACGAAGAGTTGCGTCTCATGGTCGCCAAGTTTGGCGACAACCAGGTGCATTGGCTGGCGACTTTGGAATGGGTTCTGATTTTGAACTGGACGCTTCCGGTGGGGTGGAGTAGACCAACAACAAATCTGGTCGTTTTCCTGCCCGACAACTACGGCTTCGGTGCGCCGTTGCGGGATTGTGTGATTGATCCAGGACTCAAGTTCTGTGAGGACGGTGAGTGGGTAGAACCCCCGCATTACTACGGTGGCGAGAAAAAATATATGCCGGAGTCGTTGACGAGATTCGCCAACAAAGACTGGCGGTATCTATGCGTTCATGCTGAAGAATGGAATGCGCGCGATTCCATTTTTACCTATCTGGAATTGCTTCAGCTCTACTTGAGCAATCCAAACTACGACTGGAATACAGACTTGGCCCATGCGTAAACATCTTTCAATGATGAATATTTTTATCCAAAAACTCATGAACTTTCGCAATAAACCCGATCCGGCAACTTTGGTCTGCACGGAAATGTTTTGGAACGAATTGCGCGGGCATCTTTTGAAGCCAGACAGCAAAGAGCGCGTGGCGTTCTCACTGCTTGGAAGAGCGGAAGGGGACGGGCGGATTATGTATTACGGACATCGCTTGTTGACGATTCCCGACGAACGCTGCGTCGAGCAACATCCTTATTTGGTCGAGCCAGACCCGGTGGTCGTCGTGGATTGTTTTGACGCTTACAAGCAAAGCTACACCGCCGCGTTCATGCACGCGCACTCGCATCCGTTTTGCAACGTCGCCTCGTTCAGCGGGACTGACGACGCATACCTGCCCGGAACGGTGCAAAGTTTGCAGGAATATCTTAAAGCAATGGAATCCTGTCGTCCGTGCCGATTCTTGCGGATGGTCACGGGGCGACATGAGGGGGGATTTAAGATTGAAGTTTATGATTCTCAAATGCGCTTCGCGGAAGACATCAACGAAGTGCGGGTGATCGGCACAAAAGGTCTGCGAAGAATTCAGCGTGAAGATTTGGCGGCGCGTGCATCAACAAGTGTTCCAAATTTGAGCGAGGCAGATAAAGCTCGACTGGATCGGAATGTCCGTTGGTTGGGAGAAGCCGGTCAAACGGCCATTGCCAATACTCACATTGCCATCGTCGGCGTTGGCGGCGTTGGCACGGAGTTGGTCAAAATCTGCCGAGGCTTGGGCGTTAAAAAATACACGTTAATTGACATGGACACAGTGGAAACGGCCAATCTAAACCGATTGATTTGGAGCACTGCGGATGTGGGCGAATACAAAGTGAAAGTTGCGAAGAAGTTCATTCTGGCGGTGATCCCGGATGCAGAAGTTGCAGCGCTTACCGCTCCGGTTGAATCGCCAGAGGCACAGGAAGCCTTGAGCCAGGCGGATGTCATCTTGGCCGCTGTGGACAACGACAGCGCGAGGTTGAACCTGCAAGTGCTGGCGGCGCGGACGCTCAAACCGTTGCTCGATCTTGGAAGTGGCATTCAATTGGAATGCGGTTCATCGAAGGTCAAAAGTATGGGCGCGCAAGTCACGTTGTATGTGCCGGGCGGTCCGTGCCTCGCATGTCAGGGCTTGGACTTGAAGTCCGTTGAAGACCCCGACCAGCGCAAAGCTCGGCGGAGAATCGGTTACATTGAAGGCACGGACGAAACTCCGGCCTCGGTAGTGACAATCAATTCCGTCATCGCTGGTATCGCTGGTGATATGCTTGTGAAATATCTGACGGGTTTTGCCGAAGCGCCGACGCTTGTAACCTACGATGCTTTAGAACACACCACGCTTTCGTTTCGATTGGGCGGCGCTCCCGATTGCCCGATTTGCGGCAAGACAGGCGTTCAAGGAATGGGAATCGAACAGGAATTGCCCATGCCGTCCCCGAAAGGAACGGACTTTTTGTTCCTCGAACAGCCTACGCCGGTCGAGCTAAAAAGCGAAAATACCGTGTCTGCCAATCCTGCGCCGTGATGAAACGTCTGATGCCAAACTCAAGGTAAATGAATATGCCAA
>JARLJJ010000395.1 GCA_031291275.1 Formivibrio sp.
CTGGGCATTCCAGACGGTGGATGGCCCCTTACCGGGGAAGATGTCATTCGAGGAATCGATTACCTTTCCAGCCTTGCAGCCAAGGGCACCGATCTCGATCTTGAACGCATTGCAGTGGTCGGCCATTCAGCAGGCGGACACCTGGCACTGTGGGCGGCGGCGCAAGAGCGGCGGCGGTCTCCCGAGGTGCGAATCAAAGCGGTCGTGGGCGAAGCGCCGGTTGCCGATCTTTACGGTGCATTTGAAAAAGGACTCGGCCGTGGTGCCGTGGCCGAATTGATGGGAGATGTGGCAAACGGAACGCCGGAATGCTTCAGTCAAGCCTCGCCAATCGACCTGTTGCCTTTCGGCATTCCCCAACTGGTGCTTCAGGGCACTGATGATGATGCAGTCCCCCTGGAACTCACGCAAGCCTACGCCGTGGCAGCACGTGCTGCCGGCGATTCTGTCGAATTCAAAGAATTGCCCGATACTGACCACATGGCATTTCTCCATCCTGAAAGTACGGCCCATGCTACGGTGCGTGCCTGGTTGGGCAAAATCCTGTAGAGAACATCATCACCCGTCATCAAGCGTATCAGGTACCGCGAATGTGATCCCACTTCAAACAAGCGAACAATCCGCTACCGTTTTTTCGCAGCCAACCCGAAGCGGCGTAGAATGATCGTTCTAGATATCTGAAGCCGACCCGCCATGTTTGTTTCTTACCCCAACAGCCCGTACGAGCTGTTCCAGCCCTTCCCGCCCGCCGGCGATCAACCAGTCGCCATCGAGCAACTGATCGCCGGACTGGATGACGGTCTGAAATACCAGACGCTGCTCGGCGTGACCGGCTCGGGCAAGACCTACACCATGGCCAACGTGATCGCGCGCACCGGGCGACCGGCAATCATCATGGCACCGAACAAGACGCTGGCCGCGCAGCTGTATGCCGAGATGCGCGAGTTCTTTCCACGCAACGCTGTCGAGTATTTCGTCAGCTACTACGATTACTACCAGCCCGAAGCCTACGTTCCCAGTCGCGACCTGTTCATCGAGAAAGATTCCAGCATCAACGAGCACATCGAACAGATGCGCCTTTCGGCGACCAAGGCGATGCTGGAGCGCCCCGACTGCGTGATCGTCGCTACCGTCAGTGCGATCTACGGCATCGGCGATCCTTCCGATTATCACCAGATGATCCTGCATCTGAAGGAAGGTGAAAAACTGGCGCAGCGCGAGATCATCAGCCGACTTTCCACCATGCAGTACGACCGCAACGAGATGGATTTCTCGCGCGGATCGTTCCGTGTGCGCGGCGATGTGATTGATGTTTTCCCGGCCGAAAACGCCGAATTCGCCGTGCGGATTTCGCTGTTTGATGACGAAGTAGAAAAACTGCAGCTGTTCGACCCGCTCACCGGCAAGATCGAAGCCCGGCTCGGGCGCTATACCGTATTCCCGTCCAGCCATTATGTGACCCCGCGCGCCACGGTGCTCAAGGCCATCGAGACCATCAAGGAAGAACTGCGCGACCGGCTGGCGTTCTACTACAAGGAACACAAACTGGTTGAAGCGCAGCGGCTGGAACAGCGCACGCGTTTCGATCTGGAAATGCTAGGCGAAATGGGTTTCTGCAAGGGTATCGAAAACTACTCGCGCCACTTTTCCGGCAAGAAGGCCGGCGAAGCCCCGCCAACACTGATCGACTACCTGCCGGAAAACTGCCTGATGATCCTGGACGAATCGCACGTGACGATTCCGCAGATCGGCGCAATGTACAAGGGTGATCGCTCACGCAAGGAAAACCTGGTCGATTACGGTTTCCGCATGCCGTCCGCGCTCGACAACCGCCCGCTGAAATTTGAAGAGTTCGAGCAACTAATGCCGCAAAGCATCTTTGTTTCCGCCACGCCGGCCAATTATGAACAAGAGCACCAGGGGCAAGTGGTCGAACAGGTGGTGCGCCCGACGGGGCTCGTCGACCCGCAAATCGAAGTGCGTCCGGTCGGCACGCAGGTCGACGACTTGCTCTCCGAAATCCGCAAACGCGCCGAATTGGGCGAGCGCGTGCTGGTGACCACGCTGACCAAGCGCATGTCCGAACAGCTGACCGATTACCTCGCCGAACACGGCGTGAAGGTGCGCTACCTGCACTCGGACATCGACACCGGGGAACGCGTCGAGATCATCCGCGACCGGCGCCTGGGGATGTTCGATGTGCTGATCGGCATCAACCTGCTGCGCGAAGGGCTGGATATTCCGGAAGTCTCGCTGGTGGCAATTCTGGATGCCGACAAGGAAGGCTTTTTGCGCAGCGAGCGCAGCCTGATCCAGACCATCGGCCGTGCCGCACGTAATCTCAACGGCACCGCGATTCTCTACGCCGACAGCATCACCAATTCGATGAAAAAAGCGATCGACGAAACCGAGCGCCGCCGCGCCAAGCAGACGGCTTTCAACGAAGCCAATGGCATTGTTCCGCGTAGCGTGGTGAAGCGCATCAAGGACATCATCGACGGCGTCTACAGCGCCGAAGACGCCGCCGCCGTGCGTATTGAGCAGAAACGATACCGCATGCTGGATGAAATGGACGAAAAACAGATCGCCAAGGAACTCAAACGCCTGGAAAAGGAAATGATGCAGGCCGCGCAGAATCTGGAATTCGAAAAAGCCGCCCAGTTGCGCGATCAGCTAAAAGGCTTGCGCGAAAAGGCATTTGGGCACGAGTAGTTGCATCACGATTCCTCCGAGACGACCTGATTCCCTAGCCATTCTGGCGGGTATTCCGCCCCCTGCTCTTCCTGTTTGATACAGCAAGACTGACTTGCTTATCAATTCTAATGAAACTATACCTATGAATCGTAATATAGATATTTAGCTATATTAATTAACGTATTATCAGCATTCAGTTCTTACAAACATCTCGGTTTGCCAGGGACAACCACTAGCAGGTTCCGGTTCAGATAAGCAGCCCACCCGCTTAATTTTTTATACATTGAGGCAACAGGTTCGCTGTTATGGAAATTAGCCAGTTTTGTTGGACACCCAATACCGGATGGGAAACTCCCCCCGCATCCGCACGCACGGCGAATCTCGTTTTAGTTTTTGCCCAAGCTGCATATTTCCGCCAACCCAAATGTTATCAAGATCTGCGCAGGATGTTCCCAACCGCCAATATCTTGGGTTGCAGTACCGCCGGCAGCATTTACGGCACGACGATAAGTGATGGCGACATCATCGTTACCGCGGTGAATTTCAAGAAGGGACATGTCAGGCTGGTCCGTGCTGAAACCGGAGCCAGTGGCGATCTGCAAACCATCGCCGCAGCGTTGATGACCGAACTCGCCGCGGCGGATCTGCGTCACGCCTTTGTACTTTCCGATGGACTATCCATCAATGGAAGCGATCTTGCCAGAGGACTCAACAGTACCGGCATACCCGTTACTGGCGGTCTTGCCGGAGATGGAACGAGCTTCGCCAGTACCTGGGTCATGGCCAATGCGCCGGCAGCACAAAACCTTGTCGCACTGATCGGCTTTTTCGGTGAGATTAAGGTAAAAAGCGGCTGCATCGCTGGCTGGGGCGAGTTTGGAGCGGAAAGATTGATCACCCGTTCGCACGGCAATGTCATGTATGAAATTGATCATCAGCCGGCGTTGACTATCTACACCAAGTATCTTGGCCAGATGGCCAAGGACTTGCCCAGCAGCGGCCTGCGCTTTCCCCTCTCCATTCGCACCTCCGAACAGGAGGAACCAGTCATCAGAACCCTTCTTGGTATCGATCCGATTGCACACAGCCTCACCTTCGCCGGTGATGTGCCACAGGGTGGCTTATGCCGTTTGATGAAAACCGATGTGGATACGCTAATTGAGAGTTCTGGCACGGCGGCTGATGCCGCAAAGCCCGACACCAAGGATAATCCCAGCCTGGGCATTGTCGTGAGTTGCGTTGGTCGACGCCTGGTGCTGGGTCAATTGACAGAGGAAGAATTAGACATCGTACGAGATCGCCTGGGACCAAAGACAACTCTCAGCGGTTTTTACTCATATGGCGAGTTGGCACCTTTCAGTAATACCGTGAGCTGCCAACTCCATAACCAGACGATGACGCTCACCACCTTGACCGAGTAGATGCTATGGAACCTGCATTTTCGACATCTGTGGATAATGACAAGCATCGCTTGCTGAGACGCCAGTTGCGACGAATCTTCGGCATGGAAATTGAGCCTAAAGGCAACTTGTCCACGCTGCTAGAAGCCGTCAGCAATTCCTACTACGAGGCAGACAGCGAACGTCACCTGCTCGAAAACGCCCTTGAAGTCAACGCGCGGGAATTAACGGAGACCAACAAAAAACTACGTCTGATCATCGAAAATACGCCTGCCGGCATTGTGATGCTGGACCGCGAGATGCGATTCCTCTTTACCAACCAGCGCTGGCTCCAGGATCGCCACCTCACAACGCATGACATCGTTGGCAAGCGCTATTTCGAGGTCAATCCAGTTACGCCTTCACACTGGGAAGAGACACTTCGCCGCAGTCTTGCCGGTGCAACAGAAAGCTGTGAAGAAGACCCTACAGTGCAACAAGACGGCCGTATTGAATGGATCCGATGGCAAGCGCACCCCTGGTACGCAGCAGATGGCGTTATTGGCGGCGTCATTCTCATCACTGAAGACATCACCGAGCGCAAACTTGCCGAAGAACAGCTGCGTATCGCCGCTGTCGCCTTCCAATCACGCGATGGCATGTTGGTAACCGATACCCGTGGCACCATTCTGCAAGTCAACCAAGCCTTCACCGAGGTTACAGGCTACCGTGCCGAAGAAGCCGTGGGCAGAACCGCAGCATTGCTGCATTCTGATCGTCAAGATGCCACTTTCTATCGCAATATGTGGGAAGCCATTAGCCGCGAGGGTCATTGGGAAGGTGAAATTTGGAACCGTCGCAAGGACGGCGGCGTATATCCGGAATGGCTATCGATTTCCGGGGTCAGGGACCCTAGCAGCAAAATCACCCACTACTTGGGCATATTCTCGAGCATCAGTGATCCCAAGGAGGCCGAACGCAAGATTCTTGAGCTCGCTTTCTACGATTCACTCACTGGTCTACCCAACCGGCACCTGCTGCTTGACCGTTTGCAGCAAGCGCTGGCATCCAGTACACGCAATGGCCAATTTGGGGCGGTGCTGTTGCTCGATCTGGATCACTTCAAAACCATCAATGACACCCGCGGTCATGCCGTGGGGGATGAACTTCTCGTTGAAGTAGCTTCTCGTCTGCGTGACACGCTGCGAGAAACAGATTCAACTGCGCGTCTCGGCGGCGATGAATTCGTGGTCCTCCTTGAAGGACTCCACGCCGAACAGATTGCCGCAGCCACCATCGCCGAAACCATTGCTGAAAAGCTGCGCGCAGCCATCAGCCAACCCATTCCACTGCTCGGTGAAATGCGCCACATTACGCCCAGCATCGGCATCACGCTGTTCTGTAACCCCAAAGAAGATGCGGACACGCTATTGCGACAGGCTGATCTCGCCCTCTATCAGGCCAAAGATGCCGGGAGAAATACCATTCGCTTTTACAACCCGCGGATGCAGGCCGTTGTCGATACGCGGGTCGAAATGGAGGCAGGTCTGCGCAATGCCCTAACCAGCGGTGAATTTATGCTCCATTACCAGGCGCAAGTAGATGCCAACAATGCACTGATCGGTGCCGAAGCCCTACTGCGTTGGCAACCGCATGGGCAAGCGATGATTTCGCCAGCGGACTTTATTCCGGTCGCCGAAAACAGTGGGCTCATTGTGCCCATCGGTTGCTGGGTACTGGATACCGCTTGCGACCAACTTGCTGCCTGGGCACATAATCCAACTACGCGGAACTTGGTATTGGCAGTCAACATCAGTGCCGGCCAATTCCGGCAACCTGATTTCATTGATCACATAAGGTCCGCCCTGCAAAGAAGTGGTGCCCATCCCACCCGGCTCAAGCTGGAACTGACCGAAAGTCTGCTTCTGGAAGAAGTGGAAAAAGTGATCAAGACCATGATGGCTCTCAAGGAAATCGGCATCCGATTTGCCATCGACGATTTTGGTACCGGGTATTCGTCGCTGGCCTACCTCAAACGGCTGCCACTGGATCAACTCAAAATCGATCAGAGCTTCGTGCGCGACATCGCCATTGATGCCGATGACCGCGCCATCGTTCAGGCCATTATTTCGCTGGCCAGCAGTCTGGGCCTGCACGTAATCGCAGAAGGCGTGGAAACCGAAGCGCAGAGAGACTTCCTCGCAGCCCATGGCTGTCAGGCTTATCAGGGCTACTTGTTCGGACGACCGGCACCCGCCGATCAGATCGATAAGCTGATCCACACCAGATCAACGCCACACGCCTGCCTGTTTTAGGCCACCCAAGTCGCCGGATGATCGTATGTTAACAAGCCACGTTCTTAGGAATAGGGTTCGTTTACTCAACAGGTACGCAATTTGTCGCCGTACATCATCATATCTTCCTGACAGTAATCACACTGCCCAGCCCCTTCCAGATCTTGGTATTCGAAATAGTCAAAATCGGCCTGCAATGCGCTACCCGTCATGTCATTGGCGCACATGCCCACGAAGGCTCCTGTGAAGTTCCCGCTTTCACCTTGACCTGCCTCATCTGACAGAATCATCGCATCCAGCGCCGGGCCGATCCGGCACCATGATGCCGAGTCAAGCGCATAGGAAAACTGCAGCTGGATTTGCGTAATTTCCAGCCGCAACCGCACCGGCCCTTCTCCGGGCAGAGGCACAGGATCCGCCAAGGGGAACACCAGTCGCCCATCCGGCCAGTCTGCCGGGCAGGACAGGATGGTGAGACACCGGCCGATCTCCGGATCAAACGTCACCGCCAGATAATGGAACTGGTAGCGGTTGTAATATGCGACCAGACCAGCCAGTTGCTGATAGTTCTGCGGGGCATAATCAAGCATGGTTTCAGCCATGCAATTAAACGACGTTTGGCGCCGTGCCAGCAAGGCTTGCTCGAACCAGCTTCCCACGGATTCCCGCCCGAACAACCGCAGATGCCCAGGACGTTCAGTGAGGGAAAACAAGCGCTCCGGATAGGGCGTGCGCAACCACTGAAAGGCTAGCGGCAAGACTGGCACATCGAAATCGTGCCGGGTCGCTTCGGGCAGGAACCGGTGCTCAGGCAAGGCCGGTGCAGGAACTTCGTCCAGAGGCTCAAGCGGCTTGCCCGCCAGCCGCAGCCAGTCATCCGTCCCCCATTCCACTTTTTGAATCGACGTTTCGCGCCCAAGCGGGGAGCGCAGCAGGCCCGGATAAGGTCGGCTGGCCAGATGAACCAGATAGACCTCGTCATGCTGCGTCTGCACGAAATCGCCATGCCCGGCGCGCTGCAACCGCAGCTCGGCATGATGCCGCGAGGTCAACACATGCCAATCCGGGTGCAGCGCGTAAGGGCCTTCAAGCGTTCGGGATCGTGCCATCGTAACCGCATGCCGGTAGCCCGTCCCCCCTTCCGCAGTCATCAGGTAATACCAGCCATTGCGCCGGTAGAGATGTGGCCCTTCGGTCAACCCCAGCGGGCTGCCGCCGAAGATATTGCACACCGGACCCACCAGCTGGCGGGCGTTTGCATCATATTCCTGCAGCAGGATTCCGCCGAACTTGCTTGGCTTGATGCGATGATCCCAGACCAGATTGACCAGCCATTTCCGGCCGTCTTCATCGTGAAACAGCGAGGGGTCAAACCCGCTGGAATTGAGGTAAACCGGATCAGACCAGGGGCCGTCGATGCTGTCGGCCGTGACCAGGTAGTTGTGAACATCCTTGAAGTTGCCGTCCTTGCGCTTGACATCGCTGTACACCAGCCAGAATCGCCCGTTTGCATGACTCAGACAAGGCGCCCACACCCCGCAGGAATCAGGATTGCCGCGCAAATCCAGTTGGCTGGCCCGCGCCAGGGGGCGCGTTCGCAACTGCCAGTTCACCAGATCGCGCGAGTGATGAATCTGTACGCCCGGATACCACTCGAAAGTCGAAGTGGCAATGAAATAGTCATCTCCCACGCGCACAATGGAAGGGTCCGCATTAAACCCCGGCAGAATCGGATTTCTGATCACGGCATCACCCCTTGACCGATCCGCCGGTCAATCCGGCAACGATGTATTTTTGCGTCGCAATGAAGAAGATGATCGCCGGCACGATGGTGAGCGAGACGAATGCCAGCACCTTGTTCCACTCGACCATGAACTCGCCGCGATATTGCATGATGCCCAGTGGCCAGGTGAATAAATCCCGGTTATTGACCACGACCAGCGGCAACAGAAAATTATTCCAACTCTGGACAAAGACGAAGGTGCCCACCGTGGCCAGAATTGGCGCGGACAGTGGCAGGGTAAATTTGAAGAAGAAACGGATATAGCCGCAACCGTCTACGCAGGCGGCTTCGAACAATTCATGCGGTAATTGCTCGAAAAAAGTTTTGAACAGCACAATGGAAAACGCCAGGCTAAATGCTGTCTGCGGCAGAATGACGCCTAGGTAACTATCGAGCAAACCCAGATCGCGAATCTGGATGAACAGCGGCAAAATGGCTGTGGCAAACGGAAACATCATGCCCAACAATAAGTACCCCAGCAGATACTTCGATCCGAAGAAGCGAATTTGAGCAAAAACGAACGCAGCCATCGAACCAATTATTAAGGTCAAGACTACGGCAGAAACCGAAATCACCATCGAGTTTTTCAGGTAGCTCCAGAAAGCCTCGCTCCTCAGGATCGACAGGTAGTGTTCGGTTTGCCAGACATCAGGGAAGCCAAAGGGCGAAGCCCGTAACTCTCCATTGGTTTTAAAGCCACCGAGTATTGTTGCCAATAGTGGAACCACCACAAAGCCGGCAGCCAACATCAGTGCACAAACCCGAATGACCGACCCAAGTCCAATAGTTCGGCCCATTATCTGGCCTCCTTCATGACAAACCGTTTATATGTGAACGCCGTCACTACACAGGCAATAAACAACACCACACCCACCGCACTGCCATAGCCAATATTCTGGCGTGCCAGCCCGAAGGTATAGAGATAGCTCACCATGGAATGAGTCGAATTGGCGGGCCCGCCATTGGTTAGCGGAATAATGATGTCGAATACCTGCATGGCACCGACAATGGCAAAAAAAACGCTCAATTTAATGGCATGCACAATCATGGGCAATTTCACATAAATCGCGATTTGCCAAGGCGACGCGCCATCAATCCGCGAAGCCTCAATGATTTCATTGGGCACTCCTTGGAGTGCGGCGATATAAATCATCATGTGAAATCCAAAGTACTTCCACACGATCACGGTCAAAATCGCATAAAACGCGAATGATTTATCCGCCAGGATATAAATGGTATCGATATTCAGTGCTTTGGCTATTTGCCCGGACACACCATAATCGCCATCGAAAATAAAACTCCAGATCAATCCGGAAGCAATTTCCGCAAGAATGTAGGGCAGCAAAAACATCAGCCTAAATATCGTATTGGCCGGGGTTTTCTTGTGAATCAGCATCGCCAGACCCAGCGCCAGCGGAATCTGGACAAAAATCGAAGCCAGCATAATGCGGACCGAGTTCCAGACCGATTGATGAAATACCGAATGATCCAGTAACTGCCGATAATTTTGCAGCCCGACAAATTCGGTCAGCTCACCATAGCCGCTCCATTTATACACGCTGAAATTGGCCGCACTGATAATCGGCCAAATCACAAAAATACTGAATAAAATCAATGCCGGTGGCAAAAAAAGCAATACTGCTTGCAGTCGCCCGTCGTTGCGGTAGCGCTTCCATGACGAAAGCTGTCTTACAGGCATGGCGCAAATAGCTTGTGACATTGGATCAACCTGTTGGGGTATGTCGAGTAAAAGGAGCTCGGCGTTGAACCACGCCAGAAGACCGCTGGCAGAGTCTGCTGACCAAACAGTTTCAACACTGACTGGTCAGCAGAAAGCCGTTAGCGGAACTTGCGTGCTTCTTCGATTCGCTTGGCAGCGTCATTCGGGCTAAGGTCGCCAGTAGCCAACTCGGCGGCTGCATCATTAACCGCAGCACCCACATTTGCCCCAAGAGCTTGATCAAGGTACAGCTGGTGATATGAAGAGTTGCCCATGAAACCAGCAATCTCTTTCATAAACGGATTGGATATGCCGGCATTTGCCCCTTTCCCGATGGGCAACCAAAGCGCCAAACGCCCACCTTCCTGTTGATTTTGCTGGTTCAATAAGAATTTCAGCCATTTTATGGATGCGTCGGTGGCATCCTTGGTGACCAGCCAGCCATTGATGCCACCAAAAGTATCCCCAGCAGCACCATGCCCTCCAGTGACCATCGGGAAGGGCATCACCCCGAGATTGGCATCGCCCACGCCATGGCCTGATGTGGAATTTTTCTGCTGCGTCCCATAATCCCAATTTCCCATCAGATGGAATGCGGCTTTGCCATCACCGAACAAGCCCCCGGCCTTGGGTGCCGTGGCATCCATGAAACCTGGCTGAAACGGCTTCAGATCTATCAAACGCTTGAATTCATCACCCGCACGGACAAAATCCTTGTCGGCAAATCCGCCGTTTTGTCCTGCGCCGGCAGCGGCAATGCCATCTTTCCCGGCAATACGGGTTGCCAAATAGCCGTAGTAAAACTGGAGCGGCCATTTATCCTTGCCGCCTACCACCACCGGCGTGATCCCGGCGGCCTTGACGGCCTTCACCGCATTCAGGAAGTCATCCCAGGTCTTGATCCCTTTAGGATCGACCTTGGCCTGTTCCAACAATTTTTTGTTATACCAAAGCACCACATTGGCCGCATACATGGGGGCGCCATAGACCTTGCCTTGATAGGTCAGCGCATTGACACCAGCCGTGGAAAAACTGTCTTTCCAGCCCGCATTCATCTGTGCCGAAATATCTTTCAGGATGCCCGCTTTGGCCTGTTCATAAAATACGCCGCCGGACCAGGTGAAAAAGATATCCGGTCGCGATTTGGATTGCAGCAATGTCGGCAATTTGGTTTTGTACGATTCACTATCTAGATACTCGATCTGAACTTCAATGCCGGGATTTTGTGCTTCAAACGCCTTTTTGATATTGGCGTAATAGGTTTTTCCTTCGGCAATATTGGGCTCGATTGACAACATTTTCACCGTTTCTGCTCGCACTCCCATCGACAACACCAGCGTTGACACCAACGTCGCTCCAAACAACCCTAGCTTGCAAACCATAAGGCCTCCACTTCTACGGTAATGAGCCTGGCCGTATTCGTCCAAGCACTTGAAAGGGCGATGTGCTTCCAATTACGCCCTCGACGTAGTTACTTATTTTCAACCACATGTTAACGTTAACACGCACAGAAACACAGATGCAACCGACACCAACAGCCGCCTTAAAAAAGGATATTCCCTATACTAAAAAACAATACAGCTTATTGCTCCGTGCATTGCACGGATAAGGCAAAAGCATGGCATCATCGGATTCAGTCCAATGCTGAAGCACCGAAAAGAGCACAAGAAAGTACTCATGAGCACCAAAACCAACAACACCATATCCAGCACTCGCCCAGGGAAACGCGTCACAATTAAAGAAGTAGCCGAGCATGCTGGCGTTTCATTGCAAACCATTTCGCGCGTTGTCAATGCTAGCCAGAATGTCGCCGACGAAACGCGGCAACGGGTTTTGCAAGCAATCGCTGAATTGGGATATCGCCGCAGCGAACTGGCGCGCCATCTGAATCAGGGACGAAGTTACACCCTGGGCGCGGTCGGCTCGGATGTGGGATACGTGGGCACAGGTACATTCTTGGGTATCGCACGCCAAGCCGATGCACTGGGCTACTCGCTGCAATTAAAAGAATTATCCGTTACCCATACCGAGGAGGAAGCGAGAAATGTGTTGCACGGCCTGGCAGACCGACTGGTTGATGGCATTCTTTGGGCGCTGCCCGAGATTGGTGACAATCATGCCTGGCTGGATAGCGGCCTTCTTGATGAAATTCCGGTCCCGGTTATTTTTCTTTCCATGCGCCCGCGATCAAATTTTACCGTGGTTGCATATGACAATTTCGAAGGCGGAACGCTTGCCATGCGCCACCTGATAGAGAATGGACGGCGCACTATCGGCCATATTGCCGGCCCGTTGAACTGGTGGGTTTCACAAGAACGGATCCGCGCCTGGGAAGAAAATATATGTCACGCGGAGTTGTCATTTGATCCGACCCGATTGACAGCAGGCAACTGGGAAGCCTCATCAGGTCTTCAAGCCATGCATACTTTACTGGACAGGCACCCGGAGATCGACGCCGTGTTTGCCGCGAATGATAAAATGGCACTTGGTGCGCTTTTGGCCGCACACCAGCGCAGGCTACGTATTCCCGAAGACATTGCGATAGTCGGTTTCGATAATACGCCGGAGAGTGCATGTTTTTTCCCGCCGCTCACAACCATTATTCAAGACAAGGTTCAACTGGGCGAACTGGCAACCCGGGTATTGGTGCATCATGCTGAGGCACGTTTTAGCCATCTCGCACCAACAAAAATTGATACCACATCACTTTCGCAACAACTGTTTGTCAGAGAAAGTAGCTAATTGTAAAAGTGCAAAGGGGCCGTACTAAAACAAAAAACCCCGCCAAAGCGGGGTTTTTTTCACAACCAGGGGATTAAGCAGCCTGGATGTTCGAGGCTTGCTTGCCCTTTTGACCGGTGGTGACTTCGAAGGAGACGCGTTGGCCTTCCTTCAGAGTCTTGAAACCGGGCATGTTGATTGCGGAGAAATGAGCGAACAGATCTTCGCCGCCTTCATCCGGAGTGATAAAGCCAAAACCCTTGGAGTCATTGAACCACTTAACGGTGCCGAGTGACATTCTAAAATTTCCTATCAAAAAAATTGTTTCTGCCGAATAGCATGATTTAAATATGCTTATTCGCCAAGCTTGCAAAAACCCGCACAACAAAATGTTGGTGCGGGTTATTTACAAGGATCAGGCAGCCTGGATGTTCGAGGCTTGCTTGCCCTTTTGGCCAGTCGTGATATCGAAGGAGACGCGTTGGCCTTCCTTCAAAGTCTTGAAACCTGGCATGTTGATTGCTGAGAAATGAGCGAACAGATCTTCGCCGCCTTCATCAGGAGTAATGAAACCAAAACCTTTGGAGTCGTTGAACCACTTTACGGTACCGATTGCCATTGCTGGATATTCCTATTTCGATAAACAAAAAACCTCAACGAGGTACGCTGGGTTTGATAGTACAAGACAAGCAAAACGGCAAGACCGGTACTGCGTGAAACTTGACATCAAACTCTGAAAAATCGTTTTACGCGAGTTAGGTAGCACTGGTCAAGCGAAAAAGGCGACGTTCCCACCAAACTGTTACATATTTGTTCACTTGAAAAGCAAGGCCGCTGGACCAAAATGAATTGTGAAGCTGATTAAAACGGAAAGGCAATGGCAATCAAGCATCAGCAGGAAACCGACCTAGCCCCACAAAAGGTCCTGATTGACCCCCCGGCCATGTGGCGCGTCGTGTTGCTGAACGACGATTTCACGCCAATGGACTTTGTAACGACAGTGCTTCAAACATTTTTCGCCATGGACTATGAACGTGCAACGCAAATCATGCTCAAAATCCATACGGAGGGTCGTGGCATCTGCGGTGTATTTCCCAAAGATGTTGCGGCTACCAAGGTTTCCGAGGTGACCCATTTCGCTCGGCAACATCAGCATCCGCTGCAATGCATTATGGAGATACGATAATGATCGCCCAGGAACTCGAAGTCAGCCTGCATATGGCTTTCATGGAAGCGCGTCAGAAGCGCCATGAATACATCACAGTGGAACATCTACTGCTTGCCTTGGCGGACAATCCGTCGGCAAGCGAGGTACTGCGTGCCTGCGGTGCCAATCTGGATGAGTTGCGTCGGCAGTTGACCGAATTCGTCAACGAACATACGCCCATCGTGTCCGGATCGAATGAAGTTGAGACTCAGCCCACCATAGGTTTCCAGCGCGTGATCCAGCGGGCAATCCTGCATGTACAGTCTTCCGGCAAGAAGGAAGTTACCGGCGCCAACGTGCTTGTCGCCATCTTCGGCGAGAAAGACAGCCATGCCGTGTATTACCTCCATCAGCAAGGAATTACTCGGCTGGATGTGGTGAACTTCATTGCCCATGGCATCGCCAAAAGCAGTGGCGCACCTCAGCAACCCAAGCCTGAATCACAGGAAGAACACGATCAAGAAAACGCCACAACGAACGGCGGCGCATTGGAAAATTACACGCAAAACCTCAACCAGCTCGCACTTAGCGGCAGGATCGATCCGTTGATCGGCCGGGAAATGGAGCTGGAGCGGGTGATCCAGACCCTTTGCCGCCGCCGCAAGAACAATCCTTTACTGGTGGGCGAAGCCGGTGTGGGCAAGACGGCCATCGCCGAAGGATTGGCGCGCCGCATCGTGGAAGGCGAAGTACCAGACATCCTGGCGGATGCCACTGTCTATGCTCTGGACATGGGCGCGTTGTTGGCCGGCACCAAGTATCGCGGGGACTTCGAACAGCGTCTGAAAGCCGTGATCAAGCAATTGACCGATGAACCGGGCGCAATCATGTTCATTGATGAGATTCATACTCTGGTGGGTGCGGGTGCGGCATCGGGCGGCACGCTGGATGCTTCCAATCTGTTGAAACCGGCCCTATCCAACGGCGCGCTGAAATGCATTGGCGCAACCACGTATAACGAGTACCGCGGTATTTTTGATAAAGACAATGCCCTGTCACGCCGCTTCCAGAAGATAGACGTAGCAGAACCGTCCATCGAACAAACCGTTGAAATCCTCAAGGGATTAAAGGAGAAGTTCGAGCAGCATCACAACGTGAAATACACTGCTGCTGCATTGATTGCTGCTGCCGAACTTTCGGCCAAGTTCATCAACGACCGTCACCTGCCGGACAAGGCGATTGACGTGATTGATGAAGCGGGCGCTGCGCAGAAAATTCTGCCCAAATCCAGACAGAAAAAAACCATCAACAAGCACGAGATTGAAGAGATTATTGCCAAGATTGCGCGTATCCCACCCAAAAACGTCTCTCTCGACGACAGGAACTCGCTCAAAACGCTCAACTCCGATCTCAAACGGGTCGTATTCGGGCAAGAACCGGCAATTGAGGCGCTGGCATCGTCCATCAAGATGGCTCGTTCCGGCCTTGGCAATCCGCAGAAGCCTATCGGCAACTTCCTGTTCAGCGGACCGACTGGCGTGGGTAAAACCGAAGTAGCCAGGCAGCTTGCCTACACCTTGGGAATTGAATTGATTCGCTTCGATATGTCGGAGTACATGGAGCGTCATGCGGTCAGCCGCCTGATCGGCGCTCCCCCCGGTTATGTCGGTTTCGAACAAGGGGGCCTCTTGACGGAAGCAATCGGCAAGCACCCCTATTCAGTGTTGCTGCTTGATGAAATTGAAAAAGCACATCCGGATATCTACAGCGTATTGCTGCAGGTGATGGATCACGGCACGCTGACTGACAATAACGGACGCAAAGCCGACTTCCGTAATGTGATCATTATCATGACCACCAACGCTGGCGCCGAGTCATTAAATCGTGCGGTGATCGGCTTTACCGCGAAGAAGGAAAGCGGCGACGAAATGCAAGAAATCAAGCGTCTGTTCACGCCGGAATTCCGGAACCGGTTGGATGCTACGATCTCGTTTGCTCCGCTCACCCCGCAAGTCATTCTGCAGGTTGTGGACAAATTCTTGCTGCAACTAGAAATTCAGCTACAGGAAAAGAAAGTGGAAGCGCACTTCACCCCGGAACTGAAAGCTTGGTTGGCGGAAAAAGGCTTTGACCCGCAGATGGGTGCACGCCCCATGGCCCGGTTGATTCAGGACACTATCCGTAAAGTACTTGCTGATGAACTGCTATTTGGAAAATTGGCCGGCGGCGGTGAAGTCACCATCGATATAGACGATCATGGCAAAGCAAAATTATCCTTCCCGGAAAAAACGACGCAGCCTGCCTGATTCTCACTAAATACTGCAATCCTCCTCCTCGCGGCACACCCTTCACGGTTGTGCCGTTTTTTTGCCTTCCTTTTCCATTATTGATGCAAGTCAAATAATACTAAGCCATATATTGATGGCCCGGTCTACAATACGCGCTATACGCAACAAGAAGCATTTTCATGCACATTTACGAAAAATATTACTTTAAAGAATTGGGATGGCTGTTACTGGTCAAGATCTGCTTGATCATTGCCATTCGTTTTCTGTTCTTCGGTCATCCGCACAGCAAACCGGATAGCGAAACCGTCTCCGCCCATTTGCTCGGTGCCTCCGCACCCGCTGCCGTCTCACCCCTACCTGAAAACTCTAAAAACCGGAGGTCTTATGATCAGTGAATCCCTGGTGGATATGTCACGACTGCAATTTGCCGTGACCGCCTTGTACCATTTTTTGTTTGTCCCACTGACTCTGGGCCTTGCCTGGATTCTGGTCATCATGGAAATGGTCTATGTGATGACTGGCAAGGAAATTTACCGTGATATGGTGAAGTTCTGGGGCAAGCTCTTCGGCATCAACTTTGCCCTTGGCGTAACGACCGGGCTAACGATGGAATTCCAGTTTGGCACCAACTGGGCTTATTACTCGCATTACGTGGGCGACATTTTTGGTGCCCCGCTAGCGATCGAAGGTCTGCTCGCCTTCTTCCTGGAATCCACATTTATCGGCCTGTTTTTCTTTGGCTGGCATCGCCTAACCAAAGTGGGTCACCTTGTAACGACCTTCCTGATGGCCCTCGGATCCAACCTGTCGGCACTGCTGATCCTGGTTGCCAATGGCTGGATGCAGGATCCAGTGGGCGCTACATTCAACTACCAGACCATGCGCATGGAAATGACTAATTTCTGGGCGGTATTGTTCAATCCGACGGCGCAAGCGAAATTTGTCCACACCCTTTCCGCAGGGTATGTGACTGGCGCGGTGTTCGTGCTGGGAATTTCGGCCTGGTATCTACTCAAAGGACAAGACAAGGCTTTTGCCTTGCGTTCATTCCGAATTGCCGCGGCTTTCGGCTTTGCGTCAGCACTCTCGGTTATCGTCCTGGGTGACGAGTCTGGCTATACCGTCAGCGAATCGCAACAATCCAAACTCGCCGCCATGGAAGCCATGTGGAAAACCGAGCCGGCGCCAGCAGGATTAACTTTATTTGCCCTGCCCGACCAGCAAACAAAAACCAACCATTACGAACTGAAAATTCCGTATGTGATGGGCATTATTGGCACACGCTCCATCAGCAAGGAAATTCCGGGCATTGACGAAATCATTGCATTAAATCGGGCTCGAATCGAAAAAGGCCAGAAAGCCGTGATTGCGCTCGAAGCACTGCGTAGCGACCCCAAGGATGAAACCGTCAAGGCCGTGTTTAATCAGTACAAGGATGATATTGGCTTTGGCTTGCTGCTAAAGAAATATGTTGCCAATGTACGCGATGCAACGCCCGCGATCATGGACAAGGCAGCAGAAGAAACCATCCCCAGAGTGGCTCCCATGTTCTGGAGTTTCCGCCTGATGGTTGCATTGGGTCTGGGCTTCCTGGTGTTGTTTAGTTGGGCTTTCTGGGCCAGCGCACACAACCGGGTGGAAAATAACCGCCGGCTACTCAAAACTGCGCTGTTTTTTATCCCAGCGCCTTGGATCGCCTGTGAGCTGGGTTGGATCGTCGCCGAATATGGCCGCCAGCCCTGGACCATTTACGGCGTCTTGCCCACCCATCTATCTACATCCAGTTTAACGGTAGGCAGCATTGTGTTCTCGCTGGGCGGCTTTATCGTGTTTTACACCTGCCTCCTGGTTGCCGAAATGTATCTGATGTTCAAGTATGCCCGCCTCGGCCCAAGTTCACTGGGTACCGGCAAGTATCAACTCGAACAACAAGGAGCTTGAACATGGATTACGCAACCCTGAAATTTATCTGGTGGCTGCTGGTCGGCGCTCTGTTGATCGGCTTCGCCATCATGGATGGTCACGACATGGGCGTCGGCGCGCTGCTGCCCTTTGTCGGTAAAAGCGATACCGAACGCCGGGTGATCATCAACAGCATTGCCCCTCACTGGGAAGGCAACCAAGTCTGGTTCGTGACCGCTGGCGGCGCTATTTTCGCTGCATGGCCATTTGTTTATGCCACGGCGTTCTCGGGCTTTTACATTGCCATGTTGGCGGTTCTTTGGGCGCTGTTCTTCCGACCGGTTGGTTTCGACTACCGTAGCAAAGTAGCCGACCCGCGTTGGAGAAGTTTTTGGGATTGGGGCCTGTTTGTCGGCGGCGCAGTACCACCCATCATCTTCGGCGTGGCCTTCGGAAATCTGTTCCTGGGGGTGCCATTCCAATTTGACGATACCTTGCGCGTCACTTATACCGGCAGTTTCTTTGGCCTGCTCACGCCCTTCCCGTTGCTATGCGGCGTCGTGAGTCTTGCCATGCTGGTTAGCCAGGGCGCGCACTATTTGATGTTGCGCACCGATGGCGATGTCGCCATGCGCTCCCGCCGGGCAGCCATCACGTTTAACTTGATCCTGGCAGCAACCTTTGCACTGGCCGGTGTGTGGCTCGCCTATGGCATTCCAGGCTATGCCATTACCAGTGGCGACCTGCCAGGTGGACCTTCCGACCCACTTGCCAAGCAGGTCGTCCAACAAGTCGGCGCCTGGTTTGCCAACTACCAACGCTATCCGGCCACACTTCTACTGCCTGCTTTGGCATTTGCCAGCATTGCTATCGGGCTGATTGCCACCATCAAACGTAAAGGCGGAATCGCCTTTATTGCCAGCAGTTTGGCATGTACCGGCATCATCAGTACTGCAGGCGCAGCACTATTCCCCTTCGTGATGCCCTCTTCCAGCCACCCACAAAGCAGTTTGACTGCTTGGGATTCCACCTCCAGCCACTTCACACTGGCGATCATGCTCGGAGTGGTCGTGTTGTTCCTGCCATTGGTCGTGATCTACACCAGTTGGGCTTATCGGATAATGCGCGGCAAGGTGACAAGCACATTCATTGAAGAAAACAGCAAGTCGGTTTATTGATTAAAACCAGCTTGGTCGATACTGAACAACCGGAGACAAAAAACATGTGGTACTTCACTTGGATACTGGGACTCACCGCCGCGCTGCTGATCGGTGCAATGAATGCAATGTGGTATGAAGCACAGGAAGACCGCAAGAAATAATATTGATTTTCCGCGCAGGCACCTGCCTGCGCGGTTCGTCAAAACCCACCACAGACGCCCAAGCCTGACACGACCCAGATCAACCGGCAGGTCCGGTACAAGGCGACCTCAGCCCTTCCTCCAAAACATCAGCTCTGCAAATAACGTCGAAGAATCTCCAGAAAGCGCCCATATCAGGCAGCCGTGTATCGGACACCTTGCCGCACTTCCTTGTACAAGCGGGGAATGTTGCCAATGATGAATGTACTGCGTCCTGCAACCACTTGCTCTTAGTCCTCACAGGATCAAGCCAGCCGTGCCACATACCGCCGTCAAAAGCATGCCACTGCGCAGGCTTGATTAACTCAGCAGTAAACCGAATAGCATTGCCAGATAAAAACAACAGGCCATCATTTGATCGAGCCTGTGAATACCTACTGCCACAAGGAGACCCAGCATGTTGACCCCTGCCATGATCGACCGACTGAATCACCAGATCAATCACGAACAGTATTCTTCCAATCTTTACCTCCAAATGAGCGCTTGGTGCGATCACCAGGGTTATACCGGCAGTGCCACTTTTCTGCGCGAGCATGCGGCTGAAGAGTTAAAGCACATGTACAAATTATTTGATTATGTTTGCGAAACCGGTGCATTGGCGCTGCTTGCCGCAGTCACAGCTCCGCCCAACCAATACGCATCGCTGGGGGAGGTTTTCAAAATAACTTATGAACACGAGCTCAAGATCACGCATGCAATCAACCAACTGGTGGCTTTTTCCCTGTCAGAAGAGGACTTCAGCACCTTCCAGTTTCTGCAATGGTATGTGAGCGAGCAGCACGAAGAAGAGCGCTTGTTCAAGAGCATTCTCGACAAGATCGCCGTGATCGGCCTGGATGGGAAGGGTATCTATTTCCTCGACAAGGAAATTCGCAAGCTGTCAGGACAGACATCGCTAGGCTAATCATTTAAAGCTTGTGATGAGAAGCGGGGAAAAGCCTTCCCCGCCCCCTTCATTCCTTGGCAAAGAAAATCACATACCGCGATAATTTGGCCCGCTGCCCCCTTCCGGCGGCGTCCAGACAATATTCAGTTGCGGGTCTTTGATATCGCAAGCTTTGCAATGCAGGCAATTTGCTGAATGCATCAATAGGTCCGGTTCGTCTTTTGATCCAACAATTTCATACACACCAGCCGGGCAATAGCGCGTTTCCGGCGCGGCAAAACGCGGGATATTGACCTGCAATGGCACTTGCTGGTCGTGCAAATGCAGATGACAGGGTTGATTTTCCTCATGACTGATTCCCGCCAGATACAAGGATGAGGTTCGATCAAAACGGTAGAGGCCATCCGGCTTCGGGTAATTGGGCACGACTGACTCACCCCGCGATCGCAACCCGATATGATCCGGGGCGGCACCGGCAAACGTCCAGGGAATGCCCATGCCTAACTGCGCCAGCCACAGTTCTGCGCCAGCCATTGCCCCGCCCCAGCCAGTGCCGAAACGCGTCAACCAGGGTTTAAAGTTACGCGCCGCCTGCAAATCGGCCCACAGTGCGGATTCGCCAAGCACTTGCGGATATTCATTCAGTTCATCGCCAGAACGACCGGTCATGCACGCGGCAAAGGTTGCTTCTGCTGCGTCAATTCCCGACAAGATTGCGCCATGTACGCCCTTTCCTCTCGCTGGATCAAGTAATCCCGCCGCGCAACCGATCAACGCGCCACCTGGAAATATCAAATCGGGAACAGCCTGTGGTCCGCCACAGGCAAGGGTTCGGGCACCAAAGCCCAAACGTTCGCCCCCGTGCAAAAATTCATTTAGCGCAGGATGACTCTTGGCTCGCTGGAATTCAGCAAAGGGATCAAGCCATGGATTACGGTAATCCAGATGAACAACCAAACCAACTGCTGCGAGTCCTTGCGGTAAATGGTAGAGAAAGGCACCACCGTGCGCCTCCTTGCCCAGCGGCCAGCCTGCTGAGTGAATGACTAATCCTGCTTCATGCTTGGCAGGATCGAGACGCCATAACTCTTTCAGGCCCAAGGCATATTTCTGCGTGCTTCCATCAGCCCGCAAGGCAAACAGGGTTTCCAGCTGCCCGGTCAGCGAACCACGCGCGCCTTCGGCAACCAGCGTATAACGGGCACGAATCGCTGCCCCCGGCGAAAAATTCGCTCTCGGTTGTCCTTGCCGGTCTCGGCCCATGTCGCCAGTCAACACTCCTACCAAAACACCCGCGTCGACAATCGGCTCAACCGCGGCAAAGCCCGCCACGATATCAACGCCCAGCGTTTCGGCCTCTTGTCCCAACCAATGGCAAACATCGCCCAGACTGGTCACGATGCCGCCACGTTGGCGCAGTTGCGGGGGAATCAGCGCCCGGGGAATGGCCGTTGCGGTATCTTCATCAAGAATCAGATGCCGCTCTTCACTCACTTCGACAAAAGAAAAGCCGTTGCGTTGGCGCCAGTCAGGCAGCAGTGCATCCAATCCGACCGGATCGATCACTGCGCCGGACAGGATATGAGAACCAACAGCCGCGCCCTTTTCCAGCACGCAAATGCTCGGCGCTTTGCCCGCTTCCAGTGCCAACTGTCCCAACCGCACCGCTGCAGCCAGTCCAGCCGGACCAGCACCGATGATCAGCACATCATATTCGAGGGTTTCACGTTCCATATCCATTATCACCACGTCTTGCCAGTCACCGAGTATATCGCCAGCACCACCGTCCAGACCGGGCATGAAAGCGACTTTTCATTGAAAATCGGCTCTAACGAATTCGATCAATTCCAACAAAGTGCGCAACAACGCATATTTTGTTTGAAACCCATCAAACATTACCTTGCGCGGACATTCCCCAATGTAACACCTCCAACAAAGAGGCTACGCTATGGCCCGTCTTTGGCTGTCGAAATACCCGACGTTCAGGCATTTCGGCCATCGCAGCACGGCTTCGGCCGCATCAAACGAGGTTATTCAATGAATGAAGAAATCAAGGGCGAGGGGCTCAAGCGCGGGCTGAAAAATCGCCATATCCAGTTAATTGCACTGGGTGGCGCAATCGGTACTGGACTGTTCCTGGGCGTTGCCCAAACTATCAAGATGGCCGGCCCATCGGTGCTTCTGGGCTATGCACTCGGTGGTTTCATTGCCTTTCTGATCATGCGCCAGCTTGGTGAAATGGTTGCCGAAGAGCCGGTATCCGGTTCGTTCAGCCATTTCGCCTACAAATATTGGGGCGATTTTTTCGGCTTTCTCTCGGGTTGGAATTATTGGGTGCTCTATGTACTGGTCAGCATGGCCGAACTTTCTGCTGTCGGGATCTACGTACACTTTTGGTGGCCAATGGTGCCAACCTGGGTTTCCGCCATGGCATTTTTCGTGGTGATCAACGCGGTGAACCTAGCCAATGTGAAACTGTTCGGCGAGCTGGAATTCTGGTTTGCACTGATCAAAGTCATCGCCATTGTCGGCATGATCCTGTTCGGCGGCTGGCTTCTTTTCTCTGGCACTGGCGGTCAACAAGCCTCGATCAAAAATCTTTGGGCGTTGGGCGGCTTCTTCGCTCACGGATTTAAAGGTTTTGTGCTGTCGCTGGCGATCATCATGTTCTCGTTCGGCGGGCTGGAACTCGTCGGCATTACCGCAGCCGAAGCCGATGATCCACGCCACAGTATTCCTCGCGCAGTCAATCAGCTGATCTACCGTATCCTGATTTTTTACATCGGCGCACTGGCGATCCTGTTGTCGCTCTACCCATGGAGCCAACTGGCGGAAGGTGGCAGTCCCTTCGTGCTGATCTTCTCGGCGTTGGGTAGCAACATGACAGCTAACCTGCTCAACTTCGTGGTCCTGACTGCCGCTCTGTCGGTCTATAACAGCGGCGTGTATTGCAACAGCCGCATGCTGCATGGCTTGGCGCAACAGGGTAATGCGCCGCGCATTCTGGCACATGTCGACAAACGTGGCGTGCCGATTCCCGCCATTCTGGTTTCTGCCTTCGCCACCTTTTCCTGTGTTGTGCTCAACTATCTGGTGCCAGGCAAGGCATTCCAGTTATTAATGGCGCTGGTGGTGGCATCGTTGGTCATCAACTGGGCCATGATCAGTCTGGCTCACCTCAAGTTCCGCCGAACCAAGATCAAGGAAGGCGTTGACCCTGTATTCAAAGCTTTCTGGTTTCCGTTCAGCAACTACTTATGCTTGGCTTTTTTGGCATTGATGTTGGTGCTGCTTTACCTGAATGGTGAAGAAATCGCCGTGGCACTGGTACCTGTCTGGCTGGGGCTGATTTGGTTGGGCTACCGCAGCAAAACCAGCAAACAAGCTGCTGCCGCACTCAAAGCATCCGGCATCTCTTCGCAATGAATTGGCTGCACGATGGGCAAAGGGATCTGGCGCACTTACAGGGAACGGGGATGACAACAATATTCAACTGTAGTTCTTGTGAAAATTCACCCCAGTTTACAAGTAGTTTTACTACAAAAAAGATTGAGTAAATATCAACGCTTGGGTATAGTTTGCTCATCGCCCAGCTGCATGGGCGGTGGTACTGCAAGTTTGTTTTGCGGCTTCCGCAAATCGAACTCTCTTCTCCTCCTCCTCGGCCCGGTCTACGGTTGTTTGCCAGAAACAATCGGATCGGGCGTTTTTTTGTCTACTCATTCGTACAAGCAAGCTTAAGTCGAATATTCCATATGCGCCGGGCTCGTGGAATAGAACACCGGCGCAGGTTTTGCTCAGACTGTCGATATTGAAATCAGCCTGCCGTGCTCGACGCCACCCAGATGTTCAAATCGGCATCACTCGCCCAAACATCAATTTCTGCAAGCTCTTCGTTTGAGAAACTCAAATTGGATAATGCGGCCACATTTTCTTCCAACTGGCTGATTTTGCTTGCACCGATAAGCGCAGAAGTTACGCGCGCATCGCGCAAGACCCAGGCCAGCGCCATTTGTGCCAAGGATTGCCCTCTGCGTTTGGCGATGTCGGCCAATCCCTGAATTTTTTCCAGATTGGCCGGACTCAAGAAATTCTCCCGGAACGAGGGAGCGCTTTTTGCCTTGCGTGAATCCGCCGGCACGCCGCCAAGATATTTTCCGGTCAGCAGCCCTTGTGCCAGAGGCGAGAACACGATGCAGCCAATATCTTCATCCTCGAGCGTATCGAGCAAATCCTCTTCAATCCAGCGATTGAGCATGGAATAGGAAGGCTGATGAATCACACAAGGCACACCCATTTCTCGCAACATGGCAGAAGCTTCTCGGGTTTTTTTCGCCGAATAGGAAGAAATCCCGGCATATAAAGCCTTGCCCTGCTCAACCGCACTCGCCAATGCACCCATCGTTTCTTCCAACGGTGTATCCGGATCAAAACGGTGCGAATAGAAAATATCAACGTAATCAATCTTCATCCGCTTCAGACTTTGGTCCAGGCTGGACAACAGATATTTACGCGAACCATCTACGCCATAAGGTCCAGGCCACATCCGGTAGCCGGCCTTGGTAGAAATGATCAATTCATCACGATAGGCTGCAAGATCCGTGGCAAGCACTTTCCCCAGCAACTCTTCGGCAGCTCCCGGCGGAGGGCCATAGTTGTTCGCCAGATCGAAGTGCGTAATGCCAAGGTCGAAAGCACGCAGCAATAAACTTTTTGCGGTTGTGTAATCGGCCTCTTTTCCGAAGTTTTGCCACAAACCCAGTGACAGAGTGGGTAGTTTCAGGCCGCTTCGCCCTAGACGCCGATAGGGCATCGAGTCATAGCGGGCTGGACTAGCGACATAGTTAACACCGGACATCGTTCACTCCTTGATTGATCAAACAGCATGCATCACAGAACTGCCCCGAAATGATGGGCAATCGAATCCGGCAAGATAGCCTTACCTTTGCTTAAGGAATTGTATTTTACCGACCCATGGGCTCACCAGTCTCTCGGTGCATCAGGCTGGCATCAATGCCGTACCCAGCCGGATGAAATCGGCCAGGCGAAAATTTTCCGATAGGCGATCAATGCCGCTTGCATAACCCATCCGCCGCCTACGCTCCAGACGGGAATAAAGAGGAAATAAGTCACGCCTGCGACAACGACCGCGCCAACCATATCCAGCGGGAAATGAACCCCCAGGAAAACACGTGCCCATGCAACAACAAACCCGGCCAGCAGTGTCAGAAGTCCCAAGTACCGTAGCCCTCCCAGCAAAAAGCTAAAGCCAATCGCGGAAAATACGGTGATGTGATCGCTCGGGAACGACGAGTCGAGTGCATGTGCCATGAACGTGTGCCCGAGCCCCATCGCCAGCGGACGGGGATGTTGCCAAACGAGGCCGATCAACTGGTTCAGCCCCAACGCGATCAAGGTGACCACGCAAGATTTGATCGCCACGTTACGCAGGTGCTCATCACCCCAAAGCCAGACGGCAAGCAACAGCAATGGAATCAGCAGAATCAGATCATTGGCAACAGCAATCACCAGCGAGATAACCCCGGCCGGGGTATCTGGCCTGGCATTAATACTCAGAAAAAAAGTCTGATTTAGGGCTTCGAGGCTTCCCATATAACGCGTTCCTTGATAGTTATTGTTACGACTTCCAGCTCATCAGGACTGGCAACTGCCGGCCAAGGCAATACGCTTCGACACCGACACAACTGCTCTGTTCCATCCTCACCATGTACTAAACAACATTTTCAGTATTTCGCCTCAAAACCCCTTTCTCGTATCCTGAATGCAGGCTTATTTCTCCGAACCAACGAATCACTTTACCTTGGTCAAGGAAGGAATCGGCGTATGATTTCACGGGTCATAGCCTGAGGATACACGGCTCAGTCGATGCTCTTTTGAGCGATTTTCTCAGGCAAGAACAGGCATGCCCACGCTGCTGCCTATTTTTCAACAAGACAGGATTCGCCATGACCAATTCAATATCCTGGGTTTATTGGGCGCTATTGTCGGCAATGTTCGCCGCGATGACCGCCATTTTCGCCAAAATTGGCATCAAAGGCGTTGATTCCGATCTTGCCACGCTAGTTCGGACTGCGATCATTATTCTTGTCCTGACTGCCTTTGTCGTTCTGACCGGAAAGTGGAGTAATCCCTTCGAACTTTCCTCCCGAACCTGGATTTTTCTTGGTCTTTCAGGCCTCGCAACCGGGGCATCCTGGGTCTGCTACTTTCGTGCATTGCAACTCGGCGAAGCATCTAAAGTGGCACCCATCGACAAATTCAGTTTGGTTCTCGTGGCTGTCTTTGCTTTCACCTTTCTTGGCGAGCGGCCATCTCCACGCGAGTGGGCTGGCATTGCCATGGTGGCCTGCGGCGTCCTGGTTCTGGCCATCAAGCGCTAGCCTGATCACTCCTCTGGGCTCAGCCCCCCGACAGCGCTCGGCGTTCCCGGTATAATCCGCTTCTTTTCAAAGCTTTGATCCGCCATGTCCACGCAAAAATATCCGCCCCGCATTGCCCATATTGAATCACTGGATTTCGAAGGCCACGGCGTGGCGCATATCGAAGGCAAGACCATTTTTATC
>JARLJJ010000396.1 GCA_031291275.1 Formivibrio sp.
TATCCTCTTCGTTCTGGTAGCTGGTAATGATGATGCCGCCAGGATCATCCAGCCGTTCGGCATCAGGCATGGTATCGACCTGCTCGAATTGATCCGTTGCGGTCCAGGTGGTCGTAACAGCGGTATTCATGCCCGCCTCAAAGATCCGCTGGTAACGCACTTGCGCCACGCCAGGACCGATCAGCGCCACTGAAATCGGCTCCACGGTCACGACGCCATTCTTGCCGATGGTCACCTGCGGGGATTGCGGGTTGGGATAATTGAACCACGCCTGATAGGCGGCTTTTGTCGCGGCATCCGACATGCCGGAGACGATGTCATAGCGGTAGCGAGCGGTATCATAGGAATAACCTTCGCGCATCTGCACATATTGCCAGAGGGCCGCGCGGATCACCGCTTGATGCGTGGAGGCCGGCAAGGTTGAAAGCGCGACTGAATTATCGATCGTGCCATCCGGGCGAATGAGAAAATACACCGGCACCAATTTGGTCAATGGCAACATCGAGGTCACCGCCCATGCCAGCCCCAGATTGGCGAGCATGGAAACAGCGAACGCCACCAGCGCGCCTTTGGAGAGTAGTCGCGCCGAGCGCGCCCGCGCTTCCTGAAACGACAAAACCTCCCTGTAATGCTTATCCAGCATGGCGGGCGCGAGAGGGAATGTGCCGGAGTTCTGATCCATCACGGCCTACCTGTCCGCAACCTTGGGAGGGGCGGCCAAATCCTGCGGCGTTGACTGCCAGTGCCCCGCATTCAGCACAAAGAGCGGCCCGGACGCCACGGCAAGAGGATCGGGATTAGAGCATCCGGCGAGAAGCCCGAAGGTGATGATGATCAGTAGAAATCGAAATAACCGCCCAGGAACCGTCAATATCGCGGGAAGCGGCTTTTTCGAGAAAAATTTCCGACAGACAACCCAAACCAGAATGAGCAAGAGTGGAAGGTGAATCAGATTATTTGCTGAGATAATCATAAAATTGTACATCTACGCTCTCCCCGGAACTGGTCGTCCGCTACCGCGAACCATTTGCACCACACGCCCCGCCTGCATCGCTGACGACACCATACTCAACGGGCTGACGGCAACACCACCACCGAGATAACTCGCCACAGCCGGTAAAAAGGCACAGATTAAACTGCCCAGCGTCAGAAAAACCAAAAACTGGATGCAGATGGTGACCGTTTCCGCCGTATTCGCAAAACTCAGATTGGTCATGCTGACATTGAAATACGCCGCGTCACCATTGATGATAATGCTCAACACGATATCGATAAGCAGCGTGAGAATTGTCAGACCGATCAGCTTACCAATAAACCGATCAGCTATCCCCCTGGTCGCGGAAAATAGATAACCGGCCAAGACAAAAGGACCGATCGAGACAATAACATCGATCATGATCCTGGTTGCCTCATAAATGAGGAAGGTGATGCCGATTGGAAAAACGATCAGATCCTGCAAAAGACCAAGCTCCACAGAATACAGAACATTGTAGAAGTTCAAGTTCCTTTCTGCGGTCACAAATAGCTCATTGGCTTCATTCCAGATCGCATCAAATTGATGGGCCGTGGGCTGTGCGCCTGTGACACCCAAAAACGCCGATGAAAGCCAGTTTGGAATACCGCTTGAAAAGAATGATACGATATACTCATTATAGAGTGTTGCGGACATCAAGATACCAACCACCAGGCTGACAGATATGATCCTCGAAATGCCGGTCCTGACGCCGACATCTCCCCGCATCACGAGTATACCCGTCAATAAAATCCACAACACTATAATTGCCGTGAGCGGCCCCTGTATCGCCGACATCGCGGCATTCACAGTGGCCATCATTCCATTCGTAAATGGCTGTTGGATCGTTTGATCAAACACATAGAACGGATCAAGATTGCTTGCGCTTGCCATCACTCACCTCATGGAGGTTTCGGGTTGGATTTAGATTGTCCTGCTGATGCATTGAATGCCGCTGCAGCCTTCGCATAATCCGCGCCCGCCAGCTGCGCATCCGCCGAGGCCACGTTCTGACATGCGGCCGGCGTCATCATTTCGGCATTTCCGGCACAGCGCCGCTCATCCTGCTTCAGAACATCTGGATGGCGAACATACCACGCCGCCGAGTGCACTTCAGGCGGCAAGTTCACCGGGCTTATTGCAGTGCTTGAAGAACCAGTTGATCGACCAGAATGGCTGTTATCGACAACGAGATAAAGTGCGCCGCAGCCACCTATGATGATCAATGAACCAATTATAATCTGGGATTTTAACATGGCTATTGTCCTGTATTATCGGCGGCAGCTGCCTGGCTGTAGTCCGAAGAGGCATTGGTCATATCCTCGACGAACTGCTCCTTCTGCTGCTGTTGCTGCGACGATGCTTGCTCGCTCGCCAGCACCTGAAGATTCTGCGCCTGTGCCTGCTGCGCCTGCACGAATTGCGATTCCGCTGCGATGCGGCCATTGATCGCATCGACCTGGGTGATCGAGGTGGCAGCGTTCAAATCCGATTCCAGATTCGGCAAATCCTGCATGCGCTGTTGAATCGCGGCGAGATTCGTCGATGCAATGCCTTCGATATTCGCGATGGCATTGCCATTGGCGTTCAACTGCGCACTCGCGGCCGAACCATCCGTCGGTGCATAAACATGGTTCTGGTTATAATAATTTGCCGCCGCACCGGACGGTGCGGTTGTTCCTCCGACCAGCCCCGCCATTGCGTTCGCCATGGGCATCGGGTTTTCGATCGACTGGTTCTCCATTCCAGCCGCCAGGCTCAAAACATTGGTAGGGTTGGTGAACATTTGATAGGTCTGCTTAAGCTGCGACAATTGCGCCTTGAGTTGCTCCACCGCGATGACCGATTGCGCGGCGGTCTGGATGTTCTGCCCCAGATTGGCGCTGTCGATCACCGCCATTTGCGCGGCGGCCTTTGGCGCCACGCTGAGGCTCAACATCACCACGACGCTCACAGCCACATATGCAAGTCTATAGGAATTCACATCATCCTCCTCTCAGTCTTTGGCGTCATGGTAGGATCTTAAAAATTCCGGTAACCATTTGTCTGGTTCATTGCCCAGCTCCCGGCGCAGTTTTTCTGCAAAGCGCACGGTATTCGCCCGGCCGGAAAGTATAGCGACATAATCGTGCATCTGGCCGAGATCGAATTCGCAAATAACACTGGCCTGCTCGCGCTTGAGCAGGAAGCGGCGCTTACCGACCGCCATCTCTTCGCGCACCGAGCGATATTCCCCTTCAGTGCATTTGAGGCCGTCAATATAAACCGCGCGGTCCGCCGTCGGCGACGGGAACATGATCTTGGTCTGACATTGCGCCACGA
>JARLJJ010000397.1 GCA_031291275.1 Formivibrio sp.
ACACTGCAGAAACCTTGGCTCCAACGGCGAAATCTATTAGATTTTTCATGGAATTCCAATCGATGGAACCATCAACAAGGAACGGAGTTGGAATGATCGGCACAACTCCATCAATTTGAATCTCTGACATAACTTCCTTTCATAGGTTGCTAAGGTGCGCTGGATTTAACAGAGTGCCACACGTCGTAACCATCTGACAGTCACGACACCGGAGAAAACCGGTTAACCCACAATGTGAATCTTTCTATCTGTCAAGTGCCGAATCAGCACAATGTAGTCGCCGTTACCAAGTGGCGTTACGGTATAACCGCGATGCGCCGAACCGGAGTCGGGCACCAGCGTGATACCATTCCGCACAAGGCTAACGCATTGCCCAAAGCCTGTTAAGCGTGTCGCATCCTTCAGCCACCAACACGTCGCTGGCATCCTGTGCGAACGGCGACGACTCGACTTCGTATCCACCTCCGCTGTATTGCTTCGCTGTTGGCAGATACCCAAAGCCGCCATTTGAGTATCCAGAGAAAAGCGTATGTGCAAACGGAGAGCCCTTCACGATGGCCTGGTTGACATCCGTTAGTGGTTCGCCCGGCACTGAGAGCAACGCGACATCCCCAATTCGAATGCCGATCATGCGCCAATCGACATGGGTCTTTCCTTCATGCTCGCGTATCGTCACTAACTTGTCTTCCGCCACAACAGCCTTGGCCGTGGCTAGTCTCACCTCCTCTTCCGGCGCATTGCTCTTGCGGAGGCGGTTCAATGCATCGACGCTTTCGTGAACCTTCCTCTCAACTTCTGCAATCGATGGAAGGGTCTGAAGCGGCAATTTGATCATGCGGGATTCAATACGGAAGATGGGTTCGGCCGGTTCATCTGGCAAATCGTCGTAAATCGCAATCGGTGCGCCGGAGGCCTGTATCCTTGTAACCTCGTGCCGGCGCGGCAATGTCACGAGCTTTGCCGCAACACTTGCCGCCTCAAGCCCCAGCATCGTACCGAGTCGCCGATATACCTTGAGATCGCCCGTGAATCCATACGTAGGCCCGATATCGCCGGCCGCCCCCTGCAGAAAAAGGCAAGTTCCCCCAATTTGATCCTCGACCACTTTCCTGGCTACACCTGGAAAGTCAGGAGTAAATAGCTGATTCTGCCAAGCCATAATCGTAGGGTGACAGGCATAGTGGAGCAGCGTTGCCACAGGCTTCTCTTCCAGATCGTCGAAGCGAACAACCCGGACAGTATGATCCACTGGACCGTCCCAGTTTCTTCCCACCGCCAGACCCAGGGGAGTCTTCAGCCA
>JARLJJ010000398.1 GCA_031291275.1 Formivibrio sp.
CTCCTGCAGCATATTTGTTGCTTTCTTGGTTAAGTATACCCAGTGCCGGCGCTTGTCTGACACATCTGCGGTGCGCTTTACAAACCCATAGTTTTCAAGGACGGAAATCCAGCGCCAGACGGTGGTTGGCGCAACGCCTGCCTCTAGGCCGACTGCGGTGATTGATAACTTGGTGTCGGTAGCGTTCGCTACATACATCTCAAGCATGATATCCCAGGCCGGGTCTGCAAAAATGTCGTACTCCGAAAACAGTGCGCGGCGACCGCGGCGGCGGGAAATTTCCGCCCGGACAGCGGTCAAAAAAGTTTCATGATGCGCAGAATTGCTACGGCATGCGCCTGTAGTGTCATTATCCGCGACAATTTCCCGAACGAGAGCCTCCAAGGCCAAAACCTTGCTTATACGATCTGATCTCATAGAGTCCCCGTGCGCCCGCATTCGCCATGGTCGATATTGTTCGTGCTGCCGTTAAATTTATCCGATTCGGTTTACGCCTCTGATTAACAGCGTGGTAATAGCTTTTGTCAAAGCCTATTCCGTTTAGAAAATTGTCAAAATTGCCAAAATTGCCTCCAATCTGGCGACGCTTCTCTCGATAGAATATTTACTTATAAAGATGTTATGAATATTATCCTAAATATTTCCTACAACAGTTTGGTTGGGTTTTTCCATTTAAATATGATTTATGATTTATGATTTGAAATATCAGATAAAATTACTTAAAAATAATGACCTTTATTATTGAAAATAATATTTAAGGTGTGAAATATTTGAGTTGTATTTTTCGAGTTTTGCGAAGTTTTCGACGGCGAAATAATCCCAGAAGGTGCGGCGAATTGTAAATTCCACCAGCATTACAGTTGCACATTGGATAGAATGTCGGCCTGTGCATTGTCTGCGAGACGCGCCTGGTTGGCCTTAAACCGTTCCCAATCGATGTATCCTGGGTGCAGATCGGGCGTCACAAACTGCCACTCCGCCATTGGCAGCGTGCGAGTGGTGCTGCCGCCATCAGGCCGACGGCGGGTCCGTGTGCGCCCATAGACGAAGGCGCCGGCATATCGCGGATTATGAAGCACCTGGAGGATCCGGGCATGCCGGGGTGGGGCCCACAATAGATCGCCCTTGTTGGGTCCGGAACGAAGACGCCGAGGGAAAAGAATGCCTTCCTCCAGGAAGAACTTGACGGTTCGCATCGCGCTCCCGGTGCGTTCGAAGGTGTCGAACAGCAGGCGCAGTGCCGCCTGAACTTCAAGGTCTGGATCAAGATCGAGGCATCTATCTGGGCGATAGACTATCCCCACTGGCGGTCCCATCTCAAGTTCATTGCGGCGCGCTTTGTTGATCTGTCCGCCGCGCATGCGCGCCTTGAGGATGTGTAGCTCTGCTTCGCTCATCGTGCCCTTGAGTCCGAGTAGCAGGCGGTCGTTGAAGCTGGCGGGATCGTAGATGCCATCCTCGTCGAGAATGAGGGTCGCGGTGAGCGCACACAGTTCAAGTAGCCGGTGCCAGTCGGCAGAATTGCGCGCCAAGCGTGAGACCTCGAGCCCCATGACGATGCCGGCTTTGGCAAGTGCAACTTCGCTGACGAGTTCCTGGAAACCATCGCGCATCGTCGCTGTAGATCCGGATTTGCCGAGGTCACAGTCGATGACGTGGATGCGCTCGATAGTGCCCGGTCGATCGTCGCAGCGCTCATCGTCGCCAGCTTCGTTTTTATCTCCGGCGCCAATTCCAGATGCCCATGGCGCTCCATCGCCTCCACCAGGATCGGAATCAACGGCTGGAGTCGTTTGCCACACAAACGGTCTGAAGCCTCCCAGAGCAGCACCAACGTCGTCCTCACTGCTTCGTCGTAGATCCTTCGTTCGATGCGGGAGCCTCCCGCCTTCACTGACCGCTTC
>JARLJJ010000399.1 GCA_031291275.1 Formivibrio sp.
GGATGCCAGTAAATCGGAGGCGAAGGGTGGGTCGAGGAAGACGACATCGAAACGTTCCGGGGTGCTGTCCAGAAAACGCATGCCGTCGCTCCAGACGATTTCCAGGTTGCGGGCATCCAGTGTGGACTGGTTGCTACGCAGCGCGTCCAGTGCCGGTTTGGCCGTTTCAACGGCCACAACTTTACTGGCATTGCGTGAGGCAGCTTCAAAGGCCAGCGCGCCGCTGCCGCTAAAAAGATCCAGGCAGGTCAATCCGGTGCAATCCTGGCCCAGCCAGTTGAACAGTGTTTCTCGCACCCGATCCGGGGTCGGACGCAGGCCTTCAATCTGCGGAAAACGCAACATACGGCGCTTCCAATTCCCTCCAATAATACGAACCTGATTCTTGTACTGTGCTGACATGCCCGCTCCGCGCTAAAATCACTTAATCCCGTTATTTTAGCGCCTGCGCGCTGGAACCTTTCAAGATGTTCAATTTGTTTCGCAAGAAGCCCGAAGAAAAGCCCATTGTGGCGGAGACAGAACAGCCGGCTGCAATACCTGAAACCACCCCTGCGTTAAGCTGGGCTCAACGACTGAAGGCCAGTCTTGCCAAGACGAGGGACAAGCTGGGCAAGAACCTTGCAGGCCTGTTTGGCGGCGGTCAGATTGATGACGCCCTGTACGAAGAACTGGAAACCGTGCTGCTCACCGCAGACATGGGGGTGGATGCCACGCTGCATCTGCTCAAGGATGTGCGCGAGCGCGTCTCGCTTGGCGGTCTGAAGGATGCTTCCGAGCTGCGCGGTGCATTGCGCAGTGCGTTGATTGATTTGCTTGCGCCGCTGGAAGTGCCGCTGGATATTTCTGGCCACCATCCGTTTATCCTGATGGTGGCTGGCGTGAATGGGGCCGGTAAAACAACCAGCATCGGCAAACTGGCAAAGTATTTCCAGAGTCAGGGCAAGAGTGTGTTGCTGGCGGCTGGTGATACTTTTCGTGCAGCGGCGCGTGAACAATTGGTGGTCTGGGGCGAGCGCAACGGCGTGCAGGTGATCGCGCAGGAATCCGGCGATTCGGCCTCGGTAGCATTCGATGCCGTGAATGCGGCCAAGGCGCGTGGCGTGGATGTGGTGATTGTCGACACCGCCGGGCGCTTGCCGACACAATTGAACCTGATGGAAGAGATTCGCAAGGTAAAGCGGGTGGTACAAAAGGCTGAGCCGACGGGGCCGCATGAAATCATGCTGGTGCTTGATGCCAATACTGGCCAGAATGCACTGGCGCAGGTCAAAGCCTTTGACGATGCATTGGGTTTGACCGGTTTGATTCTGACTAAGCTGGATGGCACGGCCAAGGGCGGGACGATAGCCGCTATCGCCAAACAACGTCCGGTATCTTTGCGGTTCATCGGTATCGGTGAAAGTATTGATGATCTGCGCCCATTTAGTGCCACGGAATATGTAGAGGCCTTGTTCGAATGAATACCTTGCCCACTTTATTGACACAAAATCTTGTCCTGCGTCCCTTGCGTGCGGACGATGTTGCCCAGGTTGCCTTGCTGGCTGGTAACCTGAACGTGGCGCGAAATACCCGTCGCATCCCGCATCCGTACAGCGAAGAGATGGCTAAAACATTCATTGCCGATCAACGCAGTGCTTTCAACAAGGGGCAGGAGTGGACTTGGGCCGTTTGCTTGAAGGATGGCTTGACGCTGGTCGGTTGCGCCGGAGTGTTGTTCGAAGATGAGATGAGCGCCGAGCTGGGCTATTGGCTGGGCGAACCGTATTGGGGAAAGGGCTATGCTTCCGAGGCCGGGCGTGCGGTGATCGATCACGTGTTCAATACCTGCACTCTGTGGGAGTTGAATGCGCGTCATCTGTTCACCAATCCGGCCAGCGGCCGGGTACTGACCAAGCTGGGTTTCCAGTTGGTAGGCTTTACGCGGGGGACCTGCCGCGAAGAAGGGCAGGAAATCGTGCAGCACCGGCTGTTGCATGCCGCCTGGGTGGCGCGTCCTGATCGCGCCAGCTTTGCTTGATTTGCGCTGTATTCGCCAGTTGGATTGCCTAAAAAGAGACCGTAAATGATCCAGTTCCAGCAAGTATCCAAGCGTTATCGGGGTGGATTTGATGCGCTGAAAAATCTGTCATTCGAGATACAAACCGGAGAACTGGTCTTTCTTGCCGGGCACTCGGGTGCAGGCAAGTCCACAATTCTCAAGCTCGTCGCCGGCATTGAACGCCCCACGGGCGGCGCGGTTCTCGTCAACGGGCAGAATGTTGGCAGCATGCGCCGCGCATCGATTCCGTTTGTGCGTCGGCATATCGGGTTGATTTTCCAGGACCATAAAATCCTGTTTGACCGCAGCGTCTACGACAATGTGCGTCTGCCGCTCGATATCATCGGCTTTGAAAACCATGATGCGCGCCGGCGCGTATTGGCTGCGCTGGATAAGGTGGGGCTTGCCGGCAAGGAAAAACTGAATCCGATTGCCCTGTCCGGCGGTGAGCAGCAGCGCCTGTGCATTGCCCGGGCCGTGGTGCATCGCCCGGCCTTTCTGCTGGCGGATGAACCCACTGCCAACCTGGATCGCGATTATGCGCACGATATTCTCGAGTTGTTCAAATCCTTCCATCAAGTCGGCGTGACATTAGTGATTTCCGCGCATGATGAAACCCTGATGGCTGATTATGGCCGCCGCATCCTGCGCCTGAAAAACGGCCAGTTCACCGCCTAAGGAATCGCGATGAAGAACGAATTCCGTCAGCACTGGTATGCCTTCAAGAGAACCTTGGCAGGCATGTTGCGTCATCCCCTGACCAGTTTATTGAATCTGTTGGTGATCGCCATTGCAACTGCGTTTCCCCTGGCATTGTGGCTGGTCGTGGCGAGTTTGGGAGACGTGGCCGGACATCTGCCGGTGGAGCCGCAGGTGACGGTCTTTCTGCGTGCCAGCGTGACGCCAGGGGAAATCCAGGCTTTGCGCGCACTGGAGCATAGCGATGCACGGATTGCCAAGCATCGCTATGTGCCCAAGGAGGAGGCGTTGAAAGAGATGCAACAATCTTCCGGGTTTGGCGATTTGCTGGCCGGCTTGCCAGATAATCCGCTGCCGGATGCGATCATCTTTACGGCCAAGGAGAATCGAGCCGACCAGCTTGAAGCGCTGCAAAAGGAACTCACAGCCAAGCCGGGCGTAGAGGAGGTGCAGCTGGATTCGGCATGGGCGCGTCGTCTGGAGCGATTGATATCCTTGGGTCGGGCCGTATTTCAGGCAGTCGTGGTACTGCTTGCTACCGCGCTGGTGCTGATTACGGGCAATACCATACGCATGCAGATTTTGACGCGGCAGGAAGAAATTGAGGTCGCCAAGCTGATCGGTGCTACGGATAGCTTTATTCGGCGTCCATTCATTCATTTTGCCGCGGCACAAGGGTTGTTGGGTGGGGCGCTTGCCTGTGCCATCGTCTGGTTGGCGCTACGTTGGCTCAATCCCGCGGTGCGCGATTTGGCCCAGGCTTACGGGCAGCAATTCGAGTTGCAGTCTCCCGGGTTGATGAGTCTTGGCGTGATTTGTGCCGCGACAATGTGCCTCTGCCTTGTGGGTTCTTGGATCGCCGTTTGGCGACATCTACGCCAACATCAATGAAGCGAACAAACTTGGGCGTGATTGTAATAGCTTGTTTTATACAGTATTGATGTTGCTGTGAGAGATTAATAGGGCGGGGCTATCGGATGCATTGGAATAATTACCGTGCAATCCGAATGGTCCTGTGCTGGAATGCAAGCATGAACTTTCTCCATTTTTAGCACTCTCATTCGTCGAGTGATAAAATGGGACGGCCGGAAAGCTCCGGCCGCATGTTTGAGGAGATCTGAATAATGGGAACCGCGCTCACTTTACCCGTACTGTCCGGTGGCGACAGCATCGAGAGTTATATCCAGCGCGTCAATGCCATTCCGATGCTCACTGCTGAGGAAGAAAAAGAACTTGCCGAGCGCCTGCAAAACGATGGTGATCTTGATGCTGCGCGCCAATTGGTTCTTTCGCATCTGCGTGTTGTTGCTTCCATTGCCCGTGGCTATTCCGGTTATGGCTTGCCGCACGCGGATCTGATTCAGGAAGGCAATATCGGTTTGATGAAAGCGGTAAAGCGCTTTGAACCGGATCGTGGTGTGCGCCTGTTCTCCTTTGCCGTGCACTGGATCAAGGCAGAAATCCACGAATATATTTTGCGTAACTGGCGGCTTGTGCGCGTGGCGACAACCAAGGCCCAGCGCAAGCTCTTCTTCAATCTGCGTTCAATGAAAACCGGTTTTGCCGCGCTGACTCACAAGGAGGCGCAGCGTATCGCCGATGTTCTGGGGGTTAAACCAGAAGAAGTACTGGAAATGGAAGTGCGCATGAGTGGTCAGGATGTCGCGTTGTTGGCCGATGACAATGATGACGATGCGCATCAATCCCCGATTGACTGGCTGGCCGATCATGACAATGAACCGACACAAACGTTGCAGCGTCGTGCGTTTGACCGGCTGCAGTCCGATGGTTTGCTGGAAGCGCTGGAAAGCCTGGATGAGCGCAGCCGCCGAATCGTGGAAACACGTTGGCTGGCAGATGAAGGCGAAGGACTGACGCTGCATGATCTGGCTGCTGAATATAATGTTTCTGCAGAACGTATCCGCCAGATCGAAGTGAAGGCCTTGCAGAAAATGAAGCAAGCGCTGCTACCCGCAATGGCTTGAAACAGGTAATACACACGCATCATCTTGCATACAAAGACGGCGGGCCCATGAGCCCGCCGTTGTTATATTTGCCGCAGGATTAAACGGTGGCTCGGGCGTGGCGCACCGCTTCTACGCGGGCCAGGCGAACCGTATCAGCAATTTGCGCCTTATCCACACAGTTGCGGGCAATAGCCCCGGCATCAATATGATTGGCAGCGGATAACATGTGTTGCAAATAGGCGGCCTGCGGATACTGCGCATCGGCAAATCCGGCACGGCCTTGCGCATCCGAGCGGCAAACCTCAAGCAGCAGCGCAAAGCGTTCTGGCCGGCGCAAGGCGTCACAGCGCAGGAATAAGTCGACTAGGGTCTCAGGACGCAGCTCGCGTGCACGGTGAGCCAGGATATGTTCTCGACAGGCCATCAACGCCAGTTCACGGCAATCCGCCGATGCCCGTAGTCGCTCGCACAAGTTTTCTATGGGGTCGTGTCCGCGTTTATCGTGCCCGATATGACGTGGTAACTGGTCGGTTGGCGTGAGTGCCTTGCCTAGATCGTGGCATAGCGCAGCAAAGCGTGCAGGCAAGGGTAGATCCAATTTGGCCGAGGCATCGAGCACCAGCAGTGTATGGGTGCCGCTGTCCCCTTCCGGATGATAATCAAGGCGTTCGGGCACGCCGAACAGTGCATCGATTTCCGGAGCGATGCGTGCCAATGCGCCACATTTGCGCAGCACTTCAAACATGCGCGAAGGCGCAGCCTCCATCAGGCCCCGGCTAAGCTCCTGCCAGACGCGCTCAGGCACCAGATGGTCAACTTCGTTGTTGGCAACCATGTCGCGCATCAGAGTCAATGTTTCCGGAGCAATGGCAAAGCCGAAGCGGGCGGCGAAACGCGCCAGGCGCAGAATGCGTACCGGGTCTTCGCTGAAAGCGGGGGAGACGTGACGAAATATTCTGGCTGCGAGATCTGCACGACCATTGAACGGATCAATCAGTCGTCCATTTTCATCCTCGGCCATGGCGTTGATGGTCAGGTCTCGACGCAGTAAATCTTCTTCCAGCGTGACTTCCGGACTGGCATGCACTACAAATCCTTTGTAGCCCGGCGCGGATTTGCGTTCTGTGCGTGCAAGGGCATATTCCTCTTTGGTTCTGGGATGCAAAAATACTGGGAAATCTTTCCCAACAGGAAGAAAGCCGGCGGCCAGCATGTCATTGACGCATGCGCCAACCACCACCCAGTCGGTATCCTGTACCGGTAACCCGAGTAACTTGTCGCGCACTGCACCGCCGACGCGATATATTTGCATCGATCTTTCCTTAGTTGTAAATGTAATTTATTTATTTGCCGTTATAACCGATAGAATCATGCCATACCCTCATTCACCACAAGGATGCTGCCATGAAAATTGCCAATAATGTTACCGAACTCATCGGCAATACGCCGTTGGTTCGTCTGAATCGTATTACCGAAGGCGTAGGTGCCACTATCGTGGCCAAGCTGGAGTATTTTAATCCTTCGCATAGCGTCAAAGATCGTATTGCCTTTGCCATGATCGATGCCGCGGAACAAGCTGGGTTGATCAACAAGGATACGGTGATTGTTGAGCCTACTTCCGGTAATACGGGTATTGGTTTGGCCATGGTCTGCGCGGCGCGCGGCTACAAGCTGATTCTGACCATGCCTGAGACTATGTCGAAAGAGCGTCGTGCATTGTTGCGTGGTTATGGCGCAGAACTGATCCTGACACCGGGCCCGGATGGTATGGGTGGAGCCATTGCCAAGGCCAAGGAACTGGTCGAGGCAAACACCAATTATTTCTTGCCACAACAATTTGAAAATCCAGCCAATCCGGAAATTCACCGCCGAACAACGGCCGAAGAATTATGGCGGGATACCGATGGTCAGGTCGATATCATTGTTGCTGGCGTGGGTACGGGCGGCACAATTACCGGAATTGCCGAGGTGATCAAAGCGCGCAAGCCCTCTTTCAAAGCGGTTGCCGTTGAGCCGGATGCCAGCGCAGTCCTTTCTGGAGGCCCCAAAGGCCCGCACCCGATTCAGGGGATTGGTGCCGGCTTTATCCCTGCCGTGTTGAATACGGCCATTTACGACGAAGTGATCCGGGTCAAGAACGATGATGCTTTCGCGATGGCGCGTGCGTTGGCAACTCAAGAGGGGATTCTGGCCGGAATTTCCTCTGGCGCAGCCACTTGGGCGGCGCTTGAACTCGCCAAGCGTCCTGAAAATGCCGGGAAACTGATTGCGGTAATCATCCCCTCGTTTGGGGAGCGCTATCTGTCGACCAAACTGTTCGAGGGCTTGTTGGACTGACACGGACTCAGTTGACCAGGGTAATGGACGGCATTTTTTAACAAGACGGGTGGTCATTGAGCGAATCACCCGTCATTCCTTGGTAAAACGCTTAAAACGAATCTTTGACCGGCAAGAGTTTGTCTAGCCATTTTGTGGCCAGCAAACGCTGTTCAAGTGTTCCGCGGAACAGCAATTCTTCCAGTTGACGGCAAGCTTCTTCGCGCGGCCCGGAAAAAATCATGCGGGCGATGTTCTGCATGACGGTATCTTCGGATGAAAAATCTTCAGGCTCAAGTGGCTTGGCTTCTGATATTTCTGGTTGCGACGGTGACGCGGGGATATCAAAGTCAAACAAGGGTTCTTCGATATTTTCGGCTTGGACCGTAGGATCCTGAACTGTCCACTCGTTCAGTTCTTCAGATGCGTCTTCCGGCAGATGGAAATCCAGGGGTAAATCAATTTCGATGTTCTCCGGCTCGGATGCCAGATTTTCCTGTGTCATTTCTGGGGGCGCATGTTGCTGTAGCAGATCGATGACATCGAAATCATTGTCGGACGCATCCTTGCGGGGCGCTTCCTGCTTATCGACCAGGACGACCAATTCTGCACTGGATTTGGCAATCTTTACATACAAAGGATTGCCCGGATCAATACTCTTACCCAAATCTTGTACCTGTTCCCACAGCGCATCACTGACAAAGCACGTACGGAAAGCCTGTGCTTGGGTCTCGAACCCTTGCCGATCTGTCGCAAGGCAGTAGGCCTCGAAAAGTTTCATCCAGAGTGCCAGCGCGGTGGGTCGAAGCGCGGTTTCTTGCAACAGTAATTCGATAGCTTGACGTGTCAACCCATGGTCCAGCAGCAACTGGGCTTCTTCTGCCACGCTTTCCGGCGACACCACATCCATGTTTTCCTCACCCCAATCCTCGTTTCGGGCCGATGAGGACGAGTTGGCCTGCACGATAGGCGCGGTTGCCGGCGTCTCCTGAACCGGTGTGGCCGGTGAGGTATTTTCAAAAGCGGCATCGAAGGAGAAGAGTTCTTGTTCTGCCTGTTTACGAGCTCTCCAGCGCCAAGCAACAAACCCCAATGGAATCAGTAACAACGCGCCCAGTGCGGCCCAGAGCCAGGCGCCGAAGTTTTCCTGGGGGCCAGCATTGCGAACAGGTTGCAATTTGGAAGGTGCAATCACGGCAGGCGTTGAGCTCACCGGCATCCGCATGCTCGCCAGTTGCTTTTCCAGCCGACCGATACGATCTTTCAGCTGCAACAACTGGGCGGTTTGGTCATCAGCCTCAAGCAATAACAAGTGCTCACGAAGTTGCTGCTTCTGATCTTCGGATAACGAAAGATTGGTACGTTCAGGATCAAGCGCAGCTGTGGAAAGCTGCAGGCGAAACTCTGCTTGTTCGTTGGTCGCTGGCTTCACTACAGCATGAGGTGCTTTTGTGCGTTTTTTCCGCGGGGCGGCTTGTTGTATTCCGGTCGAGGAACTGAATGTGTTGCTGCTCAAGCTTGGAGAAGGTGGGACGGGTTTCGGCGGCGCAACGGGCTCCGGCCGGTTGGAGGAAAGTGCCATGGCCGGTGAGAGTATTTTCGTGGCTTTGTAATCACGAGGATCAAGCAGCACACTGTATTCTCGCGTAATGCCTCGCGTCGCTTCTTCCGGGCAGCGTAGGCGCACCGCCAATTTCATCAGCGGTTCTTGCTCGTATTCGGTGCCGTGGATGCGGATTTCGCCGCCTTGTCCCGTGCCTCGGTATTCGATTCGCGCATTGTGCAAGACATGGACATCGCTTGCGTCATGCGGTGGCGTGATTTGGAAACAATCTGACGAAACGGCCTCGCCTTCGGAAAGCGAGACGTTGAGCGAAGCCTCAAAGCGTTCTCCCAGCGCAGAAAGTGTCCGGATATCTCCCAAGCCGGCGGCTTGAAGCTGCGCCGAAAGTAGCACCAGGCCCGTCAGTGCAAACACATGACAAGAACTGGAATGGCCAAAAAGATTGGCACATTGGGCTAATGAGACAGGGACCTTCGGCAAGTGCTACTCCAGTCAAACGATATCGAGGTGATCAGTGCCTGAGAAAACATCTTTATTCTTCGATTCGGCGCTTTCCAGTTTGATATGCAGGCGCAGATCGTTGACCGAGTCCGCATTTCTTAGTGCGTCTTCGTAACTGATGAGTCCAGCTTCGAAAATATCAAACAGCGACTGGTCAAATGTTTGCATGCCAATTTCGCGCGAACGCTTCATGATTTCCTTGATTTCATGGACTTCTCCCTTGAAAATCAGCTCGGAAATCAACGGCGAGTTTAACATGACCTCCACGGCGGCTACGCGACCCTTGCCTGCGCGGTGTGGGACGAGACGCTGGGAAACAAATGCCTTGAGATTAAGCGAAAGATCCATCAGCAATTGCTGGCGTCGTTCTTCCGGGAAAAAATTGATGATTCGGTCAAGTGCCTGATTGGTCGAGTTGGCATGCAGCGTGGCCATGCATAAGTGCCCGGTTTCAGCAAAGGCGATGGCGTAATCCATGGTTTCGCGGTCGCGAATTTCGCCAATCAGGATCACGTCTGGCGCTTGGCGCAAGGTATTCTTCAGGGCACTCATCCAGGAATCAGTATCGACGCCGACTTCGCGCTGGGTAATGATCGACTTGTGATGCTGGTGTACGTACTCGATCGGATCTTCGATGGTCACGATGTGGTCATAGGCGTTGTCGTTGCGAACCCCGACCATGGCGGCGAGCGAAGTCGATTTCCCTGATCCGGTACCGCCCACAAAAATCACCAGGCCGCGCTTGGCCATGGCAATGTCCTTCAGCACCGGCGGCAGTCCGAGTTCTTCGAGCTTTGGGATTTCGGAGTTGATAGTCCGCAAAACCATGCCAATACGGCCTTGCTGGACGAAGGCATTGACTCGGAAACGACCCAGGTTACCGGGATTAATCGCGAAATTGCATTCCTTGGTCGCTTCAAATTCCTCTGCCTGCCGATCGTTCATGATCGAGCGCGCCAATTCCTTGGTGTGCTGGGCGGTCAGGATTTGACCGGAAACCGGGGTGACTTTCCCGTCGATTTTCATTGCCGGTGGAAAATCGGCCGTAATGAAAAGATCCGATGCATTTTTCGCCCGCATGTGCTTGAGCAAATCCTGCATGAATTTGGCAGCTTGGTCGCGCTCCATGGCATTACCCTCTGAAGTTGTCGGGATTGGATGCGCGGGTGCGCGCTTCTCCAATCGAGACGATATTGCGTTGTACCAGGCCTTGCAGGCATTGATCGAGCGTCTGCATGCCGACAGCCTGGCCGGTTTGAATGGCCGAATACATCTGGGCAATCTTGTTTTCGCGAATCAAGTTGCGAATGGCAGGGATGCCAATCATGATTTCATGGGCGGCAACGCGACCGGTACCATCCTTGGTTTTCAGTAGCGTTTGCGAAATCACCGCACGCAATGATTCGGATAGCATGGAGCGAACCATTTCTTTTTCTGCTGCGGGAAAAACGTCCACCACCCGGTCAATGGTCTTGGCGGCCGAACTGGTGTGCAAGGTACCAAATACCAGGTGGCCGGTTTCTGCTGCGGTCAACGCCAGACGGATGGTTTCCAGATCGCGCATTTCCCCGACCAGAACCACGTCGGGGTCTTCACGCAGGGCGGAACGCAAGGCGTTGGAGAATGAAAGGGTGTGCGGACCCACTTCACGCTGGTTGATCAGACATTTCTTGGATTGGTGCACGAATTCGATTGGATCTTCGACAGTCAGGATATGTCCGTAATCGTTTTCGTTGATGAAATTAACCATTGCGGCAAGGGTGGTGGATTTGCCCGAACCGGTCGGTCCGGTCACGAGCACCAGTCCGCGCGGGTTTTTGGCAATGTCCTGAAACACGCGTGGCGCATTCAGTTCTTCCAAAGTCAGCACCTTGGAGGGAATCATCCGGAACACGGCGCTGGCACCGCGTTGCTGGACAAAGGCATTGACCCGGAAGCGCGAAAGGTTGGGAATCTCAAAGGAAAAGTCACATTCCAGTGTATCTTCATACACTTTACGCTGGCCGTCGTTCATGATGTCGTACACCATGTCGTGCACGTCCTTGTGATCCATGGCCGGCAAATTGATGCGGCGGACATCGCCATGTACTCGGATCATTGGGGGCAATCCGGACGAAAGATGCAAGTCGGAGGCCTTGTTCTTGACTGCGAATGCCAGGAGTTCGGCAATTTCCATTTATAATTCTTCCTCTTCTTTAGCGACGGATACGGGAAACTTTCCTGACCATTATGGCAACGATGTTCTCAGCATGGCAAGACGTGTTGCATCGCGTCGCGACAGCAACGCAAACTGCCGGCCGTAAGGCCGGAAGCGTACAGCTGATTGCGGTCGGAAAGACCTATCCTGCCGCCTGTATTCGTGAGCTCTACGAATGCGGTCAGCGCAATTTTGGCGAAAACTATGTGCAGGAATTTGTCGAAAAATACGACGAATTGGAGCAGCCATGTCCGGAAATAATTTGGCATTTTATCGGCCCTGTGCAAAGCAATAAAAGCCGATGGGTGGCCGAGAGAGCCGGGTGGGTGCATACGGTTGACAGGTTGAAAATTGCCGAACGCCTTAGCATTCAACGGCCGGAACCAATGCCTCCCTTGAATGTCTGCCTTCAAGTTAATGTATCCGGTGAAGCCAGTAAATCCGGGGTGTTCCCGGCAGCCGTCGTTGAGTTGGCATGTGCGGTGCGTGAATTGCCCCGGCTCACCTTGCGTGGGTTGATGGCGATTCCAGCGCCTACACAAGACAAGGAGGAGCTTGCGCGCCAGTTTGCGCTGCTTTGCCAATTGCGTGACGATTTGAACCGGCAAGGTTTTGCTCTTGATACGCTTTCCATGGGCATGTCGGCTGATTTGGAATTGGCGATTGCCGCAGGGGCAACTCAGGTTCGTGTGGGCACTGCATTGTTTGGTGTTCGCGATTATTCCAACAAAGGATTGTGAAAATAAATATGAAGATTACCTTTATTGGTGGTGGCAATATGGCCACAGCATTGATCGGTGGCATGGTAAAGCGTGGTTTCGAAGCAAGTCAGTTGCATGTGATAGAACCGGATGCATTGCGTCGTGAGCATTTGAAAAATGAGTTTGGTGTGATTTCTTCTGCGCCGGATGAAATTTTCCCCAAGAGTGATGTGATTGTTTTTGCCATTAAGCCACAGCAATTCCGTGCGGTGGCCGAGGCCATGAAGGACCGGATTGATAATGCCTTGGTCATTTCAATTGCCGCAGGCATTCGGGCAGATACCCTGGCGCAATGGTTGGATCATCACCCGCGCATTGTGCGCGTGATGCCCAATACCCCGGCCTTGGTACAAACCGGCATGTCTGGGGTTTATGCCGGTCCGGGCGTGACCGACGCTGATCGTGAGGTGACCGAACGCATGCTTGCTGCCATCGGAGAGTTTGTCTGGGTAGATGATGAGTCCGACATGGATGGGGTCACGGCTATTTCCGGTTCGGGTCCTGCCTATGTGTTCTACTTCATGGAGGCGATGCAGGCCGCTGCCAGGGCGCAGGGTTTTGCGCCGGAAGTTGCGCAGAAGTTGGCTTATCAAACCTTTGCCGGCGCAGTGAAGCTGGCGTTGGAAAGCCCGGATGATATTGCCACCTTGCGCCATAAGGTCACCTCGAAGGGGGGAACCACTGAGCGAGCCATAAACGCTTTTGAGAACAGTCAACTGCGTTCCACTATCATTGCTGCAGCCTCTGCCGCCGCTGCGCGCTCGAAAGAATTGGGCGAGGAATTGGGCCGCGACATCGAACCCTGAATGGAGCTTGCATGTTCACCCAGACATTATCTTTTCTGATTCGCAATCTGGCCGATTTTTTCGTGCTATTGCTGCTAACCCGGCTGTATTTTCAGGCGGCGAAGGTTTCTTTCCGTCACCCGTTAGCGCATGTGGTGCTCTCCTTGACCAATTGGATTGTACTGCCGCTGCGCCGTGTGATTCCGGCGGCGGGCCGGTTTGATACCACCAGCTTTGTGCTGGCCTGGTTCTTTGCTTTCTTGATGCACTTGTTGTTGCTAACGCTTTCGCCTTGGCCATTTATTTTGGCCTCGCCGCTGTCGTTGGCGGTGCTGATGATCGCAGCATTGCTGGAATTGTTGAAAATGACGCTCTATCTGCTTTTCGCCGCAGTCATTGGCCAAGCTTTGATGTCATGGATTGCGCCCTATAACCCGTTAATGCCAGTCCTCAATGCCTTGACTTCGCCATTTTTGGGACCATTGCGCCGTTTTATTCCGCCGGTGGGCGGGGTGGATATCACGCCACTGGTGCTGATTTTGCTGATACAACTGTTGCTTAATGTCTTTCTGGCTCAGCTTGAACCGCTGATTTTGCAACGTGTGCTGATTGCTGCCTGATGGAGTGGTTTACCCAATCAGACGAGCGGATTACCTTGCGTCTGCATGTTCAGCCGGGTGCCAAAAAAACCGAAGTGGCCGGTTTGTACGGTGACTGCCTGAAAGTGCGCTTGGCGGCACCACCCGTCGATGGCAAAGCCAATGATTGCTTGATGCGCGCTTTGTCAGACTGGTTTTCTGTGCCCTTGCGCCAAGTTTCGCTCAAGTCGGGGGAAACTTCTCGGCGCAAGGTGGTGGAAATCAGCGGTAGCAACAAGAATCCGCAGGAACTTCTCAGTGGATAAGATTGTCATCCTGCTTTGAATCGACGCGGCGGTACTCGCCTTCCAGAATGCTTTCATCGACGGGTTTGGTATTGATCATGTGCCCTCCCCAAGGCAGCAGCAAAATCAATGCGATCACATCGCTGATGGGGCCGGGGATGATGAACAGGACTGCTGCCAAATAATAGCGGGCCAGGATGAACAAGGAACGCGGCGTGATGGTGCCGGAACGCAAATCGCCAAACAAGGTCGCCATCACGGCAAGCTTGTGATGGCGCAGCATCAATATGCCCAGGGTGAATGCGCTCGCCAGCCAAAGCAGCGTCAACAAACCACCGATGGAATGCACCAATTGCAATGTCGCGTAAATCTCGGCGATTGGGTAGCCAAGGATCAAAAAAAGAAGCAGGTACGGCATGAAAGATTCCAGTGTGTGGGTGGTCTTGTGTAATTGCCCGGACGATGCTTGCGCCGACCGGCTAGCCAAAGGACTCATTGAAGCGCGGCTTGCCGCCTGCGTCAACCGTCTGGCACCGGTGCAATCCATGTATCGTTGGAATGAAAGAATCGAAACGGCCACGGAAGTTCCTTTGCTGATCAAAACAACTGCCGCGCGGTATCTTACGGTGCAGGATTGGCTCGTGGCCGAGCATCCTTATGATGTACCGGAAATCATTGCCCTGCCGTTGGCGGCGGGTCTGCCGGCCTATCTGGCATGGGTGACACAGGAATCATCACGACTATGAAATTCGGGTTGATTTTCTTGCTATGGTGGTTTCTGGCCCTGCCCGTACTGGCTCAGCCCGAGCTACTGGCCCCCGAACAAGCCTTCCGGCCCAGTCTTGTCAAGATTGATGCGCATACGCTGGAGGCACGCTTTAGTATCGCACCAGGCTATTACCTCTATCGAGAACGTTTTTCCTTCGAATCCCCTGCGTTGCCCCTTCAATTGTCATACCCGCCCGGCCGGATCAAGCGTGATCCAGCGTTTGGGCAAGTTGAAATCTATCCGCAGTCGATGGCGATCCGTTTGCTGGCGAGTCATGCCTTGCAAGATGGGGTAAGCGTTACGTTTAAGTTCCAGGGCTGTGCCGAGGCGGGTATTTGTTATCCACCCCAAACGGTAACGTTGCAGCCAGCCGAGTTCACGCCACAGAGTAAGCCCATGGCGTTGCAAGCGCTGTTTGGTCCGATGGCCGAAGCTAGCCCAAGTCCGCCATTGCAAGAACCGTCACGTCCGGCGCTGTTTGCGGGTAGTTTTCCCGCCACATTGCTTCTTTTCTTTCTTGCTGGGTTGGGGTTGGCGTTTACCGCTTGCATGTATCCACTTCTTCCTATCGTTTCCAGCATCGTTTTACGCGGAGCACAGCACGGACAGCGTCGTGCGTTTGGATTGTCTGTCGTCTATGCACAAGGCTTGGCGCTCACGTATACCGCAGCCGGCGTGCTGGCGGCTGCCAGTGGTGCGCTTCTTTCGGTTACGTTGCAGCAACCATGGGTGATTGCCGGCTTCGCCATGTTTTTTGTTTTGATGGCGCTTTCGATGTTTGGTGTATTCAGTTTGCAATTGCCCGGTGTCTTGCAAAGTCGGATCAATGATTGGGCCAATTGCCTTCCGGGTGGACGCTTCCTCTCGGTTTTTATTATGGGCGCGCTTTCCGCACTGATCGTTGGGCCTTGTATTGCGCCACCGTTGGTATCGGTGCTGGCTTATCTGGGGCAAACTGGCGATGTGTGGCTCGGCGGCGCCGCGCTGTATGCCATGGCCATGGGCTTGGGCGTCCCATTATTGGTGATAGGCATGTTTGGTGCTGCTGCATTGCCGCGGCTTTCATCGAAAGTGTTGCAGGTCGTACAGATAATTTTCGGTGTGGTTCTACTGGCGATGGCTGTTTGGATTGCTCGGCCCCTTTGGCAGACGCATCGCGCTGTTCCTGGGTTGGATTTTAAAAATGTCGCCAGTAGTGCAGAGCTGGATGCGGCCGTATTGCGCTCAACCGGGACGCCGGTCTTGCTGGATTTTTATGCCGACTGGTGCGTAAGTTGCCTGGAGTTCGAAAGATACACGCTGACTGATCCGGTGGTTCGCCAGAATTTGTCGGGTTATACGCTGCTGCGCGCCGACATCACTGCCAATACGCCTGAGCATCGCGCGCTGCTCAAGCGCTTTGGCCTCTATGGTCCACCTGCCCTATTGTTTTTTGATCAGTCAGGTAAATTGCGAGAAGATAGAGTGATTGGAGTCCCGGAGAATGAGGAATTTGCCGCGATGCTGCAGCGTTTACGATGAAACGGTAGCGCTAAAATCCCGAAAATAAATCGCGGACATGTACCAGTATTTGCAGCATGCGTACATCTGACAGGCGGTAATAAATGCGATTGGCATCCCGGCGGGTACGCAGCACCCCTTTTTCGCGCATCAGGGCAAGGTGCTGGGATATATTGGACTGGGTCGTGCCAACTTGATCAACAATATCTTGAACGCTGACTTCCTGTTCGCCCAGCAGGCAAAGTATCCTGAGCCTCAGAGGGTGTGACATGGCTTTCATGGCGCGTGACGCCCCATTGATCTGCCTGTGGTCCATAATTTCATCGTGTTCTGGCATGTTGTGCTCTGTATCTAGGAGAGCTCCATTGGCCAATTGATCACTGGTTTAGGTCAAATCGCGCCCGGAGCGTATTAGGGTAGAATAGTACTCGTGAATAATTCCTGACCGCAACCTTAAGGTTTCTTGGGCTGCGCCATTCAACCTGTTAAATTTGGATGACCCAATGAGTACTCCCGTTAAGCCTGTTCTGCTACTGATTCTCGATGGTTATGGCTATCGCCCCGAAGCTGAAGACAATGCGATTCTCGCAGCTAAAAAACCGAATATTGACCGTATTTTCGCGGAAAATCCCTGGACTCTGATCAACGCGTCCGACAAATTTGTTGGTTTGCCCAAAGGGCAGTTTGGCAACTCCGAAGTTGGCCATCTCAATATAGGCGCTGGTCGTGTGGTATTGCAGGATATCAGCCGGATTGATGTCGATGTCGCGGAAGGGACCATCGGGCAAAACCCAATCCTGAGCGCGGCTATTGACACGGCCGTTAAAAATGACAAGACCCTGCATATCATGGGACTGCTGTCCTCTGGCGGGGTGCACAGCCACGAAAACCATATTTATGCCTTGATCGAAGCTGCTGCAAGCGCAGGGGCGAAGAAAATCGCGGTTCATGCGTTCCTGGATGGCCGAGACACACCCCCACGCAGCGCAGAAGTCTTTCTTGAACACCTGCAGGCGGTTTGCGACAAAACCGGCGCGAAAATTGCCACCATTACTGGCCGCTATTGGGCGATGGACCGCGATAAACGCTGGGAACGAGTGCTGCCGGCATACAACGCGGTAGTCGAAGGCGTGGGCCTCGAATCGGCGGCTACGGCACCGGCAGGCTTGAAGGCGGCTTATGCTCGCGATGAAAACGATGAATTCGTAAAAGCCACCGTGATCGGTACTCCGATCAAGATGGAAGATGGCGATGCCGTGGTATTCATGAATTTCCGTGCGGACCGCGCCCGCCAAATGACCACCGCGCTGATCGATCCAGCCTTTGAGGGTTTCAAGGCTCGTCAGCCCAAGCTGGGTTATTTCTGCAGCGCTACCAGTTATGGCGATCAATATCCGATTCCGGTGGCCTATACCAAGCCAAAGGTCCAGAACGGCATTGGTGAGTATCTGGGTAGCCTCGGTCTGAAACAATTGCGTATTGCTGAAACTGAAAAATACCCGCATGTGACTTTCTTCTTCTCCGGCGGAGAAGAAATGGCGGCTCCCGGTGAAGACCGGATTCTGGTGTCTTCGCCGAAAGTGGCTACTTATGATTTGCAGCCGGAAATGTCGGCACCGGAAGTCGCTGCCAAATTGGTCGAAGCGATTGAGTCAAAAAAATATGACGCAATTTTCTGTAATTTTGCCAATTGCGACATGGTGGGTCACACCGGTGTCTTTGATGCGGCCGTAAAAGCCGTGGAAACCATCGATGGATGCGTGGGCAAGTGCGTGGCAGCGATGTTGGCTATTGGTGGCGAAGTGCTGATTACCGCTGATCATGGCAACTGCGAATTGATGTATGACCATACTGCCCATCAGCCACACACTCAGCATACGACCGATATGGTGCCGTTTGTCTATATCGGCCGCAAAGCCAAATTGGCTCCGCAGGGCGCTGGGGCGCTGAAAGACATTGCGCCATCATTGCTCGCCATGATGGGCGTGCCGCAACCTGCGGAAATGACCGGCCATTCGCTGATCACGTTCGAGTAAGTGTGAAACTTCATCGAGCGATTTTCATTCTGTTCGCGGTCTGCATTCTAGAGGTGCAGGCCGCGCCAGCGGTCGCTCCGGAAGAAAGTCGGGCTAAGCAGGCGGAACTCAAGGAGTTGCGTAGCCAGCTCGATCGTCTCAAAAAAAATCTTGCGGCAAATGAAACTCAGAAGGTAGAGGCTGCAGATGCGTTGCAGGATTCCGAACACGCTATCTCTGAGGCAAATCGGGTCTTGGCTGGGCTTTCCGAAGAGCGCGAACTGACGGCGACAGAGCTTGCTTCGCTGGAAAAAGACATCGCAGGTGCACGAATTGGCATTCGCAAGAGTCAAAATCGTCTGGCTGACTTGCTGAAAACTCGTTACAAAGCAGGGCAAATTGAGGCCTGGCGCCTGATTCTTAATCAGCAGGACCCCAATCGTATCAGCCGAGAACTGACCTACTACCGCTATCTTTCCAGCGCTCAATTAGAATTGGCTCGCTCGCTGGAGCGGCAATTGGACGAGCTGAATCGCTTGGCCGATGAAATTCGCCAGAAAAATGAGAACCTTCAGCGCATTGCACGTGAAAAGCTCAAGCTCAAGCAGCAGTTGGTCGAGGATAACCAACAAAAAGCACAGGTGCTATCCCGGCTATCCAAGCAGATTAATGCCCAGCGCAGCCAAGTGCAAAAATTGAGCGAAGACGAGAGGCGTATGAGCGCCTTGGTCGAACGCCTCAATGTGTTGATTCGCCAGCAGGAGGCAGAACGCCTCCGGCAAGCCGCGCGCAAAAAAGCCGAACAGGAACGGCTTGCTCGACAGGAAGCCATCCGTGCGGCCCGTTCTGGGGCAGACCACCCCAACAAAATTCAGCCTCAACCACATGTGAACGAATCTGTGCCCGATGAGTCACATGCAGGTGTTGCCTTTAGCGCGCTCAAGGGCAAATTACATTTGCCTGTTCGTGGCGAGATTGTTGGCAGGTTTGGCGCGGCACGTGGCGAAGGTGCTACCTGGAAAGGACTTTTCATTCGAAGCGCCGCAGGTCAGCCAGTTAAGGCCATTGCCTCTGGTCGGGTAGTATTCGCTGACTGGCTGCGTGGCTTTGGTAATTTGTTGATTCTTGATCATGGTGGCGGGTACCTTAGCATCTACGCAGCTAACGAAAGTTTGCTGAAGCAAGTTGGCGAAAGTGTGAAGGCGGGTGACAATCTTGCCACGACTGGCAACAGCGGTGGCATGGGCGATTCCGGCGTATACTTTGAACTAAGACAAAATGGTAAGCCGCTTGATCCCATGAGTTGGGTTGGCGGATAACCGAACATAACGAGATTTACATGGCTAGCAAGCTTCAAAAAATTGGTCTTCTTCTTGCCGGTGCCGGACTCGGTGTGGCAATCAGCATTTCCTACAGTGTTCACGCGGAAAAAGAAAACGCACCTTCTCCTCTCCCCATTGATGAATTACGTGCCTTTTCCACGGTTTTTGGGTTGATCAAGCAGACCTATGTTGAGCCTGTGGATGACAAAAAACTAATCGGCGATGCGATAAAAGGCATGGTTTCTGGACTGGATCCACATTCCAGTTATCTGGATGCTGACGCGTTCAAAGATCTGCAGGTTAATACGCAGGGTGAGTTTGGGGGCTTGGGAATAGAAGTTAATATGGAGGATGGTCTGGTCAAGGTTATTTCTCCCATTGAAGATACCCCTGCGTACCATGCCGGAATCAAGTCCGGCGACTTTATCGTCAAAATAGATGAGTCTCAGGTTCAAGGCCTGACGCTCAATGAAGCTGTTGCAAAAATGCGTGGAAAGATTGGCTCCAATGTTATTTTGACTGTCTTCCGCAAAGGTGAAAACAAGCCTTTGATCCTGACGTTGAAGCGTGCAGTGATTAAGGTGCAAAGTGTGAAGTTCAAGCTGGCGGAACCGGGCTATGGCTATATCCGTGTCACCCAGTTCCAGGAACGCACGACCGAGGATCTGGCCAAGGCAATCGAAACGCTGTATCGCGAAAACAAAGCGCCACTTAATGGTGTTGTGCTCGACTTGCGTAATGATCCGGGCGGGTTATTGAATAGTGCTGTTGGTGTCTCTGCTGCTTTCTTGGCCAAGGATGCGTTGGTGGTTTATACCGAAGGCCGAACTCAGGATGCCAAAATTCGTCTCACTGCGACCCGTGAGTATTACCAGCGCGACAGCAAGGAAGATAATTTAAAAAATCTACCCAAAGAAGTGAAAACAGTTCCTCTTGTGGTCTTGGTTAACGGGGGCTCAGCTTCTGCTTCGGAAATTGTGGCCGGCGCTCTTCAGGATCAAAAGCGTGCCTTGGTGGTAGGCACTCAAACTTTTGGCAAGGGTTCAGTTCAGACCATTCTTCCGATTGATAGTAAAACGGCGGTCAAACTGACAACTGCGCGTTACTTTACGCCGGGTGGACGTTCGATTCAGGCTAAGGGAATTACACCCGATGTCGAAGTTGAAGAAGCCACGCTGAGCGGCAAGGAAGACAACAGCTTGCGGGTGCGTGAGGCTGATCTGGATCACCACTTGGATAATCCGCTCGATAAGGCGAAGAAGCCAGAGCCCGCGCTGAAAATAAAAACCGATGCTCCGCCAGCGAAGCAGAATGCGAGTGGCATTTCAGGTGAAACTTCACCGCGTGAGCTGGTTTCGAAGAGTGACTATCAGTTGCAACAGGCCTTAAGTATTCTCAAAGTGCAACAATTGCTGATAAATCGAGCCTCGAAGCCAGTGGTCAAATAAGTAATCGTAACGTCTCAAATGCAGCCCCGGTCATGCGGGGCTGCTTGCATTTTGGAGGTAAGCGGACTTCATGGGCAGGCCTAATGTTCTTGATCCTGCAGTTTCTTTTTCTCCAGTTAAGGCGGTTTCGTTTGGCGGTGTCATTGCCTGTCTGTGCCGAATATCGGTTTTCTTTTCTTGTTATGTTCGTTAAGACGGTGGTGTCGAACTACGCTTAGAAAACGTTTCGGTGGAGAAAGACCCATGCCGCGCTCAATCCAGCAACTTAAGCACCGTCGTATTTTCTTTAATGCGATCTCGGCAGAGCGCATGGCTATTGCCGTGCAAATATTGGAACATCTACCGGGCGTGTCGGCTGCTGCTGATGTGAGACAACAATGTATTTCTGTGGATTATTGGGTGGATGAGTATACATTGACCGAGTTGGAACAGAGGCTTTCCGAGCGAGGATTCCCGCTGTTTGGTGGTAATAGATTCCGTATTTTACGTGCGGAAATACAGCGCGATGAGGAACGGGAGCGGGACAACATGGGCGCTCGTGTATCGCACTGTGGCTCTGGTGGTGTTTTCGCTCAGATGTATCGTCCGTGTTACGACGAGTGTGTCGATGATTTTCCGCATTTGTTTGGTGCTTAGGTATTTCGGACGTGGATTGGTATGTTTAACTGTTTGGGCCTTGTTCTGATTGGCTTGGGCCAACTGTCTTTGTCGTTTCTTTTAGGCCGCAATAAAATTTAGTAATCATGCGTATCGTTGGTCGGTGGCATAAATTGCATTAATTTTAACTGGCTGCTACCTGATTGATCCTTGTAAAATAAAACGTTCTATACCTTTGGCCCTATTAGATGACCCCCTCGCTGGTTGAGTTTCAGCATGTCAGCTTTGGCTATGACGAGCTGCCTGTTTTGTCTGATGTGTCGTTAACGGTGGCGCGCGGCCAAGTGGTTGCCATTATGGGCGGATCGGGCTCAGGAAAAACGACTTTGCTCAAGCTGATCGGTGGGCAAGTCAAAGCCAAAGCCGGTGCAGTACTCGTGGATGGTGAGGATGTCAGTACGCTGGACGAAAGTCGGCTCTATGCTATGCGTCGCAAGTTGGGCATGTTATTTCAATTTGGCGCGCTGTTTACTGATTTATCCGTATTCGATAATGTGGCTTTCCCATTACGAGAGCGCACTAACTTGCCCGAATCAATGATTCGGGATCTGGTTTTGATGAAATTGCAAGTAGTAGGGCTACGCGGGGTGGTTAATCAGATGCCTTCAGAATTGTCTGGAGGTATGGCAAGGCGGGTGGCTTTGGCGCGTGCAACTGCTTTAGATCCACGGGTGATGCTTTACGATGAACCATTTACCGGGCTTGATCCGATATCCTTGGCGACAACAGGCAAGCTGATTCGAGAGCTTAACGATGCGCTGGGTACCGCCTCGATTGTTGTTACGCATGATGTGGCCGAATCATTAGCCATTGTCGATTACATCTACTTTTTGTCTGAGGGTGTGGTTGTCGCACAAGGAACGCCGGATGAAGTGCGGACATCCACGCATCCGTTTGTGCGTCAATTTATCAATGCCGAACCCGATGGCCCGTTACCATTTCACAAACCTGCTCCCCCATACGCGCAAGACCTTGGATTGGAGGCTGTGCGTGATTAATTTCCTGATACGTTTTTTTTCCAGACTAGGGGCGCCATTTTCGCGGTCTTTGGTTAAGTTGGGCTTTGCCGCGCGTTTTTTTGTGGCTTTATTGCGTCATTCGCCAACCTCATTCCTGCGTTTTAATCTGACGCTGCGTGAGATATGGTTTTCAGGTGTACTGTCGGTATTGATTATTGTGGTATCAGGCCTATTTGTTGGTATGGTGCTCGCGTTGCAAGGGTATGACACGCTAGAACGTTTTGGCGCATCGTCATCACTCGGAGTGCTGGTGGCATTGTCTCTGGTGCGTGAATTAGGGCCTGTGGTGGGCGCCTTGTTGTTTGCCAGTCGAGCGGGTTCTGCCATTACCGCAGAAATTGGATTGATGAAAGCGACGGAGCAACTGGCGGCGATGGAATTGATGGCCGTTAATCCTGTGGCGCGTGTCGTTGCTCCGCGTTTCTGGGGGGGCGTAATTTCCATGCCTTTACTCGCTGCCATGTTTAGTGCAATGGGCATCTTGGGCGGCTATCTGGTTGGGGTGCAGCTGCTGGGTTTGGATGAGGGTAGCTTTTGGTCACAGATGCAAAGTGCCGTGGATTTTCGTCTTGATGTCATGAATGGTGTGATCAAGAGTGTATTTTTTGGTGCGGCAGTCTCACTGATTGCCGTGTTCGAAGGGTATGATTCGCCCCCTACAGCCGAGGGGGTGTCCGGTGCCACGACGCGTACTGTGGTTACCTCCGCGCTGGTGATTCTGGCGCTGGATTTTATCCTGACTGCTTTCATGTTCCGAGGGGCATGACAGGCACCACGAAGCAATTCAGATGGGAATAAGTTGATGAAACGCGGAATGATTGATTTTTGGGTAGGTGTTTTTGTCGCGGCAGGTGCAATAGCGCTGCTCTTTCTGGCGGTCAAGGTCAGCAGTCAGAGTACGTTGCCGGCAAGCCAGAGTTATGACCTTGTGGCGAACTTCGAGAATATTGGGGGGCTCAAAGTCAGATCTCCGGTAAAAAGTGCCGGAGTGGTGGTGGGACGCGTAGCCTCGATCGAGCTTGATCCACAGCGCTATGTGGCGCGAGTGAAAATGGCGGTGGAAAGCCGCTACAAGTTCAGCACGGATAGCTCTGCGGAAATTCTGACGAGTGGGCTGCTGGGTGAGCAGTATATTGGCTTGACCCCGGGCGCCGAGGACAAAATGCTCAAGGATGGGGATACTTTTAAAATTACTTCTTCCGCCATCGTGTTGGAACAATTGATTAGCCGTTTCCTTTTCAGCAAGGCGGAAGGAAATGGCAAGAACACTACGCCTAACGCAGGGAAATAATTGAAATGAAGAAGATGAAATGGTTGTTGGTTCTGGTGGTGGCTTTGGTCTCCGGCGGGGTGTTGGCAGCTTCGAATGAAGCGCCGGAGCAGATTGTGCGCAATGTCAGTCGTGACGTTCTTGATATCATCAAGAAAAATGACAAGGATACTGCGAAGGTTCGCGACCTTGTTGACTCGCGCGTGGCACCGTTGGCTGATTATGGTCGAATGACCAAGCTGGCCGTGGGTCGTTATTGGTCGACAGCATCAGCGGAGCAGCAACAGGCGCTAATTCGCGAATTCCGACAGATGCTGGTGCGTACTTATCTTTCGGCATTAACCATCTATAAAAATGCGCAAGTGGAAGTCAAAGGCTCACGTGCCGGCAATTCTTCTGATGAAATGAATGTCCGTAGTGAAGTTAATCTGGCAGGCCAGAAACCGATCCCGCTTGATTTCAGTTTTGAAAAAACCGATGCGGGTTGGAAGGTGTATGACATTTCGGTCGAAGGAATCAGCTTTATCAATAATCATCGTAATCAGTTCAGTTCCATTATCCAGAAAGAAGGGATAGACGGGCTGATCAAACAATTGTCCGATCGCAATACCGGGATTGCCAGTTCCAAATGAGTGACATATACCGGGTACAAGGGCCCCTCACCTTGGATACGGTAAAGAGTCAAATTCCGGCGCTTGACGGGATGTTGGCACAGGGCGATGTGATCGTTGATCTTTCCTGCGTGACTGAAACGGACTCCAGTGCAGCTGCCTTGCTTCTTGCCTGGTGTCGCAGCGCAAAAAATGCCGAGCGAACCATCAAGTTGGTGGATGTGCCTGAAGGATTGCGTCGTTTGATTGCGGTTTATGGGCTTGGTGAATTGCTACCGCTATCAGTATGAATCGCAGGCGGAATTTGTAGGGAATGACTAGAATGAATAATAATTTTCTCAATATGTCACATAGCACTATGCGATATCCCCTTCTTTGCCTGGCCGTAGCCGGGTTGCTTGCTGGTTGTGCCACCTCGCGCAACAACTACGACCCGCTTGAGTCGATCAATCGGCCGATTTATTCCTTCAATAAAGGCGTAGATAAGGTCGTCCTGCACCCGCTGGCAACGGCCTGGACCACCGTCCTGCCATCACCGGTGCAAACCGGGGTGCACAATTTTTTTGAAAACATTGTGGATCTGTTTGCTATTCCTGCGGCGCTGCTGCAAGGCAAAGGAACAGACGCTGCTCATAGTTTTGGGCGTGTCGTGGTAAATACGACAGTTGGGATTGGCGGGTTGATCGATGTTGCCAGTAAACTCGATATTCCCAAGAGCGACGAGGATTTTGGCCAGGTTTTGGGCTATTGGGGGGTTCCTACCGGGCCATACCTGATGTTGCCTTTGCTGGGGCCTATTACCGTACGGGATGCAATCGATCCGGCGGTGCGGTTCACTGCAGGGCCAACAACCTACATCAATCCTGAAAGTGCTCGTTATGCTTATGTCGGGGTTAATGCCGTCGATGCGCGTGCCCAGTTGTTGCCGCTCGATAAAGTTCTGGATGATCAGTACGATCAGTATGCTTTCGTGCGCGATACCTACCTTCAACGCCGCTGGTACAAAGTCTACGACGGCAACCCGCCTTATTCATTGCCGATGGCGGGAGATGTTCCTGATCCGTCGCCGCAGGCAGATGCGCCAGTCTCTTCAGGAGATACTGCAATGCCTGCTTCTCCTGCCTCAGCGCCTGCGGCAGAACCTCAGCCGTGACGGCGATTGTTTTTGATCGCGTCAGCAAGCAATTTGGCGATTTTACCGCGCTCCAAGAAGTCAGTTTTACTGTGGAATCGGGTGATTTTTTTGCGTTGCTTGGTCCTAACGGCGCAGGTAAAACGACCCTGATTTCTATCTTGGGCGGCCTGACTCGCGCTTCTACGGGTACCACGAAGGTGATGGGATATGATGTCGAGCGGGATTACCGTGCCGCTCGGCGATCTGTAGGTATCGTGCCGCAAGAACTGGTCTTTGACCCTTTTTTTACCGTACGTGAAACGCTGCGCTTCCAGTCCGGTTATTTCGGTATCCGCAATAACGATGACTGGATCGATGAAATTCTCTTCCATATTGGTCTGGCAGATAAAGCCGATATCAATATGCGCAAGCTTTCTGGCGGCATGAAGCGCCGAGTGATGGTGGCGCAGGCACTGGTGCACCGTCCTCCGGTTATTGTGCTTGATGAGCCCACTGCAGGTGTGGATGTGGAGTTGCGCCAGTCTCTCTGGGCGTTTGTACGCAGTCTGAATGTGGCTGGGCATACCATTGTACTGACCACGCATTATTTGGAAGAAGCAGAGGCCTTGTGCAATCGGATTGCCATGCTCAAGCAAGGCAATCTTCTGGCGCTGGAAGACAAGGACACGCTGATGAGTCGAGGCACTGCGCGCCATCTGCTGATCAAGACAACTTCTCCTGATCTCCCTGTCGCACTGCAGCCGTTACTAATCGGGAAGAGTGCTAACGGTATTGAATTGCGCTTGCCAGATTGCAATCGGCTGGAGGAGATTTTGGTGGAGTTACGTCTGGCCGGAATCGGCTTGAAAGATATTGAAATCACCAAGCCAGATCTGGAAGAAATTTTTGTGGAAATGATGAACCAGTGAGGAGCAAGGTGTGAGTCGTGAGGTGCCGGGCTTTGCTCTTCAACTCTCTAGGTCTCATGCTTCACCAACCATGCAAGGCTTTTACACCCTCTTTTACAAGGAGCTGCTACGTTTCTGGAAGGTTTCCTTTCAGACTGTGGCCGCGCCTGTGCTCACGGCACTGTTGTATCAACTGATCTTTGCGCATTCAATCGGGCAGCATGTCGAGCCTTATCCCGGCGTGAATTATTCCGCTTTCCTGATCCCGGGCTTGGCGATGATGTCGATGCTGCAGAACAGCTTCGCCAATGGCTCGTCAAGCCTGATCCAGTCCAAGATTACCGGCAATATCGTGTTTTTGCTGCTGCCACCCGTTTCGCACATGGAATTTTTCCTGGCTTATACCCTGGCCGCCGTGGTCCGCGGTTTTGTCGTGGGGATAGGCGTCATCGTGGTCACCCTGCTATTTGCAATACCCCCGTTTTCCTATCCGTTGTGGATGCTGGTGTTTGGTCTGCTGGGCTGTGGCGTCATGGCGGTCCTGGGCGTGATCGCCGGGATTTGGGCGGAAAAATTCGATCAGCTGGCTGGTTTTCAAAATTTCATTATCATGCCGCTGACTTTTCTATCCGGCGTGTTTTACTCCATTCACAGCCTCCCCGCATTCTGGCAAAGTGTGTCGCGTTTCAATCCTGTTTTTTACATGATTGATGGTTTTCGCTATGCCTTTTTCGGGGTAGGCGATGTAAGCCCCTGGCAAAGCCTTGCCGTGGTGGGCGGAACCTTCTTGTTGTTGTCCGGATTGACGCTGCGCTTATTAAGCTCGGGCTACAAGCTACGCCATTGATTTGTCAATGAAGTTCCTCATCAGGCCTTCATGCTAAAATCCGCCTTCAAACCAAGTTATCACTGGATTCACCATGACCCCGGAACAAGTCAAGGCGCTGATTGAAGCTGCGCTCCCCTGTGAACACGTTGAAGTTGAGGGCGATGGTCACCACTTTTACGCAGCCATTATTTCCCCGGCCTTTGCGGGCCTGAAATTGCTGGATCGGCATCGTCTGGTCAAGGAACGGCTCAAAGTGCAACTGAATTCCGGTGAACTGCATGCGCTGTCTCTGACCAAAACGCAAACTCCGGAAGAGTCGCAGTGAAGCCGGACGAGCGTTTTGGCCTGAACGGAATAGAGCGCCAGCAGAAGCTGCTGGAAGAAGCACAAAAACCGACGCCGCAAGCGCAAGATAATTTCTCTCGCCTTGGGCAAACGCTGGTCAACTTACCCTGGCTGCTGCTTGGCATCGCATTCGTTGTCTGGTGGTTAAAAAAATAATTGGAATCAAATTGGAAAAATTAAAAATTACTGGTGGTTTGCCGCTTAATGGCGAAATCACTATTTCCGGGGCAAAGAACGCGGCACTGCCTATTCTGTGTGCCAGTCTGTTGACGGCCGATACCTTGCGGCTAACCAATGTGCCGCAGTTGCGCGACGTGCTTACCACGCAAAAATTGCTGCAAGGCATGGGCATGCGCGTGATGACCGACAATGTGCATGAATTCGAGTTGACCGGCAACGGCGTGGACAATCTGGTCGCGCCGTACGAGCTGGTGAAAACCATGCGGGCATCGATTCTGGTGCTGGGGCCAACCCTGGCACGCTTTGGCGAAGCCACCGTGTCGTTGCCTGGCGGTTGCGCCATTGGTGCCCGGCCGGTAGAGCAGCACATCAAGGGCCTGCAAGCGATGGGCGCCGAGATTGTGATTGAGCATGGTTATGTGAAGGCGCGCGGCAAATTGAAGGGCGCACGCATTGTCACTGACATGGTGACAGTAACAGGCACCGAAAACCTGATGATGGCGGCCGTGCTGGCTGATGGCACCACGACGATTGAAAATGCCGCGCGCGAGCCGGAAATCGTCGATCTGGCTGAATGCTTGATCAAGATGGGCGCCAATATTCGCGGCCATGGTACCGACACGATCACCATTGAAGGTGTGAAAGCATTGCATGGCGCAGAACATGCCGTGATGCCGGATAGAATCGAAACCGGCACCTTTCTGGTCGCCGCTGCTGCGGCACAAGGCAAGATCGTGCTGCGCAATACCCGTGCGGGCTTGCTGGACGCGGTGCTCGATAAGTTGAGAGAGGCGGGTGCCCTGATCGAAGCCGGCGACACCTGGATTGCGCTGGATATGCCGCATCGTCCCAAGGCCGTCAGTGTGCGTACTGCTCCGCATCCGGCATTCCCGACCGACATGCAGGCTCAGTTCATGATGCTCAATTGCGTGGCTGAGGGCGCTGGCGTGGTGACAGAAACGATCTTCGAAAACCGTTTCATGCATGCGCCCGAACTGATCCGGATGGGCGCGAAGATCAGCATCGAAGGCAATACCGCTGTGGTCAACGGGGTGGAGAAACTATCCGCTGCTACCGTGATGGCGACGGACCTGCGTGCTTCGGCTTCGCTGGTGATCGCCGGTTTGGTGGCGGAAGGTGAGACCATTGTCGATCGCATCTACCACCTGGATCGCGGTTACGAGCATATTGAAGCCAAGCTGGCCGGCGTTGGCGCACAGATCGAACGCATCAGTTAAATGCAGTGCAGGAAGGCTTGGTCCAACCTGCGCGAACAATGACATTCAGGACACGCTATGATCACCATCGCCCTTTCCAAAGGCCGTATTTTTGAAGAAACCTTGCCCTTGCTTGCTGCTGCCGGGATCACCCCGAACGAGGATCCGGAATCCTCGCGCAAGCTGATCATCGGCACCAATCGTGACGATGTTCGCTTGATTATCGTCCGCGCGTCCGATGTGCCGACCTATGTGCAATATGGGGCGGCGGATCTGGGTGTCGCGGGTAAGGATGTCTTGTTGGAGCACGGCGGTGCAGGGCTCTATCAGCCGTTGGATCTGGAGATCGCCAAATGCCGCCTGATGGTGGCAGTACAAAATGGCTTCGATTACGAAGGTGCGGTAAAGCAGGGCGCGCGCTTGCGCGTGGCGACCAAATACACGGAATGCGCGCGCAATCACTTTGCCTCCAAAGGCGTGCACGTCGATTTGATCAAGCTCTATGGTTCGATGGAATTGGCACCGCTGGTCGGACTGGCCGATGCCATTGTCGATCTGGTTTCCTCTGGTGGCACGTTGAAAGCCAATAACCTGGTTGCCGTTGAACATATCCGTGAAATCAGTTCAAGACTGGTGGTGAACCAGGCGGCGTTGAAGATCAAACATGATCGCCTGCAGCCGATCATCGATACCTTTTCGGCTACCGTTGCTGCAAGAAAAATTTGATGCGGTCAGGAGTGATTTTCAATGCCGCATGAGCTATTGCTGCTGCTCCCCGTTGCGTTTGCTGCCGGCCTGATCGATGCGGCGGTGGGCGGAGGCGGGCTGATCCAGTTGCCAGGCATGTTTGCCATCCTCTCGCGCGAGCTGCCTGCAATGCTGCTTGCCTCCAACAAGTTTGCATCGATCATGGGCACGGCGTCCGCCACTTGGCGCTATGCCCGTCGCATTGAACTGCCGTGGCGGTTGGTGCTGTTTGCTGCCGGCGCGGCGTTTTGCGGCTCGTATCTTGGTGCGCGTGCGGTGAATTATCTGCCGACATCGGTCATCCGCCCGCTTGTCGTCATATTGCTGGTTGTGATGCTGATCTACACCTGGTTCAAACCGCAGTTTGGCCAGGAAGATGCCGGCCGCCCGCTGACCCGGAATGATCTGGTGACCGGCCTGGTGATCGGGGCTGGAATCGGCTTCTACGACGGGTTTTTCGGCCCTGGTACGGGCAGTTTTTTGATTTTCCTGTTCGTGCGTTTCTTCCACTTCGATTTTCTGCGTGCCTCGGCCTGTGCCAAGGTGGTCAACCTGGCGACCAATCTGGCCGCGTTGTCCTTTTTCATTCCCGCCGGATTGGTGCTGTATAGTGTGGCGATTCCGATGGGTTTGGCCAATATCGCCGGGGCACAAGTGGGTACGCGTTTGGCCCTGAAAGGGGGGAACCAGTGGGTGCGGCGATTGTTTTTGCTGCTGGCGCTGACCTTGCTGACCAAATTGGTTTGGGACATGTTGCGAGGAAGCTGAACTGGCTGCAGGTTTGCTAGTCTGAGTAGCATGGGCGCACGTTGGCTATGCAAGCGTATTGCGTGTTGAAACGGCTTGACTAAGGATGAGTGCCATGAACAATCGAATTTGGGCGGTGCTGTTTTTCTGTCTGGCGAGCTTAACGGGTGTTGCCAAGGATTTTACCTACAACGGGGTGAAGCCGGCGGTGATCGTGGATGTTCGTACGCCCGGGGAATATGCCGCCGGGCATATCGAGGGCGCGATCAATATCCCCGTTGAAAAAATTGCCGACGGTATTCATTCAGTCAAGGGCTTGAGCAAGGATCAGCCCGTGCTGCTCTATTGCCATAGCGGCCAACGAGCTAGTGTTGCCAAAACGGTATTGGAAAAAGAAGGCTATAAGCAGGTGATCAATGGTGGCGGCATCGATGATCTGTCACGCCATCTGAAGCAATAAAGCATTAAGACGCTGATGGGTTCTTGGTCAGCGTAGCCTCAAAATAACACGGCCCGAAAAACGTATCGGGCCGTGTTTTTGCATGGTAGGTCAAGTGCGATGGATTTCCCCATCACGCCAAATATTTCTCATCAGCAGAGCAAGCAAAATTACTGTTTCCCGCGCAGGGTAGTCACCGCCCAAGCGGCACGCGGATCTGGCATCGTCAGTTGGTCAACCTGCAAATGGCCCATCAGTTTCTGGTATTCCGCCTTCTTGGCCGCATCCATGACCGGATCGGGATCGGTCGGTATCCACGGGTGCAGATACACCACTCGGCTGATCCTGGCCTGCAGCATTTCCTTGGCACAACCAAAGCAGGGCTGCATCGTGGTATAGAGCGTGGCGCCTTCCACCGCAATACCGAAACGAGCGGCGGACAGCAGCGCATTCTGTTCGGCATGCACACAGATGCACAAGTCGTAGCCGGTGCCGGATTTGAACTGGCCGCCGGGGTTCTGGCAGCGCAGGCAACCGCCGGCCAGGCAGTTGGGCATGCCGGCCGGAACGCCGTTGTAACCGGTAGAAATTACTCGGTTATCCTTGACGAGGAGTGCACCGACGCGGTTGCCGGTGCAGTTGGCCTTCTCCCGAACGGCAAAGGCAATCCCCATGTAATAGGTATCCCAATCCGGAAGTTTTTCTGGTTCGTGGTGCATAAACAATCCTGAAGAACAACAATCGGAGGTCTCGACAGCTTTAGTCTTGGCGAGACAGGCTGCGTATCTGCAGCAGGCTCCCCAGCAGAGGGAGGATAAATGCGGCGAGATGGAACAGCCAGCGCAAAAAATCATCCGGGCCGGACAGCGGGAACAGTGCCGCGATGGCCAGGTAAAACAGACCGGAGCCGATCAGGGACCATCCTCCTGAGCGGTTGATCCGGTACCAGCTGGCATCGTCTTTCAAAGCGCGACATGTACGGATGCCGTAATACCGGTTGCGCGGTACCCAGTCCAGGATCAGCGGCAGGGACAGCAGCACGAACAACAAGGAAGGAACAAAAAAAGGCTGGTGGATCATGTCCTTTTTCCAGAGGTCGAGCGTGGCCCCGGTGCTAAAAAGCCGGCCAGAGGCCGGCTTTCACGGGAGACGGTTAATGCGTCAGTCTTTCCAGAGCCTCGCGATACTTGGCCGCGGTCTTTTCCGCGACTTCTGCCGGCAGGGCCGGTGCGGGCGGGGTCTTGTTCCAACCGGTGGATTCCAGCCAGTCGCGCACGAATTGTTTATCGTAGGACGGCGGGTTCTGGCCCGGCACGTAACTTTCGGCCGGCCAGAAGCGGCTGGAGTCAGGGGTCAGTGCTTCGTCCATCAGGCAAAGCGTGCCGTCTTCGTCCAGGCCGAACTCGAACTTGGTGTCGGCGATGATGATGCCGCGTGTCGCGGCAAATTCTGCGGCAGCCTGGTAGAGCTTGAGCGCCGCATCGCGCACCTTGGCGGCGAGTTCGGCGCCAAGGATGTCGCTACAGCGTTCGAACGAAATATTTTCGTCGTGATCGCCCAGCGCTGCCTTGGTAGATGGCGTGAAAATCGGTTCGGGCAGCTTGTCGGCTTCCTTCAGGCCCGCCGGCAGCTGGATGCCGCAAATCGTGCCGCTTTTCTGGTATTCCTTCCAGCCGGAGCCGGCGACATAGCCGCGCACGATGGCTTCGACCATGACGGGTTTCAGGCGTTTGACCACGACGGCGCGGCCTTCCACTTGCGGCAGATCTTCGGCGCTGACCACGTCTTGCGGTTGTTGGCCGGTGAAGTGGCTCGGGATCAGATCCTTGAAGCGGTCGAACCAGAAATTGGAAATTGCGGTCAGGATCTTGCCCTTGTCCGGAATCGGCTCGGCCAGGATCACGTCGAACGCGGAAAGGCGGTCGGTGGCGATCATCAGCATGCGTTTGTCGTCGATCTCATAGAGTTCGCGCACTTTGCCTGCATAGATTTTCTTCAGGCTTTTAAGTTGGGTAGAGGTGATACCGGTCATGACGATTTCCGTAACGATTCGGGAAAACCGGTATTTTGCCTGATTTAACACCTAATCTGGGAATAGAACAGGGCAAAAAGTGAACCATCGAACGGATTGAGTGTATCAATGACCCAGGCGTGCCTTGACGGCGGCTAATGACGATGACCCCAAGGGGAAGTTCTTGAGCGAAAAACAACTGTCCCATCCCGCTTATCGTATGTCGGTAAAAACGGTGCTGGA
>JARLJJ010000400.1 GCA_031291275.1 Formivibrio sp.
CTGAATGAAGATAGCAATCAAGGCAGAGCTGTCAAATTCTTTGCTGATTCGGTTGCCAAAGCGACAGGCAACAAGTGGAAGATCAAAGCTTTCGGTTCGGCCAGCCTGGGTAGCGATCCGCAAATGCAGAACGCCCTGATCGGCGGCGCACAGGAGATCATGGTCGGTTCCACCGCAACCCTGGTCGGTATCGTCAGCGATTTCGGGGTCTATGATCTGCCGTTCATCTTCTCCAATGAGAAGGAAGCCGACGCTGTGCTGGACGGTCCGTTCGGGCAGAAATTGATGGAAAAATTGCAGGCAAATGGGTTGGTTGGCCTGGTTTACTGGGAAAACGGCTTCCGTAATCTGACCAATTCCAAGCATCCCATCACCAAGATGGAAGACATGCAGGGCGTCAAGCTGCGTGTGATGCAAAACCCGGTCTACATCGACATGTTCAAGGGCTTCGGGGCCAATCCAGTCCCGTTGGCCTTCTCCGAGCTGTTTGCCGCGATGGAAGCCAAGGCGGTCGATGGTCAGGAAAATCCGGTCACGACGATCGAATCTTCCAAGTTCTATGAAGTGCAGAAGTATCTGTCGCTGACCAAGCACGTCTACAGCCCGTGGATCGTGCTGGCCTCCAAGAAGTGGTGGGACGGCCTCTCGGCTGATGAAAAGAGCGCCGTGATGAAAGCTGCCATTGCATCCCGCGATTTCGAGCGCAAGGATAGCCGCGAAGCATCCGCCAAGGCGCTGGGAACGCTGAAGGCGAAGGGCATGCAGATTACGGAAATCAGCAATGCCGAGTTGGCACGTATGCGTGCAACCACAACGCCGGCCGTGACCAAGTTCGCTAATGACGGCCACCAGCAAGTAGTCAAGGATCTTCAGGCTGAAATCGCCAAGGTCCGCAAGTAAACCGTGTTTGCCAACTCCGCTGGCGCGAGCTGGTGGGGGTGGTGAATTCAGGCAAGCATCAAAACAAAACACCGGCCACGAGCCGGTGTTTTGTTTTTGATTGCGCTTTAAACGGATTCGGCCGAGTCGAGTTTTACTCTGGCCCGGCTGGCGGTGCGCTCGATCATGTCCAACGACTGGGTTTCTGCTTCGACAGGGTCCTTCAACCGGATGGCATCGAACAGATCACTGTGTTCCTTGATCGTGATGACCAAGTGTTTCTCTTCATCCAGGTAGGTGTGGTCAAAAATTGCGCGTTGCAAGGCGCTGATGGCATCGCTCAACTGCTGGATGACCACGTTATGGGAGGCCAGTGCAATGGCTCTGTGCAGACGAATGTCCGCCTCCATAAAGACCGTCCGGTTTTCTGTATTGGCCTTCATGGCGTTGAGCGCTTCTTCCATGACGGCCAGATCGCTGGCTGTCGCTCGCTGGGCTGCCCAGCGCGAAATGAGCGGCTCCAGGGCGCTGCGCACCTCAAGCAGAGAGTAGATCAGCGTGGGATCATTGCCATTTTCCAGAACCCATTCGAGTACGTCCGCATCCAGGTAATTCCACTGATCGCGGGGCATGACATACAGTCCGCGGTAAGGCTGGGCGTCAATCAGGCGTTTGGCGGAGAGTGTTTGGATGACTTCTCGCATGACATTGCGCGATACGCCATAGCGCTCGCACAGCTCTGCTTCTGTAGGCAAGGCCGTACCCGGCTTGAAAACACCCCGTGCAAGGTCTTGGCCAAATGCTTGGGCTAGTTTGTCTGTTTTTTTAATCCGGATACTCGTCACGCAGTCCTCTGCAGTGCCAATCTGAATGGCGATTACACATCAAGTTGAAGGGTTGGAATCATCCCCAAAACAGCCTGCGCTGCAGGTCTAAAACAGGGCCAAAGTTTAACGTGAATCCCCATTTATTCATAGTAATGGCACGGCGTCGACGGCGCATGCCAGAAGGAAATTCTTCGGTCTGGATAGCGGTGCGCTGAAGGGGGTAATCCCCCCATTTCTAACTGTAGTTAAAAGTAGAGGTCATGCAGCAAGAGCCAATTTCTGTTTGGGGGTGATGCCGCCAAGGCCCATGTTGGGGCGCTCATGATTGTAAGTCCATATCCACTCACTCGCGTAGTCCTGCACCTCAGCAATTGAATCAAACAGGTAATGCCCCAGCCAGTCATATCGCAC
>JARLJJ010000401.1 GCA_031291275.1 Formivibrio sp.
GATGCCAGCCGAGATCCTGACCGGACCCGCGAAGCACGTGCAACCCGGGGGGATTATAGCTCCGTGTTCGCTGAAAGCCGTGTGATGTTCCGCAGCCTTCGGGTCAAAAGAACCATGAGCCACGGGGTCTGATGCCGGACGTAGCTGCACCCAAAGCAATCTGGCAGCAGTGGGCATTTGGTCTCGCATTGATTTGCTGCGGCGGGCCTTGTGTCCGGTTGCCGATTGGGCAGGCCTGAGTTCGCTGCAATGAGTGGGAATGGGGTCGTGTCTGAATCGTCGGCAAGCAGGAGGTAACGGCTTCTTCGGCAGAGGTTGTCGGGATTGCCGGTTATCCAACTGGAATCGCCGAAACAGGTCCGACCACAGTCCTGTCGGTTTAGGATTGGGCATGCGCCAAATAAGCATACTGCTTGTTGCAATGTCGATTTTCCTCCCTGCTTTTTCGCAGTCAAAGGAATCAGATGAGGCGTTGTTGACGAGGGCTCACGGCCTCTACGACACACCATTCACCGGACCACTGGTCTCCTTCGACTGTGCCGTGCAGTTCGATTGGAAACGACACATCTTCGAGACACTCGGAGCAGTCCCTCCCGCCGCGAATTCGACTATCGAGCATCTTCAAGCCATCCAGCATCGGGTCTTCGTGGACCGCTCTGGGGCTGTCGTCTCGGCGGTCCCTAAGGCGACTGACCTCTCTGGGGCTCCTCACGGGGCTGACCTTGAAACCTCGTTTCAGGCCATTGTCTCTTCTGGAATCAACGCATGGTTGCCGTTTGCCATGGATGAAATTCTGCCACTCAAGCCATCAAAGTCCAGCTTCCAAAAGGTCGATTCAGGATTCAAAGTTGTGATGAACGGTCCGAATGTCTCGGCAACGCTGATGCTGCTTCCCGACATGCGAATTTCAAATGTGATCAGCGAACTCCCTCAACCGCTGCATTTCACAACGAATTTCGTTACTGGCCCCATGGGATTTCTGCTTCAGGCAGTGAAGACGGGACCCGGCACGAACGATCTGGACAAATGGGATGCCAACTTCACGTACACATTTCAGGGCGTTCAAGGAGTCCAGCTTCCCAGCGGCGTGACTGTCACGCAATCTGCAACTGGCGAGAAATGGGCGTATTCTCTCGATGACTGTAAGGCGATGACTGGCGTTAAGGTTGAGGTCCGTGCACCAAACCAGTAGCGGTCACTTCGCACATTTCCGCCGCTAACCAAAAGGCGGATTTTCGTTCCAGTTGGTTTGTCGCCAATCCGGACAGAACTCCGCCTTTCAGCTCAAGGTCAGGGGTTCAACCCGATGAGGGAGCCGGTCATGATCGGCCCAACGTTTCGTGCCAGTTGGGTTGGCAGTATAGCGCTGCGGCACTCTTGCAATGGAATCGGTACGGCACTGCCAGCCGCAATTCCAACATTCCAACCTTCAGGCGTAAGCTGTTACCGAAGATGAGACTTTCCAAGGAGACAACCGTGATTTCTCTCCTCCGCCTGACTCTCGGTGTTCTTCTGGCCTTTGCACTTCCGCTCCCTGCACAGCAACCAAGTGCCGGCGATCGCGGCAGCAAGCCCGCGAACCTTATGGCCACCACTGAGAAGCCAAGTATCGACAAAATCGATCCGCCGAATTGGTTTGTCTCCCTGCCGTCGCCCATGCTGCTCATTCACGGCAAGGGCCTTGCCAATGCCAGCTTTTCCGGCACGCCCATTCGCCGCACCGTCACCTCGCCGAATGGCCACTGGGCGATTCTCTGGCTGGACACGACGGGCAAGCCTGCTTCA
>JARLJJ010000402.1 GCA_031291275.1 Formivibrio sp.
CAACGCCAACCAGCCACGGCCCTGCTCCACGCACACGCATGCACACAGCCCCAATGTTTCACACAAGGTATGTCACACATACGACAACCCACACCGGTCCAAAGTTGAAGTGGTGGTCAACAGGGACGAATTCTTCCTCCAAAAGCCACGAAACAACATCCACGTTGTCATTGATCAGGGCGTGACCGAACGGTGGCATCTTGGTCTGAGGGTTATAACATATAGCTCAACAAACCCTGACAACTCTGAGTCAACGACTGGGCGGCGAAGGTGCACATCACTCAACCTTCGTTGAAAAATGTAAGGAGCAAGGCACACAAAGCCACAATGTGACATACTGTCATCTACGTACATCATCAAGATCGCGCAGCGGGTCTGCGCCTATCGCAAGGAACCACTGGATCACCTCGACATTCCCATATTTACATGCTCGGAAAAATGGAGTTTCACCCTGATTCAAACATGGCACACAGTTCACGACCCGGAAATCATGGCTAACATGCACACAATTCTCGTAATAAGGACAAGCCAAACAAGGCAAACAATACTAAAACTACACAACGATTCACAGCGACACTAGATCAGAGTTCATCCCCACCCACATTCCTAGGATTGCGCCTGAGTGGGTCCAGTCCAGCCTCCACCAGCCATTCTATGATGTCGATGTGTGATTCGCCAGCGGCGCAGTTCATTACCGTTTCGCCATCCTGCACAATGCCATGGTAGCAGCACATGCACGCAGTCAAACCAAACCGGGATCACACTCCAAATCATGCACTCACCACACTCTCGTGGAACAGGTTGGCGCCGTGCTCCACAAGCCACTGAGCCCCCCCTAAATCGCCTTGCGAACATGCCATGAACAAGGGAGACCAGCCCTGCCGCACACCAGTCACGCACAAAAGTCTCGCTCATCCGGTACTCGTGAAACCGCAAGCAATGTCCAAATCGACAACAAGACACGCAGTGCCTCAAACAGGCTCTAACAACACACATTCACACACCGCAACATCGACAACGTTGGGGTCCATTCCAGCCTCCACCAGCCATGCCACGACGTCCAGCTGAAATTCCTGAGCCGCATAATGCATGGCCGTCAATCCGGTCTGTAACACCAAGGTGGACACAACTTGAACCAACATCCGCATACTATGATATGCCAGTACCCAAAAGAAACACACGAAGACATCAGGGACTCACCGCATCCTTGTGCACTAGGTTGGCTCCGTGTGCGACGAGCCACTGGGCCACCATCAAGTTTCCAGACGAACACGCCACAAGTAGGGGAGACCAGCCCTGATTGCCACACAAGCACATTATCTCACACATCCTGAGCGAAAAATTCCGTGGATGAACTCCCACAATACGGCACGCACTGGCACAAGCACATCTACGTACCATGTTGTTGACGATGTTTGGGTCGATTCCAGCTTCCACAAGCCAGGCAACGACATCGACATTTGACCCTTTGCGACAACCCGCAGCCGCACAGTGCAGGGCAGTATCACCTTTCTGCAACAGCAAGACAGGCACCTCAAGAACATCCAGCGCACTGCCCCAATTGCAAAACCCGACACACTCACGCGCCCATACACCACACTGCAAATAAAGTCTCCAACCGAAAATCACATAAACACACAGACACGCACACGCGCATAACACACAAACACATGCACACGCACAGACACACACACAAACAGCTCGATACAATCCAACAAACACGCATACCGGTCTCATTAGATGGCACCTTTCCTGCCGAATCCAAGCATGCGGGGTTGTTTGCAAACAGCCACTTCGCAAGCGGTAGATTCCCTTCCTCACATGCCACCACAAAGCCCGACCTCCCTCTCTAGCTCGCACACACGGAAGAAAGCTAAGCCGACGCACGGGCTCAACAGC
>JARLJJ010000403.1 GCA_031291275.1 Formivibrio sp.
CTTGGCGAAATCGCGATTGGCATCGATGAGGACGATTTCTTCGGCCATACCGCGAATGGCCAAGGTGTAGGCGTAAGTCGAGCCGACCGCGCCCGCTCCGACGATAACGACTTTTCTCGATTTCCAATGCTCAGATGTCATAACGCCTCGCACCATTTTACCACACTCACCTTAGGCGGTATTGCGACCAGTGCAAATCAAGACATGCGGCCAAATAAGCGCACAAACAGCGTGGAAGATTTGAGGTACCTGCCTTAGCATGTCGACATTGAGGCGGGGGACTGCATGCGGCAGACACAGTGGCTTATTGTTGCCGCACTGGCGGTGCTGCATCTCTGCTTGCCCGCGACAGCTGCGAAAGCGCATAAGCCGATCTGGGCCGCTGCCGCTACGCCTATTGAGGGCCATTGCGGTGATGTGGCCACACCAGCGCAACGCATTCGCGCGCCGGATGGCATAAGCGAGGTCGAATATCGCTGCATCAATTCCGACAATAACCAATACCATCTTCGTGTCCGTGCGGCCCACGGCCCCTGGCAGAAGCTGACCCTTAATCCGAGCTCCAACCCAGACCTCGATCTCTTTGGTTCGGACGAAGTGCTGTGGACGCCAGATTCCCAGGGCTTTTTTATCAACGGCAATGAAAATGGTTACACCAATTATTTGCTACTTTATCATCGGGATACGAAAGGTTGGCATGTTTACGACATCGCCGCCAAGGCTCAGCGCGATATGGTGCGGCTATTCCCACCCTGCAAAGCCTTTAACCGCGATGACGAGGACTGCAAACGGATCGAGAAAGATCCAGAATTTAATATGGTCGGAATCGCTTGGACCCGCGGCGGCAGAGGACTGATCGTGATGGGAGAGGTCGTCCCTAGCAGTTCTTACGGCGGCATTATGGGCGCGGTGGAAGGCTATGAGATGGACGTGCGGAGTGGCGAAATTCTCGCCCGCTATTCGGCTAGAGAACTCAAAGCCCAATGGCAAAAGGCGATGGCTTGGGAAATGCGCATTCCCGAACCACCTGCATACGGCCCGGCGCAGAAGCATTAACGCCCGACTCGGGGTTTGTCACAATTTCCGTCAAGCACAATCGCAATGCGGCCGCGCGGTATCTGGCCCTCTGGTTTTTGCATGGGGCCTGAGCTTTGCTGGGCTTGAAATGCCTGGGGGGCATGCCCACATGTTTGCCTGCCATCTACTTGGAGA
>JARLJJ010000404.1 GCA_031291275.1 Formivibrio sp.
CATGTTCACGAAGTAGGTTCTGCCCACTTGGCCGAGTCCACGGGAAGGGATCAAGGCCAGGACAAACGGACCGACGACATACAAGATCGATCCGTATAGCGCATAGAACAACGTCAACAAGGTGTAGGTGAAGGGGAGGATTAGGTAACCGATTAACGTTATCAGCCCAGCAACGATGGCCGAGATGCCGCCGGTAACCAGGTTCCATAGGGAAGAAAACCAGTTGGGGTTCGTCTGCCACGCTTGGGACAGGCTATTCCCCCATGCCTTGATGACATCTACGCCCCCAGAAAGGTTGTAGATGCCATCGGCCACACTGTTGAACATGGTGTTCACTGCACGAAAAGCACTTTGGTAATTCAGGAACACCAGTCCCAAGACCAAATACTTGACCGCAGCCACACCGAGGAGCCTTACGTCCCCGCCGTTGCTATAGGCTTCATAGACTGACCACAACAGACTGAGGACTAGAACGACACCCGCGATTTGCAGCACAGCCGCCGTGATCCCTTGCTGGTCAATACCGTTCAGTCCGGTTCGTAGCAACTGCTCGAAGTAGAAACTTGGCATAGCATCTTCCTTTATTCGTGACTTACTGGTGCTGCATCAAATTGGCCAGAGCCTGACGCAGGCTGGTGGTGTTCGTTGCTCCCATCTTGATGTCGGCGCTGGCGTTGGCGAGATCAATCGCGCGCAAGCGCATCAGGTCCGCCGTGGCTGACTGGGTGTAGGCGTTTGCCCGGATCAGCCAAGCGTCTGCCTGTGCCTCGATAATCGGAGCGCTGCCGGGTGCTGCCGTCTGAATGCTCTGGTTAAGCTGACTCGCTGCCTGAAGTTCCAGATCGGCCAAAGCATCGATCTCGATGGCTCGCTTCATTGCCGCCGGGGCAGCAGCATCTGTCATGTCGACCATGTTCAGCACTTGCGGCGACGCGGCAGTGGGCGCGGGAACTGGACCGTAGAGAGCCGTGTACGCACCAGATGTTTGCCCAATCTGATTGGGGTTACGTGAAAGCAGCACCTGCTCCAACTGTTGTGAGATTGGCAAGGTGGCACTGTTGACCGGTATGTGCATCAGGTTCTGAATCTGGTTGTAGTTGCCTTGGAGAACTCCCACG
>JARLJJ010000405.1 GCA_031291275.1 Formivibrio sp.
AGCGTGAACAAGGTGTAGGTGAAGGGGAGGATTAGGTAACCGATTAACGTTATCAGCCCAGCAACGATGGCCGAGATGCCGCCGGTAACCAGGTTCCATAGGGAAGAAAACCAGTTGGGATTCGTCTGCCACGCTTGGGACAGGCTATTTCCCCATGCCTTGATGATATCTACGCCCCCAGAGAGGTTGTAGATGCCATCGGCCACACTGTTGAACATGGTGTTCACTGCACGAAAAGCACTTTGGTAATTCAGGAACACCAGTCCCAGGACCAAATACTTGACGGCGGCTACGCCAAGCAGCCTCACGTCACCTCCGTTGCTATAAGCTTCATAAACTGACCACAACAGACTGAGGATCAGAACGACCCCGGCGATTTGCAGCACGGCCGTCGTGATCCCCTGCTGATCAATACCGTTCAGTCCGGTTCGTAGTAACTGCTCGAAGTAAAAACTTGGCATAGCATCTTCCTTTATTCGTGACTCACTGGTGCTGCATCAAATTGGCCAGAGCCTGACGCAGGCTGGTAGTGTTCGTTGCTCCCATCTTGATGTCGGCGCTGGCGTTGGCGAGATCGATCGCGCGCAAACGCATCAGGTCCGCCGTGGCTGACTGGGTGTAGGCGTTCGCTCGGATCAGCCAAGCGTCTGCCTGCGCCTCGATAATCGGAGCGCTGCCAGGTGCTGCCGTCTGAATGCTCTGGTTAAGCTGACTCGCTGCCTGAAGTTCCAGATCGGCCAAAGCATCGATCTCGATGGCTCGCTTCATTGCCGCCTGGGCAGCAGCATCTGTCATGTCCACCATGTTCAGCACTTGCGGCGACGCGGCAGTGGGCGCGGGAACTGGACCGTAGAGAGCCGTGTACGCGCCAGATGTTTGCCCAATCTGATTGGGGTTACGTGAAAGCAGCACCTGCTCCAACTGTTGTGAGATTGGCAAGGTGGCACTGTTGACCGGTATGTGCATCAGGTTCTGAATCTGGTTGTAGTTGCCTTGGAGAACTCCCACG
>JARLJJ010000406.1 GCA_031291275.1 Formivibrio sp.
ACGCGTATGACTCAGGCTCTGATATTCTTTCATTGTGAAACTCCTTCTCTTGGTCGAGATAGAAGCGTCACGATGACCGTTGTAAAGGTCAAACCTTGGTGAGTCCCCCGGCAAAGCCGGGGGTTTACCTTGGATTAATTAATTACGGCATGTGCACCGTCACGAGCATGCCGAACGGGATGAAACGATTCACGTAATAATGCAGCCTGCACTTGCAGCTCACAGCCTCCGGCCGATCAAAGTCCTAGTCCATTACCCGCTCTCCGAGCAGTTTGAAGCCACGGATCTTCTAATTTCCGCCAGACTTCGCCAAAGGTACCGCGGCGAAAATCATTCCCATGAAGACATTACTCACACAGCAAGCAAACGAACCACGTTCTCAGAACGTGGTTTTACCTTAGATTCCCAAAGGCGAGCACACCTGACGCTCCTTCTCAGAAGGCGCTTATCTTGACTCAAGATGCAACAACTCCTGGCGCAGCTCTCCTTTATCCTGATACTTCACATACTTCTGAATCATCCCTGAACTCAGCCCCACCGTATCCACACAGTATCCTAGGCTCCAGAAATGATTGCCCCAATAGGGGCGCTTGCGCAAAAATGGAAACACACTGAACAAACGAATTGCCGTTCGCCCCTTCAGTACTCCCATCAGTTCCGAGATCGACAACCTCGGCAGTATCTTGACCAAAAGATGCACATGGTCTGCCTGCACATTCAGTTCAACTACATCACAACGCAGCTGCTGACAAAACGTCATTACGCACTTGTATACCTCTTGCCCTACCGGCCCATTCAATATTCGGAATCGATACTTGGGCGCCCTGACCAAGTGATATTGACAATGCCACAGGATATATGAAGCTTTGATAAATCTGCTCATGTTGGTTCCTTTTGAAATATTGTGGGGACAACACCCCTAAAGTACCTGTATGAGCAGTTCCCTGACAGGCGAAGCCAATCAGGCGATGACCACGTCCACAGGATGTGGTTTTTTAGATTCCAATAAATTTCCAACAAGCAAGCAACCTTAATTATCTATGAACATTTTCACTTCAAGATACCGGTAACAATTCTATTGTTACCGGTATCTTTTATTGTATTATGCCATTGGCCGCATGAGGGTTATATGACGTGGTATCGGAGGAGGAGAGGACTATTTCTCTAGCAAAAACCAACTCATAAGTGACTCCAGTGTTGTCTGCCAAACTATTTATACAGTGAGACTAACCACATCAAGGATGGCTGCCAGTTACGTTTTGTCGAATGTGCAAACCAATCAAAAAAAGCCTATTTGATCAACAAACCCGGGCACCGGGAAGGAGAACTGCAAGTGAACAAACTGACATTTGTTAAGAAATTTTCGAACAGATCACAATCAGAATCGGTTGCACCAAACTCGCCAACGCGTCGTCAATTCCTTGGCTTGGCTGGATCGTCTCTGGGTTTTGCCATGATTGGGGGATTGAGTGGTTGCGGTGGTGGCGATAGCAGTACCACCGTAGCCAATGGCGATCAAATATGGGGGAACACCGGTTCCGTCGGGAATATCCTCACATCCCTGCAGAACATTACGCAGAATGCATTTAAAAATGTAGATTACGATGTTGTCGCATATGGCGCGGCACAATGCACTGTCATTTCCCAGACGAACCCTTACGTCGTTGCATCCTCCCCAGTTAGTCCTGGTGCAGACAAGACACATGCACCGAGTTCGTTTGATTCTCGCCCTGCATTTCTTGCCGCCATCGTCGCTTGCAATGCAGCCGGTGGTGGACGGGTTGTTGTGCCATCAGGTAACTGGTACTGCGCAGGACCGATCGTATTGCTGAGTAATGTGAACTTCCATCTAAGCGCTGACTGCACGATTTATTTCAGTCCTGATCCTGCCGATTACGCCAAAGATGGGCCGGTTGACTGTGGCACAAATGGCAAACTGTACAACAGCCGCTGGCAAGCCGATGACTGTTTGAACTTCGGTTCCCCGATCTATGCCTACCAGCAGACAAACATCGCGCTCACAGGCGCAGATCCTAAAACATCGATCCTGAACGGACAGGCAATGACTCCGTTCGTCCCCACCACTGCCACTGTCCCAGCCGCCGCCGGTGTAGCGTTCAGCACCAATCCCTGCTGGTGGTCGTTCAAAGGCACCAAGAATGCCTATGGCACCAATGCCGCCGGCACTACTGCGTCACAGGGCGTCAATAACCCGCTCAACCTAGACCTCAAAACCGTTCTACCCACCATTGATGCCACACTTTATTCGTTGCTTACTACGGGTACGGGATTAACTTGGCAACAGGATCAAAATTATCTGCCTGCGCTATCTGAAGCCAGCATTCCACTGAGTGCTAGCCTGAAACAACGCGTCTTTGGCCTAGGCCATTTCCTACGCCCTTGCATGATCGAATTCATCGGTTGCACCAATGTCTTGATGGAGAACTACCAGACCAATAACACGCCATTCTGGCAGCACCATCCGGTCGCCTGTACCAACGTGGTGATTCGTGGCGTCTTCGTCAACAGCATCGGTCCCAACAACGACGGCTTTGACCCTGAAGCTTGCAATACGGTGCTGTGTGACGGTATGACCTTCAACACGGGTGACGATTGCATTGCCATCAAGTCCGGCAAGAATCTCGATACTCAATATGGCCCGGCCAACAACCATGTGATCCAGAATTGCACGATGAATAGTGGTCACGGGGGAATCACCTTGGGCAGTGAAATGGGTGCGGGAATACAAAATATCTATGCCCGAAATCTCACAATGCTGAATGCGAACTGGGCTACCAATCCGCTGAATATCGCGATTCGCATCAAGACCAACATGAACCGGGGCGGCTTCATCAAGAATTTCTATGTCGACGGGGTCTCGCTCCCGAATGGCGTTAATACGAAGTCATCGGGATCGGCCAATTCAGTAGCCAACACTATTCCGGGCAGCCCAGTTAATAACACGGTGCCAATTGGAGTAGTAGTTGCAGGCGGCAGCGCTTATCCATCTAATAATCAGGGCGGCATTATCACCTTCGATTGCGATTACACCGCCACGGGGGATGCCATCCGCACTCGTCCACCGCAAGTGCAAAACATCAACATCTCCAATGTGCAGGCCAGCAACGTCACAGTGGGCGGCGTCACCGCCTCCTGCTTCCAGGCTATCGTTGCGCAAGGTCCAGTCGTCCAGGATTACAACGGACCCGCCCCGACACCAACGATGTATCCAATTTCCGGCGTGACCATTTCCAATTGCAACTTCGGAACGCCGGTCGCTGCCGGTCCTGCCAGTGCGACCGTTGCCGGACCGATCTATGCATTCAATGTAAACAGCATTACCTTGCAAAACGTATTAATCGCCAGCACGGCTTACAACACTGTCATCACCGATGCACGATGAAAGTTAGGAACAAAATGCCCTGAATGAACAAAGCCCGGTTCAACCGGGCTTTGTTCGAAACAGAAACACAATCGGACAAAGGAAAATTGAACTATGGGTTCTATTAGTATTTGGCATTGGTTAATTGTACTAGTGATCGTCGCTCTGATTTTTGGCACCAAAAAACTGGGTTCTGCCGGTAAAGACCTTGGTGCGGCAGTGCGTGGCTTCAAGGAAGGAGTCAACGGAGAACAAGCTCCGCTACTGCTACCTGAAAAAGAAGCCATTCCACCTCGAGACCAGCGATGATCGATTTACAGCGCGATCTTGGATGTTCAACGTTACCTGCCTGATGACGCTTGCTACAGTCGTTGACGGTTTGGCATCTAGATTTAGATTGACCAGAATGCGAACCGAACAAAATAGCATTCACCAGAAATTTAGGTTGCGCTCTGGATTTCCTGTATGCCGGTACGCTTACGGAACAACAGGCGGCGGTGACGCCATCCGCGGTCCCGTCGTCTTATTTACTGCTCGCGTTCATGATATAGGCAGCCCATCAAGGCAGGCGACTAACTGGCCGTACACCGGCCACTACTTCTTACCGTCAAATACCATGTCTGGGGTTTTTATATCCTTGCCCCTACCCTTCTCCTCCCATTGATTCTTGCAATCTCATAGCGCTAAGGCATGCCCTTGGATGCAGATCAAACATTGACTATGTAGCCAACTGTAACCGGTAACATTTTATGGTTACCGGTAACATTTGATGTATTATTTAAACGAGTTTTGTGCGTAAGGTCCGGAAATTGGACCGTTCGCCAATACTCGAAACTCTATTGATCGACGAGAAATCAGCGATATCGCAAAGATTGCGTTGGAGAGGAATAGATATTTTCCCAGCCCGGAACAAAGCATTGATTAGGCCAGGAAAACCGCTGCGTTTATTTATTTTGCAGGGAACAGAGTTTCGAGAATGTTGTGCTGTTTTGCATCCATACCAAAGTTCAATTAGGAGGAAGAAATGAGAAGACCACATCGATCTATTTCGCGAGCAATGAGGAAATTGATGGTGACATTGCTTACATGCGCGACCGTTTCTGTCGCGCTGGTGGCATGCGGCGGCGGGGGAAGCGGTATTACTTCACCAGCAACCTCGACGCAGTTCAAAGTGGGCACGACGACTTCCGACGTAAATCTTCCGTCGGAGCCCACACTGCCAGCCGATACGCAAGTATGTGCAACATTGCAAGCGTCTAACAATCTGGTAAAACGCCCCGACGGCGCCTTGCCGCCCGAAGCCGATCCGTCGGTAGTGGGCATTGGTGGGCTTCCAATTCCAGTTCCTCCAGCCACATTGCCGACCTGGCCAATCGAGACAAACGTTTATACCAGCCCGGTCTTTAAGGTCAATCCCGACCAGGCACGGATTCAGGCAGCACTCGATGCATGTGGCGTCCAGGCGGATGCAGCGGTAGGAGCTGCCATCTCCACGGCTGATGCAACAGCGGCTACTGCACAAGCCACCGCTGCCGGCGTTGCAGTGGGTACCGCAAGCTATAAGGTTTCAGGAGCTTCCGCCGAGGAGCTGAAGAAACCCCAATACAAGGCACCGCAATACGCGGTTCGCTTGGTGGTTAATAGCACAGGCCTAGGCAATGGTTTCATCAGCGGTCCGTTGGTGCTGCCGTCTGGCGTTACCTTGTGGATTGACACAGGCGTTACCTTATTCGCTTCACGCGACGTGATGGCCTATTCGCTTGATCCCGCGAGTGTGTTAACGAATCCGCTGAGTAAGTCTGCAAGCAGTAATTACAATAAAGCCGGGGCGTACTGTGCCAACGTCGCGGTCAGCGCGATTAAGGCAGGAAGTTCCAGTAATTGTGCTGCATTGATCACCGGCAACAATTTGGTCAACTCCGCAGTAGTGGGAGATGGTGCCATTGATGGCCGCGGTTATGCGGAACTTGTCACATCCAATCCCAAGTATCCGTTAATGAAGGTCGATTTGACCTGCTCGAACACCTACGTCAACTATGCCGCCGGAACGGTGGCGGCGGATGGCACTGCATGTGATAACGGCGGTACTGTTGTTGATTCGAAGTCTTCCGCCCGCAACATGTCTTTTTGGGATCTGGCTTGGCTGGGCAATATGGTTGACAACGGCACGACAGGTGTTGGTGGGCAATCGAACCCGCGGATGATGGTCTTTAGTAACGCAAAGAACCTGACGCTGTACCATATTACCTTGAACAACAGCTCCAACTTCCACGTGGTACCAAGTGGCGTGGATGGTTTTGTTGTCTGGGGAGTCAAGGTGCAGACGCCATCCTTGGCAGCCTTCGCAAATCCAGCAGGTAATGGTAACCCGCTGTACACAGGTGAAACATTCAACAAAGATAACGTCAAAAATACTGATGCATTCGATCCGGGTGGGGCTAGCGCCGCGCGGAAAAGCTTGTCTACCAGCAGCACAACAACATCTGCTACAGGTGCGATTGCATTCGACGGCTATCTGAAAAATTTCTTCTTCGTCTACAACTATGTCAGCACCGGTGACGATGACGTTGCTCTCAAAGGTAGCAGTGACCCTTCACCCAATTTAGGAATAGCTACAATTGATGGAAGCCGTGGCGTTTTTTCCACACTGCCCTATGGCGTAGTCATTGCACACAACCACTTCTATTGGGGTCATGGTGTTTCAGTTGGTTCCGAAACAAATGCTGGGATCAAAAATGTGCAGGTTTATGACAACAGCTTCGATGGCGGCGAAGAAGGTTTGCGCATCAAATCGGACTGGGCACGCGGCGGTGAAGTTAGTAATGTCACTTACACCAACATTTGTATGCGCAATATGACCAATTCGTTATTGTTCACTCCGTATTACAGCACGAAGGCACTCTCTGCCGCACCGTTGGTCCCGAACTTCCATGATATTTCGCTGAACAACGTTTATATCCTGGGGGCGTCTGCGGTCAAGCTGATGGGTTTCCAAGCAACCACGTACAACGGGGTAAGTTATGGACAGAATCCATTGGTAATGACATTGAGTAATGTCGTTACAGACTCCCCATCCAGCACAACCATGATCTCTTCAGACGCTAATCTGACGCTCAACGGGCTAGTCAATCTTCCGATTGTGTCGTCGACCGCCAGTCGTATCGGTGTAACTGGCACAGCTACAAATACAACCAATGGCATCTCTTCTGTTGTTGATTGCAGCCAAGCTTTTGTTGATTTCCCGTCGCCAACTAGTCCTTTCGGCTCCACCTGGTTACCGTAAACGACCAGCACTGCGGTTGCCTGTATTTTTTCCTAGGCAACCGCGGTGCTGTTTTACCTTCACTTCGTATAAGACGAGCCTCCTTGCTGCTGTAACTATGAAGGGCAGCGGGGCCCGTGAAGTTCAGTCAGATCAGAGAAACCCAGTACGGGCAACACCTTTACCAATGTCTCACCCGTAGCACCGTAAACAAAAAGCAGTAACACATCTAAGGGCAGGATTCATCTCCTGCCCTTTTTTGTTTCCGTTCATCAGGAACGTGCGCTTACCAACACCGAACGATCTCTCCACACATTCCCCCTACTGTAAGAAATGGCTTTTTTAGAGATTGCCTCCATGCTACAGTGCGCGGGTTTGACTTCTCCCTAAACGAATTTGCAACATTAGCAGTCGTTTTGGGCATAGGCATAGTGACCCAAGCTGTTGAAGTGTGTTCCTATGCACTTGTCAGTACAAAATATCCTATAAATGCTTTCAAGACGGATATTGGTCGATTCGTACCCGCAAAAATTATGCTGTCGAACACATAAATGTTTTTGCGGTTTTTTAGTCCCAAATTCATGGAGAACTGAGAATGTCACTGGTCATTGGGGTGCCTCGAGAAGTTTTTGCAGGGGAAAAACGCGTCGCGACCGTTCCCGACGTGGTAGAAAAGCTGATCAAGCTCGGTTTCAAAGTTGCTGTCGAATCAGGCGCTGGTGAACTGGCGAACTGCAGTGACGACGCATACCGCGCAGCAGGCGCAGAGATCATCGATAGCGCCGCAAAACTCTGGGCCACATCGGACATCGTGTTCAAGGTGCGCGGCCCGAGTAGCGAAGAAGTTGCGCTGATCTGCGAAGGCAGCACGCTGGTTTCCTTCATCTGGCCAGCCCAAAATCCAGAACTGATGCAACAACTGGCCGCCAAGAAGGTCACCGTACTCGCCATCGACGCACTGCCGCGCCAATTGAGCCGTGCGCAGAAGATGGACGCACTGACCTCGCAGGCTGGCGTTGCAGGCTACCGTGCCGTGATCGAGGCTGCCAATGGCTTTGGCCGCTTCTTTAACGGCCAGATCACTGCCGCCGGCAAGGTTCCACCAGCCAAGGTCTTCATCGCCGGCGCCGGCGTGGCGGGGCTCGCTGCAATCGGTACTGCCGCAGGTCTGGGCGCCATCGTCCGCGCCAACGATACCCGTTCCGAAGTGGCCGATCAGGTCAAATCGCTGGGCGGCGAATTCGTCAAGGTCGAATACGAAGAAGAAGGCTCTGGCGGCGGCGGATACGCCAAAGTCATGAGCGAAGGTTTCCAGCAAGCCCAGCGCGAGATGTATGCCAAGCAAGCCCGCGAAGTGGACATCATCATCACCACCGCGCTGATTCCCGGCAAGCCTGCGCCCAAGCTGATCACCGCCGAGATGGTGCAAAGCATGAAGCCGGGCAGCGTCATCGTCGACATGGCCGCCGAACAGGGCGGCAACTGCGAACTGACTGAACCCGGCCAGGCCGTGGTCAAGCACGGCGTGACCATCATTGGTTACACCGATCTGGTCAGTCGCCTTTCCAGGCAGTCTTCGACACTGTACTCGAACAATCTGTTCCGTCTGACTGAAGAGCTGTGCAAGACCAAAGACGGCCAGATCAACGTCAACATGGAAGACGACGCCATTCGTGGTCTGACCGTCATCAAGGACGGCGAGATCACCTGGCCCGCGCCAGCGATCAAAGCGCCCCCAGCTCCAGCAGCCAAGCCGGCAGCAGCAGTGGCCGTCAAGAAAGCCTCGGGCCATGGTCATGGCGGCAGCAGCGAACCCATGTCCCTACAAAAGATGGCGATCATGTTCGGTGTCGCGGCAGCCTTGTTCTGGCTGATCGGCGCTCATGCCCCGGCAGCCTTCCTCGGTCACTTCACCGTCTTCGTGCTGGCCTGCTTCGTTGGCTACATGGTGGTGTGGAATGTCAAACCGGCCTTGCATACCCCGCTAATGAGCGTGACCAACGCGGTCAGCAGCATTATCGCTATCGGCGCGCTGGTGCAAATTGCACCGCCACTGACAGGCGATATTGCCCGTCCGGATGAATGGATTCGCTGGCTGGCTGTAGGCGGCATCGTTCTCGCGACCATCAACATGTTCGGCGGATTCGCCGTCACCCAGCGCATGCTGGCAATGTTCCGCAAGTAAGGAGATATAAAACATGTCTGCAAGTCTGGCTACGGTCTCCTACCTCGGAGCAACCATTCTTTTCATTCTTTGTCTCGGCGGTCTTTCCAATCAGGAAACGTCTCGTCGCGGTAACCTCTACGGCATGATCGGCATGGCCATCGCCGTGCTGGCTACCGTGTTCGGCCCACGTGTCGGTGCTGCCGGTATACCGTGGATCATCGGCGCCATGGTCGTAGGCGGCGCAATCGGTCTGTATCTGGCGCGCGTCGTGCAAATGACGCAAATGCCGGAACTGGTCGCATTCATGCACAGCATGGTCGGTCTGGCAGCTTGCCTGGTTGGCTTTGCCAGCTACATCGACACCTCCATCGCCCTCACCGGTGCGGAAAAGTCGATTCACGAAATCGAGATTTATGTCGGCATCCTGATCGGCGCCGTCACCCTCTCAGGATCGGTGATTGCCTTTGGCAAGCTGTCGGGCAAGATCGGCGGCAAGCCCTTGCTGCTGCCGGGTCGCCATATGATCAACCTGATCGGTCTGTTGGTCGTCCTCTACTTCGGCTATGCCTTCCTGCATGCGGAAACCATGGCTCAAGGCATGTTGCCGCTGATCGTGATGACCGTCATCTCGCTGCTGTTCGGTGTCCATATGGTCATGGCCATTGGCGGCGCCGACATGCCGGTGGTAGTTTCCATGCTCAACAGCTATTCGGGTTGGGCGGCGGCGGCCACAGGCTTCATGCTATCGAACGATCTGCTGATCGTGACCGGTGCACTGGTTGGTTCCAGCGGTGCCATTCTGTCTTACATCATGTGCTCTGCGATGAACCGCAACTTCATCAGCGTGATTGCTGGTGGCTTTGGTTCAGATGGCGGCAAGCCTGCTCCGAAAGCGGAAGGTAGTGCCGAGCCGGCCGGGGAAGTGTCACCGATCCTTGCTGATGAAACTGCCGAACTGCTGCGTGAAGCCAAGAACGTAATTATCGTTCCGGGCTATGGCATGGCCGTGGCACAAGCACAGCACATCGTCTATGAAATCACCTCGCACCTGCGCGAAAAGGGCGTGAACGTGCGCTTCGGTATCCACCCGGTCGCTGGCCGGATGCCTGGCCATATGAACGTTCTATTGGCTGAGGCCAAGGTGCCGTACGACATCGTGTTTGAGATGGATGAACTCAACGACGACTTCCCGGATACCGATGTCGCCATCGTCATTGGCGCCAACGACATCGTTAATCCGGCGGCACAGGAAGACCCGACCAGCCCGATCGCAGGTATGCCGGTACTCGAAGTATGGAAGGCGAAGACGTCGATCGTGATGAAGCGCAGCATGGCTTCCGGCTATGCGGGTGTCGACAATCCGCTGTTCTACAAAGACAACAACCGCATGCTCTTTGGCGATGCCAAGAAAATGCTGGACGAGGTTCTGGTTGCCCTGATGAAAGACTGATCAGACAAGCTGCAACGAAAAACGCCATCGAGAAATCGGTGGCGTTTTTGTTTTCCATTTCAAGCACTCGCACCACCATGGAATCGGGCGATAACGCCCCGAAGGAAGTTCCCTTTGGGGATGCCTCGTTAAACAACGCCGACTATCTTAAGCAATACACACGACTAAAACAAAGGGCTGCCTAGGCAGCCCTTTGTTTTATTGCATATTGAATCAGACCTTTTTCATGAAATACATTTTGGCCAAGCCACCCAGCGCTGTTTCGCGGTAACCTGACTTCATGTCACGACCGGTTTCCAGCATGGTCTTCACGACTTCATCGAAAGAGACGATATGGCGGCCATCTGAAAGCAAGGCATAGGATGCGCAATCCACGGCACGTACGGCCGCAATGGCATTGCGTTCAATACACGGAATTTGCACATAACCGCCGATAGGGTCGCAGGTAAGGCCGAGGTGATGCTCCAGACCCATTTCCGCCGCATATTCAATTTGGCGAATCGTGCCACCCAGCAATTGGGCCGCCGCCCCCGCAGCCATCGCACATGCCACGCCAACTTCCCCCTGGCATCCAACTTCCGCCCCGGAAATAGAGGCATTGCGCTTGGCGAGATTGCCAACCAATCCGCCCGTCGCCAAGGCACGAACGATCTTGTCATCGGGAAACAAAAATTGCTTTTGCAGGAAGTACAGAACCGCCGGCATCACGCCGCTGGCACCACAGGTCGGTGCAGTCACAATCTCGCCACCACTGGCATTCTCTTCTGACACCGCCAACGCATAGGAAAACAGCAGCGCCGTTTGATTGAAATACCCCGCCATATTGAGCGCTTTGGTGTGGTAAGACGAAGCCTTGCGAATAACATGCAGCGAACCGGGCAGCACGCCTTCGG
>JARLJJ010000407.1 GCA_031291275.1 Formivibrio sp.
AGGCAGTGCAATGACCGTTTTTGGCCGGGTGCCGCCTCATGCGATTGGCATACCTGCTTCGTCCTTGCACGGCAGCGATTGGCAGCACGCGACCCCTTGCGGTCGGTCAACCTTTCCCAAGGCAGCCACTCGAATCAAGTTTCTTCCAGCGTCGGGCGCTTACGTCTTCGGGTTCCACCTATCAATGGATGCGCCAATCCGGCGATAGAATCTTCGGGCATGTCCGATGACGGATAGGTGCACACACGACAAGCCAGCCCCCCGTAAAGCGTCACGGGGAATCTGCGAAGGAAAAATAACACGAGGGCAATAATGAAAAGAATAGCCGGGTATGGATTGGATGCATTTCTAATACTGTGTTTGCTGGTGTTTTTTTATTTTCACGCATTCAGCAATTCGCGGAATATTCCGCCATGGTCGTCAGGGTGGGGCAATATTCGCTTATTACTCGCCATTTTGGCAATGGTGACAATTCCATTTCGTGTGAAGCGATACGCCAACGTTAGTCATTTTATTGTGTTCGATAGTGCAGGAAGTAGGCGGAAGACCATAATAGTTCCTCTGTTCTGGATGTTAGTCATTATTTTTGGGTCTCTTATCATTCTAAGGACTTTGGTTAAAATGTTCGATTCCGCAGGAGTGCTTCAATAGGTTAATCCCTTAACCGCGCGCAGCACCATTTCAGTAAAATTCGTCGGATTGTCGACGAATTTGGTGTCTACGTGGAATGTCGGCTTGTGGCCGAACTGGACCCGATGGTGGCCGGCACAGTTCGACCCACTACAGACCTTGAGCCTGCTGGGCCTCAGCGGCAGTTTTCAAACGTACAACGGGCATTCATTGCTTCAAGTCGATCGGCACTTCATCGGCCGCACGCTCTCTATCCATTCTGTTCTAATCGCGCGAACGCGATCTATGCGTTCCCGTTACTAACGCCGGGCACGATGAGTGGTGTCTTCCATTGATCGCTTACGTTTGTAGCGGCATGGAATTAAATGCATAGGCAACGGTCGCTTGGCAGGCTATGCGCTTCGCAAGTTTCGGCCACGCGAGACACCGGCTCAAGCCATCTGCACTACAATCGGTTAGGTCGCGCATTTTTCGCGTATCCAGGCGGCGATTTCGCCAACCGCCTCTGGATTCGCATATAGCAGACTGTGTTTGAGGTCAAATTCGCCTATTTTCTTAAAACTGAGAGTCTTTACATTCCAGTGACCTGGGGGAGTGGTTTCGACGCTGACGTTGACATGTCCGATTGTGAAAATAAGTTCGGGTCCGATAAAGGCGGCCGCCGGCAGTGCGACGGCAAGAAACCAAGGTCCCAATACTAGGACAATGATTGAGATTGCCAAAAACAAAAACCCAAGCAATGCGAAACCGTACCACATGGCAGACGTTACAATAATCGTCAAGCAGAGAAAAATCAGTTGCTGAATAGATGCTGGGCGATGAAAGACGTCAAGTATCCACAACGTCGGAAGCAAGAAAACAAGAGTTCCCCATAAAGGATGGATAAGGCGAACCCACGGTCGCTGTTTGACAACAGAAGCCAAGAAATATAAGCGTTTAACCAGATTCGTTGTGGCCCTTGTCCAAATATATCCAACCGCAAGAATTGCGCTTGCTTCATCTCCGGTGTGCCGAAGGATAAGCAACCGATTAGCCTGGATCGCCGGAGCCGCCGCCGCTGCCCTTACTGATCTGTGAGCCCGAACGGCCGACT
>JARLJJ010000408.1 GCA_031291275.1 Formivibrio sp.
GCGGCGATCGGCGGCGAACTCACCGGCGCATTGCTCGGCACATCAGAGGAAGAGGAGGAGGAGGCGGTTGGCGCACTCATGTGGTGTCAGTCGAGTGTGTGGTGATTGCGGAGATGTGTGATGTGGATGAGTGAGAGAGATGATCTGCAGTTCTTGCAAAGTTCTGTCGCGTTGTCTAAGACAATGTCTAAGTCAGCGTCTTAGTTCACGCGAGTGCGTGGCTGTGTGGCAGGCAGCAGGCGACTGACAGATTGGGCCGAAAAGCGCGGCAGCAGTACGTACTGCCACTAAGGTGCTACTTATTAGGACAGCCAGTAGTAAAAATAAGCTTATATATTTGAAGTCTCAACCGTCGCTCACCACCATCTGCCGCACTTCTCACTTTTTCTTACAGCACTACCACTGGCCGCCCGCAATGGCTGCAGTAAAGCTGCTCTGCTTGCTGCTGGTTGCAGTCTGTCTCGTGAACTGCTGCGATGCTACTTCAGCATGTGGATTCACCGAATCCCTTTTCGTGCCTCCGACTCCTACAAGCGATATTATGGGTGTAGCGCTCAAATCAAGCCTGACAGACAACAGTACGACACTCGGCGTGATTGTCTACGATCGCATCACATGTAACCAGAGCGAGTTCGAGATAGCCGCGTTATCGCTTGATATCGGTGATGGTTCTCCGATGAAGACTTATCAATTGAACAGCACTCAGTTGAGCTGTGCCTCCAGCAGCGAGTGTACATGGTACAGTGATACATGGATGTACGGCCCGGTGTGGCTCAAAGTCAATCTTGGCATGCAAAATAATCAACCAATCGCCGAGCTGACCATACATTTGACGAATGGCACCTTCTCAAACTACACGACATCCCCGCAGATTACGGGCTCGATCAATTTCACTTCGAAGTCCTCCACACTTGCGACATTGAATCCGTTGCCATGTGGACCAGTGGCTAACTGTTCACTGCCCCCATCGGATCCATCCTTTGCAACTGTCAATTTCAATTGGACCAGCACTGAGCCATCCTTTGTGATGACACTACCATTGCGTTTCTCAACATGCAGATCGTGCAGCAGAAATTGCGGCCTATCAAATTGGATGGAATCACTTGATGGCACCGTCGCGGTATCACTCAATACCGTGAGACCGCAAGTCACAATCTACGACACCAAATATTGTTCGGTCTTGCCTTCGATGAGCTACTTCTTTGGTCTTGGGATGATCTACTATACGGCTGGCAATCAATATATATATGGCGTCACACAAATTAATACTCCTGGGTTAGACGTAATCTACAGTTACAGGGATTACTCGAATGGTCAAGTGGTCTATCGCGATATGAGAGTTGTAATCGGGCTATTCGCGTTGCAAAGTAGCATTTCAGTTCACTTTCAAGTGGTCGACTGGCATGGTTTCCCGACCACGGGCGCTCCGATGCCTTTCTTAGCTAATGCTGTTTGGGCATTAAACTCACACAGCACGTGGGCACTCAAAGGGTATGGTCAGACCACTTTGAGTCAGTTCGTTGGCATGAACACACTCTATATCGAAAGCAACCATGATACCGGGTCAATCACCGATGGAATAGGGAACATATCGACAGGACTTGTCGGGAGCATATCACCAACCCTCGACGTTCGTTTTAACCCTAATACTTACCCTTGTACTCTTTACATGAATATAATACTATCGCTGAGACGCGATTGCGTCACCGGTTGGGGAGACTGGGGTCCTTGCAGCCAATCCTGTTTCGCATCAACCGATCCCACCTCTACACAGAACGGCACACAGAGTCGCAACTACACCATCATCGATCCACCATTGAACGGCGGCAAAGCGTGTGATCTTTCGTTGGCCCCACCACCGCAGTATCAAATCTGCAATACACAGCTGTGTGACGTCGATTGCGTCATGACCGACTGGGAGTATTCGGATTGCAATGCTACATGCGGAGATGGCTACCAGTGGCGCACACGCAACATCACACAACCGGCGATCGCCAACGGCGCAGAATGCGGCACGACGGGCGAATGGGCGGCTTGCCACATTGATTGCCCCGACAGCAGCAGCAGCAGTACTGCCGGTGATTTCAACAATACCGGAGAGGCGATCGACTTGACCACGGATTCATCGTCGTCTTCTTCCGTTCCATTCGAGAAAACTACCACCGGAATCGTCGTGATCTCGGTTCTATCGGTTGCAGCTTTTTTGTCAACCACATTCGCCTCAATCGCAGCATATCATCAACATCAGCTCAAACGCCTGCACAGGAAACACCACACCCACAAGCACCACACCCACAAGCACGCATTCAAGGCAACGCCAACGACTGAGATCTGAAATCCGGGTGTGTGTTTTAATTTTATGTGTTTCGCGATCATACAATCATACAGCAGCAGCAGCAGCAGCA
>JARLJJ010000409.1 GCA_031291275.1 Formivibrio sp.
CAGCGGGTCGATCTCCCGGGCTGCCAGTTGCGCGTCTGTCCAGCGCCAATCCGGGTTATCTGCCACTGCATCGAGCAACGACTTGACCCAGTCCGGCGCGATGGCCGCCGCATCCATCGGCTTGCAGCGCAAGCATGCACGATACCCCGCAGCCATGGCCTCTTCGGTGTCGGCAAAGAATTCGACGTTTTCAGGTTTGGGCTTGCGCGCACTGCAGGTCGGACGGCAGAAAATACCGGTAGTCTTTACGACGGTAAAAAACACGCCCTCGTAGGCACTGTCCGAGGCCAACATGGCACGGACCATTTCGCTGCGGGGCGGGAGTGTGGTTTTTGTGTTCATGGTGGGAGTCTAGAGCGGTGGACGGGAGGTTTTCCACCGCTGAATCGACAGGGAATTGCGCCGATACACTTCAAGGCCGATCTTGCGCAGCGTCCTTTTTCAACAGCATTGAGCTGAATTTCATACAATCTTCCAAATGAACCGTAATGACAGCAACGGCGATTGGAATGTGCAGCTTCTGATACTCATGGACCACAATGTTGCGAAAGCCGACCATACTCCTCAAGCTTTTCACCAGCATACTGTCTATCCAGGCCGCCCGCGCCAACAACTCAAAGGTATCGCTGGCGCTTTGCGGTACGCCAAGGCGCTCGCGGCGAATGAGGTGCTGAGCCATATCCAGCGCAGCTTCACATGCCCGCTGAATATTCAGGATCGCTGCATCCTGCCGAGTAAAATCAGAGGCAAAAGTAGAGGGATCCTTGTTGTACTCCTCACGAGCCCTGGCGACGCAACGCTCGATAGAAGCCGCCTTGTTGACCAGAACATCATCGTGCATAGACATGCCCGTCCCTTTTTATATCAGCCAGAAGACCACTTCTTGCTGTGTCCAAAGCGGTTTTTTCACTCAAGACAAAACATTCGAACAACCCAGTCACCAAAGGCTGGGCCCACAATCGCTTGCCGGTTGTTATGACCTGATACTGCATTACCGTGGATGCGCCTCGCAGGTCGACCAAATCGACGGGGATACCGGCAAGGTCGGCAAGCTCCCCGGACAACTCCCAAAGAAACACAGGTTCCACCGATTTCGGGAGCAGAACGGCAAGATCAAGGTCACTCTTAGGGCCCGCGTCTCCCGATGCATAGCTGCCAAACAAATAAGCTGCCTGCAAATCAGGTAGCCGTTGCTTGAGATGAGCGGTAATCACTTCAATATTCATGGGTACTATCGAAGCACGTTTTCGACCAGAAGGCACGCACACTGGGTGCAATGAACATTCTTGCCCGTCCACCACTACTATTTCCCGGTATAGGCCAATCTTCTGCGCCGAGCTGCGACCGCCTCATCCAGCGTCCGGTTCGCACAATCGATCAGGATGTACGCCAGATGAGTCAGACCCTCCTCTTCTTCGGAATCCTTGCTGGCAGGATCGAAACCCAATGTCCGACGAGCTGATTCAGCAAGACTGCTCCAATCATCTATCAGATAGCGTTTCATGGCCTCAATGACTTCCTCTCTTGAGGAGAAGGCCCCAAGAGAGATGCCGCAGCCCACTCTCCGCCTAGCCTGAAGACTTGGAGCTGCGCGAAGCCGTTTTCCTGCGGGTTGATTGCGGAGAAATCTTGAAGGTTTGTTTTTATCCATGACCTGAAAATCCTTTTCAGCAGTTGGTTTGGGTTGGACCATCACGCAAAAGATGACTTACACAGCCAAAATTGTAGACTATATCCTGTGGACCATGAGTCTCGGCATCGTCAACTTGGCGCTATGGATCGAGACTACGAATACATCCGCCAGGTACTGGCACAAAACCTGCGTAAGATCAGAGTTCACCGGAATCTCTCGCAAGAGGATTTGGCGCTGATCTCAGACGTTCATCGCACCTACGTCAGTCAAATCGAACGCGCAGTCGGCAACCCCTCGCTGCTGGTGCTCTGCAAGCTGGCGAAGACACTTGAAACTGAGCCGCATTTGCTTTTGACGAAGGAAGCGGAGTAGTTCTGAGCTTTGGTGGATGCAGTCAGCTGTCATCATAAACGAGAGGTTCGGATAACCCATTTTGGGATATCCCTTCGGTAGATCCACCGAGTTGGCCGTTTCACGGATAACCGGGGCGCCGGACCGTACGCGCCTACAATTGAAATGTGTGGTGTGGCTGAAATTCGCGACCAAGGCCGCTCCCACA
>JARLJJ010000410.1 GCA_031291275.1 Formivibrio sp.
ACTCAGCAGAAATGACAACACAAAGGGGAACAGCTGGAACAGCAGCACCCCAATGATGTAGGGCAGCGCGTACATGATGCCCAAATGCTTTTTTTCGTACATGGGTACTCTTCCTCTCTCTTCCTGAATTTAAATGCCTGTTTTGCAGGCTAATCCAGAATGGTTCGATACTGCTCTGTGTAGCCGGGAATGTTAATTTACAAAAATCGCCAATGCAGACCATGTTTCTTTTAGTGGCGTCCCGTCGATTGTTTTGGCGGGAGAGTTCAAGCATGGTGAACTGTTTGAAACCAGTGCCCTTGAATTATCATGATCAGGTATAGGGACTTTATTTTTAATTCACCAGTCATGCCTTGGCTGCTACGCCAATATTTTGGGTGGATGGCGGAACAACAAAGGAGTCATGAGTGGAGCGGCGAATTTTTCTGGTTACGCCCATGAAGGGTAGAAATGGAGGTCAAAAAGCGACAGAACCTGTTGTTTGAGGTAACCGGATTGGACGATACGCTTGCTTGAAGAACAAAAGGCTGCAATGACAACATTGCAGCCTTTTGTTCTTGATACCCGGCTCAGCCGGGGAGTACCGCTTATAAATTGAACGTTTCTTTCAGTTCCTGCATGGCCTGAATGCTAACGCCTTCTGGCTCAAAACCACTGGACAAACAGAGCAGATGCAGCTTGGCGCCCTTGTTGGCCACATCGATAAAATCGTAAGCAGTCAGTGCATCCGGACCGGTCGATACCGCACCGTGTTTTTCCCAGATGGCCACATCGAATTGGCGCAGTTTTTCCGTGGTGCTTTCTGCCATGGTTTTGCTGCCGGGCATGCAATACGGCACCATGCCAATTCCGCGTGGCACGAAGGCGCGTACTTCAGGCAGCATTTTCCAGCAGGCATGGGTATAAGCTGTTTCATCGTGCGCATATTTGGGATGATGGGACAGCGCGATCAATTCCAGCGGGTGCGTGTGCACGACACATCGATCCTTCGAGCCCGAGCGTTGCTTGTCCATGACAATTTCAACGTGAGAAATAAACTCGCTGGTTGGCTGGTAATCGGCCTTGCCACGCCCGCCCCACAGGATGTGGTAACCCTTGGCCGCATTATCAATGCGCAGTACACAGCCTGCCAATTCCGGATCGCGCAACTCGCGTATCCGCTCGCCGGTGCCCTTTACAAAGAAAATATGTCCGGCACTGTCGGCGGGGAAGGATGCCTCACCTCCGATCATGCTGAGCAGGCAATGCGGGAATTTCTCCAGCGAGGCGGGAACTTCACCAAAGATATCGGTTACGTCGACGGAGATATTGCCGCCATTGCGTTCCGCCCATTCACGTTGCCAGAGGTAAGTGGCAACCTCGACAACCTTCTCGATTTCCGCTTTTACGGCGTCATTCAGTTTGATGTTTTTCATGGTCAGGCCTTGTATAAATTAGCTGGGTGATCATTTGCCAGGGTGCAATATGGCTTGATTCACGCCAGATGAAATACCGATCGCAATTCCTTGCTGATCGGGCTGTTGTCTGGGTTGGAGGGCATGATGTCTTGCATGTAATCCCACCATTTCCGGCAAATATCTGTCTGGGCGATGGAGTTCCATCGCGCCTCGTTTTCTATTTCGACATAAGCAAACAGCTGACTGGTTTCCTTGCTGAGGAAGATGTTGTAGTTGCTGGCGCCATGCGCTTTCAAGGTCTTGGCCAATTCGGGCCAGATTTCGTCATGGCGGCGTTGGTATTCTTCGTGCTGGTCCGGGTGGACTGACATCAGGAAAGCTTTTCGAATCACGGGTGTTCTCCAGTGAAATTAGGCGGCTGCGCCTTCGCATCTGACAGTCCCACAGGGATTTGCTGCGCGGCATCGGGCGGTGCTCGGAATACCCCAGGGGTACTTCCTGCGGGGCGTCCTCATGTACTCGCATGTACATTCCGGTTCCTGTGCTCCGTCCTCCTGTCACCTGCTTTGGCTTGCTCTCCTACTGAGATATGCTTTTAGCCGCGCGCAGCCAGCACGGTTTTTTCGTATTTCTTCACCGCGTCCAGCCAGTCGCTGCCGACCGGCACATCCTGCCGCGCGCAGTAGTGATCCCATACAGCGGCCCAGGGCAGGCTCTTGGCTTCTTCCATCAGCGCCAGACGGCTGGTGTAATCGCTGTGCTGTTCGGCATCGCGCAAGGTCTGGGTTGGTTCGAGCAGGGCGCGCAGCAGGGCTTTCTTCATATTGCGCGTACCGATCACCCAGGCGGCAATGCGATTGATCGAGGCATCGAAGAAATCGAGGCCGATATGCACCCGGTTGACCAGATCGTTGCGAATGATTTCATTGGCAATGGCTTGGGTTTCGTCGTCGAGCAACACCACGTGATCGCTGTCCCAGCGTACCGGGCGGCTGACATGCAGTAGCAGATCCTTCACATACAGTGAAGCAGCGGTAATCTTGTCCGAGATGACTTCGGTCGGATGGAAGTGTCCGGCATCCAGACACAATGCCACGCCGCGTGTGGCGGCATAGCCCATGAAGAATTCGTTGGAACCGACGGTATAGGATTCGGCGCCGATACCGAACAGTTTGCTTTCCACCGCGTCGATGTGGTGTTCGAGTGGCAGCTTTTCGGCGATCACTTCATCGAGCGCGGCCATCAGGCGTTGGCGCGGGGCCAGTCGATCTGCCGGTGTATCTTTCATGCCGTCTGGTACCCAGATATTCATGACCGAGGCGCTGCCGAGCTGTTCGCCAAAATAGGCGGAAATGTGGCGGCTGGCCTTGCAATGGTCAATCCAGAACTGGCGCACTTTGGCATCCGGGTGCGAGAGTGTCATGCCATCGGCGCTGAGCGGGTGCGAGAAGCAGCTCGGGTTGAAATCGAGGCCGATCTGCATTTTCTTGGCCCATGCCACCCAGCCGGTAAAGTGTTCAGGCTTGATCTTGTCACGCGCAACCGGCGTATCGGATTCCAGGTAGATTGCGTGCAGATTCAGGCGTTTTGGGCCAGGAATCAGCGACATGGCTTTTTCCAGGTCCTGGCGTAGTTCTGCTGCGTTATGGGCCTTGCCAGGATAATTGCCGGTGGCCTGGATGCCGCCAGTCAGGGCACCTGCACCGGTTTCAAAACCGGTGACGTCGTCGCCCTGCCAGCAATGCATCGACACGGGAATGTTATCGAGTGCAGCCAGTGCGGCATCAACGTCAATACCGAGTTCGGCAAAGCGCTTTTCGGCAGCCACGAAGGCGGCCTGAATCGTATCGGAGTGGTTCATGCTTGCTCACTTTCAGAAAAGGGGAAAGAAACTGGCTCACCATGGCAAATGTGCTGGAAGCGTTGCCAGTGGATGTTCAGGGCTGCGTGGGTTGCACCGGGCTGACAACGCCCGGCGCTGAATTGACGACGGATCAAGGTGCGCATTTCGGTGAGGTCGGTCAGCAGACCCAAACCTTTGAGCTGGTAGCAGGCATTGCCCAGTGCCGAAGCTTCTATCGGTCCGATGGCCACCGGAACCTGGCAAAAATCGGCAGTAAGCTGGTTCAGGAAGGCATTGTTGGTGCCTCCGCCCACAATCTGGATCAGTTCGATCTTGAACCCGGCGATTTGCTCCAGTTCCTGCATGGTCTGCTTGTAGAGGAACGCCAGACTTTCGAATACGCAGCGCGCCAGTTCGCCGCGTGTGGTTGGTGTGCGTTGCCCGCTGCGTCGGCAAAACTGCTGGATCGCCTCAATCATTGAAGGTGGATTCAGGAAGCTGTCGTCGTTCGGGTTGATCAGGAAGCCAAAGGACGGGGCACTGCGCGCGGCATCAACCAGTTCGGCAAATGTGCATTCACTCAGTTCCTGGCGCACGCGCTGGATCAGCCATAGGCCCATGATGTTTTTCAGCACGCGGAATGTGCCTTCTACGCCACCTTCATTGGTGAAGTTGAAAGCCAGTGCTTCTGCGTTATTGATCGGGGCTGGGCTCTCGATGCCCATCAGCGACCAAGTGCCCGAGCTGATATACGCGCTACGCGCATTGAGCAGTGGCGCGGCGGCAACGGCTGAACCCGTGTCGTGCGTGGCCGGGGCAATGACCTTGACCGGTCGCCCGCTCGGACTGATCCAGTTGCCCAGCAGGCTACCGGGCTGCACGGGTGGCAGAAACCAGAATGACGGAACGCCGATGGTTTTCAGCAGTGTTACGTCCCATTGGCCACTATCCACATTCAGCAACTGGGTGGTGGTGGCATTGGTATATTCGCAGGAAAGCTGGCCGCACAGGCGGTAATGCAGGTAATCCGGGACCAGCAGCAGCTTGTCAACTTGGCCCAGCCAGTCCGGGTTTTCATTCACGAGGGCCTGCAGTTGGTACAGGGTATTGAACTGCAGGAACTGGATGCCGGTGCGGGTGTAGATCTCGTCACGCGATAATTTGGCATCAATTTCGGCCATCATGCCATCTGTCCGGTGATCTCGATACGAGACCGGCAGGCCCAACGGATTGCCCTGCTGATCCAGCAGGACAAAATCCACTCCCCAGGTGTCGATGCCGACAGAATCCAACTGGATTCCCTCTTCCTCGATCCGTACCAGTCCGCAGCAGATTTCGCGATACAGGTGCTCCAAATCCCAACAATCGTGGCCTTGCTGCTGATGCAGCCGGTTCTCGAAACGATGAACCTCCTCCAACTGCATCTTGTGCTGCGTTGGGTCGTATTCGGCCAATAAAACCCGACCGCTGGAGGCGCCGATATCGACCGCCGCGACGTGATGGGTCATGTCTGAGTTCCTTGATAAGATGGGTGCCAGTCTAGAAAACCCGCCAGGATCACGCCTTCATGCGCATGCCAGCCAAGCTCGATAGCTGGCATGCCAGCAAAGAAGCCGGTGATTGCAGGCACAAAAAACCAAAAAAAGCCCGCCATGGTGGCGGGCTAAGGACTGATGAGGAGGAGGATCGAGTTATTGGATAAAACCCTGTAACGATAAGGGTTTGCGCGGGTAGTGATGAATGCACGGGCTCTTTGGTCTATGCCGGGAGGGCAACCTTGGTACCGGCAATGATCGCCCCCAGTTCGGAGACCGTCAGTGATGCCGAGCCGACCAAGACGCCATCCACGCCGGGGAGCGCCAAAATCTCGGCGGCGTTGCTGCCCTTGACGCTGCCACCGTAGAGCAGGCGTGCTGTCTTGCTCTTCGGCAGCAACTCGCGCAGTTTGTCTGCAAGGAAGGCATGTGCTTCGCTGATCTGCGCAGTACTTGCCACCAGGCCGGTACCAATGGCCCAAACCGGTTCATAAGCCACCCAGACTGTTGCGGGCAACAGATCGCGGGTGCGCTCAATCACAGCAAGTTGTCTGGCCAACTCTTCCAGGTAGCGGCCCTGTTGGCGGATATGAAGCTCTTCCCCGATGCAGATGATGGGCACTAATCCGGCGTCGACAGCACAGGCAATCTTGCCCACAAGTACCAGATCGTCTTCGGCAAAGACATGGCGCCGTTCGGAATGGCCGATCAGCACATGCGTGCAACCGGCATCCTTGAGCATCTGGGCCGAAATTTCTCCGGTATAGGCGCCAGGCCCTTTGAATTGACTGACATCTTGCGCCACGACGGCGACCGAGGTCGCCCCCAAGCGCGCGCTGAGCTGCGGCAGATAAAGACTCGGCACGGCGATGCCGATTTCACAGGAAGCGGCAGGCAGTATCTGTATCAATCCCTGCGCGTATTCCTGCACACCTGTCGTTGTGCCATTCATTTTCCAGTTGCCGACCACGAATTTTTTCATGGGGTGCTCACAGTGCCGCACGGTAAAGTTGAGCGATTTCCTCGTCGCTGGCACGACGCGGTGCGCAACCGGTGCAGGGATCGTTTTGTGCTGGCTGCACCCAACCCGGGATATCGGCTTCGGTGATGCCAAGCTCACCCAATCCGCCGGGAATACCCACGGTTTTGGATAGCGCGCGAATACTGCTAATGGCGAGTTTGGATGCTTCTTCATCGCTTAGACCGCTGATGTCGCAGCCCATGGCTTCTGCAATCTGGGCAAAACGTTTGACCTGGGTCGGGCGGCTGAACTCGCACACGACCGGCAGGATGATGGCATTGCATACGCCGTGCGGCAGGTTATGCGTTGCGCCCGGTTGGTGTGCCAGCGAGTGCACATAACCCAGACCCGCGCTGTTGAAGGCCATGCCTGCCAGAAATTGCGCTTGTGCCATCATCTCGCGTGCGACCAGATTCGTGCCGTCGGTCACTGCCTTGGGCAACCATTCGCAGATCAGGCGGATAGAAGCGAGCGCAGTCGGATCGGTGAGCGGATGCGCGGCGATGGACACATAGGCTTCGACTGCATGGGTCAGGGCGTCCATCCCGGTAGCTGCTGTGACGGCAGGCGGCAGGCCGAGCATCAGTTCCGGATCGTTGACGGCGATTTCCGGGATGATCGCGCTATCGATCAGCACCATTTTTACATGACGGCGGGTATCGATGATCACGGCATTGCTGGTGACTTCCGCCGCGGTGCCGGACGTGGTGCTGACGGCAACCAGCATCGGGCCGATCTTGCCGATTTTGCCAATGCCTTCGAAGTCGTGCACCCGCTTGCCCGGATTGGCAATCATGGCGCGGATGGCTTTGGCGGTATCAATACTGGAACCACCACCAAAACCGATCAGCATGTCGCAGCCGCTGGCCTGGTAGGCCGCAACAGCTTGATTTACCACGGTATCGGTTGGATTCGGGATGACCTGGTCGAAAAGTTGCGGCGCAAAGCCTGCTGCGCGCAGGGTGGCCAGCAGATCGTTGAGCAGGCCAAGGCGAACTAATGCCCCTTCGGTCACGATCAAGGGTTTACGTGCGGGCTGAGACAGCAATGCGACAGCGACTTCTTTGATACAACCGGCACCGGACAGGCTGATTTTGGGCAAACAAAGCATGAAACTCATTTTCTTCCCCATTGAAATTAACAAAAAATAATGTCAGTGGAAGAAATGGTAGGCCGCTATTGGGGCCACAACCTTGTGTCTGGTGCCAAATTGAACCGGGAGGTGGCGAGTAGCCAAAGATTTGCCCGAGAGCAGGCCAGTGCTTGATCTCGGGTGTGTGCGAGCGTTTGCTGAGAAGGCAATCGCTCAGGCGTGGATGCGGCTGGTTTGTTGCTTGCGAAACTGCATGGGGGTAACGCCGATTTCCTGATGGAAGCGGCTGGAAAAATAGTTGCTGTCGTTGAAGCCACAGGCAAAGGCAATATCGGTGACCGAATCATTGCTTTTGGCTAGGCGGCGCATGGCATGGCAAAGCCTTACCCGGCCGAGATAATTGTTGGGGGACAGACCGGTGGCATCGACCATGCGTCGTGCCATGGTGCGCAATGGGATGCCAAATGTATCCGCCAGTTCGGAAAAATCGATTTCGTCGGCCATGTGGTGGTCAAGATGACGGATCAACCCCGCCAAGCGAGAATCACCGTCGGTGATGTCCAGCGTGCGCCGATGTTCGCGCCACAACAATACGATCAATTGGGAAAACAGGGCTTCGACCATCTGCACGGCACAGGGGTCGCGTTTGAGGCTTTCGCTGCGAATGGTCGAAAACAGGCGCTCACATTCATCGATGGCACTCGATCCCACATTGAGTGGCAATGCGTCCTCTTCCGGTGTGCCCGGGAGAAAGCTCAGCAGCGATGCCGATTGCAGGTGTTCCGGAACAAACACCACATTGGTCAGGCACAAGCCATCGGTACGGTCAAAGAAATGCGACTGCCCCGAGCGCAGGTAGAAAACAGACCCCTTGCTAACGTGATAGGGCTCGCCATTGATATAGTGCAGGCCACAACCGGATTTGGCCATGACCAGTTCATGGAAGTCATGGCTGTGTTCGGGGAAATCGGGCTGTGGTACGCGAGGCAGGACCGAGACGGCTTTGTCGCCTTCAAAAAAATCTGCCCGGTGCAGGGTATCCATTGCGCCACCTCACCCTATGATCTGAATTGGTTGCAACACACCTGTTTTAGTCTGACCGATACTAATTCAGGTAGGCGACTACTTTAGCGGCTGCTAAATTGGATGTCCATGTAATTGATCAAATTTTACTACGGTTTTGGTTTTTGGCTGTGTCAGCCATGCTGGCGGCGCATGCGCCAGGTCGTTTCATCCGATGCGGCCGGATCGAATGCATAGCCTTCCAGATCGAAATTCTTGAGCTGTTGTGGATCGGTGACGTCATACAATGCCGCCCAGCGGACCATCAGCCCCCGGGCGCGTTTGGCATGGAAACTAATGATCTTGTATTTGCCCCCGTGCCACTCTTCAAACACCGGGGTAATAACGGGGCAGGATAGTTTTTTGGGGTGAACCGCTTTGAAGTATTCGTTGGATGCCAGGTTGATAACGACGCCGGGATTAAGCGCCTTGATGGCTTCGGTCAGTGTATCTCCCCAGAAGGCATACAAATCCCTGCCTTTTTTATTGGGCAAGTGCGTACCCATTTCCAGTCGATAAGGTTGCATCAAATCCAGCGGGCGCAGCAAGCCATACAGACCGGAGAGAATGCGCAGGTGGCGGATCAGGTAATCAAATTGTGCCGGGGTAAAACTGGCTGCATCCATGCCCTCGTACACATCGCCCATGAAGGTCAGCACGGCTGGCTTGGCGTTGTCTGGCGTGAAGTCGGATTGCCAGCTCTGGAAGCGTTCGAAATTGAGGAGTGCCAGCTTGTCGGATAATCCCATCAATTCGGCGAGATCTTGCGGAGATTTTTTCTTCAGAATGGAGATCAGTTTTGCTGATTGAGTCAGAAATGCAGGGGTAGAGTGGCTGGGCGTGACGGGAGGAGTCGTGGTGTCCAGCGTTTTGGCCGGCGAAATCAGCATCAGCATTGCAAGGTTCCAGTAGTCTTGTTGTGGCAACATCATAACGCGGTCACTGCCATGAAAAAACCGCCTTGTTCAGACGGTTTTTTGAAAGTCAGTGCTGATGTCCTGCGCCGTAAATGGCTTTGGGGTCTTTGAGCACCGGATCAATTACCCGCCATTCGCCATCTTTGAGTACGCGGAAGAAGCAGCTTTGCCGGCCCGTGTGGCAGGCGATGCCGCCTTCCTGATCGATCAGGTAGATCAGCACGTCGCCGTCGCAGTCCAGGCGGATTTCATGTACGCGCTGGAAGTGGCCGGATTCCTCGCCCTTGTGCCACAGCTTCTGGCGCGAGCGCGTCCAATAATGTGCGGTTCCTTTTTCTGCGGTCAGTACCACCGCGTCGCGGTTAGCATAGGCAAACATCAGTACGCGACCGGTTTCCTTGTCCTGTGCAATGACGGGTACCAGACCGGCGCTATCCCATTTGATTTCGTCGAGCCATGCCATGCGGCATTCCTTTCTGGCCGGATTTATTCCGGCGTGAGCAACAGCCAGTTCCGGGCTGTCATGTTGTAAAAACCGCTTTCAAAAAAAGCGCGATCAATTTCACCGGTTTTCTGCATGATTTTCAAACCATTTTGCAGCGCTTCGAAAACTTGCGCGCCTGCCGGATGCTTGCGGCTGACGATGAAATGTCTGGACCCGATCAATGCCACTTTCACGCCTGGTATGGGGTAGAGACGAATACCGTCGACCACCACACTCATGTCGGGCGTATTGGCAAAGTCATGCAGGGTAATATCGGCCCAGCCGGCTTGTACCATCCTGAATTGCTGCTCCATGGTGGGAACATCCATGATTTTGGCAAATTTCAATTGCTCCAGGGTCGCCCAGTCGATTACCCAGGTCTTGGTACTGACGACGCTCAGGTGCTGAAGGTCGTGACTGGTCTTGATCTTCAGCTGGCCGAGTTTTTGGGCGGTGGTGTAAAGACCTTTTTCAAAACGGCCGACGGGAATGACGGCATCAGATTCATAAAAGTCGGTAGTGTTTTCCTGATAGAAGGAGTTCCATGCAGCAAATCCGCCCCCTACTGCCGAGCCATCACGGATGGATTCACGTGCTCTGGCGGAATTGGGAACGATGAATGCGCTGAATTTTGCATCTAATCCACCAAGCAAGACGGCACGCCGAAAGAGTACTTGCTCAACCAGACCGCCCGAATCCAGCAACTTGGGATCATAGTGGTTGAGTGTCCGCAGACTATTGTTGGTGAGGAAGGCGTTGATTCTTGAATCGTCCGAGATGGTCACGGGAACCGGCACGACAACGGCAGCCTGCGCTGTGGAAAACCAAAACCCCAAAAATACCGCTGAAAGCAGTTTTTTCATAAGGGATGCGCCGGGTAATCCAGATGCAATCAGTATTGCAAGCAACTGCGTAAAGCGCAAAGTGTCATTTGCGGATGGTTACAGGCGAACTTCGATTCCTGCCAAGCGCATGGCTTCCTTGGCCTGACGCACCGTGTATTCGCCGAAATGGAAAATACTGGCCGCCAACACCGCGTCGGCATGGCCCTGTAGAACGCCATCGACCAGATGTTGCAGATTGCCGACGCCACCGGAAGCAATCACCGGGATATCCACGGCATCCGATACTGCACGCGTCAGCGGCAGGTTGAAGCCGATCTTTGTGCCGTCACGATCCATGCTGGTGAGCAGGATTTCACCGGCGCCGTAAGCCTGCATCTTTTGCGCCCATTCCACCGCATCGAGCCCGGTGTGCTTGCGTCCGCCATGAGTAAACACTTCCCAGCGCAATGGCTCGCCCGGCAGGCTGACTTGCTTGGCATCAATGGCGACCACAATGGCTTGTGCGCCAAAACGGGCCGAGGCATCGCGCACCACTTCCGGGTTGGTGACGGCAGTGGTGTTGATGCTGACCTTGTCGGCACCGGCATTCAGTAGCCGGCGTACATCGTCGACCTTGCGCACCCCGCCGCCGACAGTCAGCGGAATGAACACTTGCGAGGCCACGGCTTCGATCACGTGCAGGAGCACATCGCGGTCGTCGCTGGAGGCGGTGATATCGAGAAAGGTGACTTCGTCAGCACCCTGGTCGTCGTAACGCTTGGCAATCTCGACCGGATCGCCGGCATCGCGCAACTCAAGAAAATTGACACCCTTGACCACGCGACCAGCGGTGACATCGAGACAGGGGATAATACGTTTGGCTAACGCCATGGGAATTCCTGAAAAAGCATTTACCACCGCAGCAGGAAAGCCAAAACCGGGAGGGCGGCTTATGGGCGCACTGCCCGATTTTTCCTGGTTCCGTGCTTCTGTCCCGAGGATGAATTCTCGGGACGGTGGTTCAACAGTGGTTAAGCACCGATTTCGTCCGCCAGTTCCTGTGCGGCCTGAAAGTCGATAGTGCCTTCGTAAATGGCTCGACCCGTGATGACGCCCTCGATGCCTTCGGCTTCGACTTCACACAACGCTTTCACATCGTTCAGATTGGTCAATCCGCCCGAGGCGATCACTGGAATGGTCAAGGCCTGGGCCAGGCGGACGGTGGCTTCAATGTTTACGCCGGATAGCATGCCATCGCGACCGATATCGGTGTAGATCACGCTTTCCACGCCATAACTCTGGAAGCGCTTGGCCAGATCGACCACATCATGGTCGGTCACCTTGGACCAGCCATCGGTGGCTACCTTGCCATCCTTGGCGTCGAGCCCGACGATGATATGGCCAGGAAACGCGTCGCAGGCTTCGTGCAGGAAGCCGGGCTGCTTCACCGCAGCGGTGCCGATGATCACGTAGTCGATGCCGGCATCCAGATACTGCTCAATGGTTTCCAGGCTGCGGATACCGCCGCCCAGTTGCACCGGAATCTCGCCGTTGATCTCGGCCAGAATGCCTTTGATCGCGTTCAGATTCTTCGGCTTGCCGGCAAAGGCCCCGTTCAGGTCGACCAGATGCAGGCGGCGTGCGCCTTTATCCAGCCAATGTTTGGCCATGACGGAGGGTTCTTCGGAGAAAACGGTAGCGTCTTCCATCAGTCCCTGGCGCAAACGCACACAGTGGCCGTCCTTCAAATCAATAGCTGGGATGATTAGCATGATGGTTCAGGTAGTCTAGCAATAGTGATTAAAGGGAAGGTAAAACCGTTATAAATCAAAAACAACCATTCCAGTGAACAAAATTTTTCAGGAGTTTGAGTCCGACATCATGACTTTTCTCCGGGTGGCACTGAATGGCAAATATATTGGCACGTGCAACAGCCGCCGCAAAGCGGTAAGGATAGGCACTTTCCAGGACCGCGATGTCTTCTTCCGGAACGAAATGATAGCTGTGAACAAAGTAAAAACGCTCGGCTTGGGCGATGCCGGACCAGAGCGGATGGTCACGCACAATGAACATCTCGTTCCAGCCCATATGCGGTACTTTCAGCTTCTGACCATGCTCATCGTGCATTTTGTCGGCAGGAAAGCGCACCACTTGACCCTTGAATACCCCTAGCCCCGGCGTATTGCCTTCTTCGCTGAATTCGAACAGCAGTTGGGCCCCGACGCAGATGCCCAGGAACGGCTTGGTCTTGGCAGCATCCAGTACCGCCTGTTTCAAGCCGCGTTGTTCAAGTTCGCGCATGCAATCGGGCATCGCACCCTGGCCGGGGAATACCACTTTGTCAGCGGCAGCCACAACCGCCGGATCGTCGGTCAGGATAATTTCGGCATCACTGCCGGCAACATGCTCCAGCGCTTTGGTGACCGAGCGCAAATTGCCCATGCCATAGTCAACGACAGCAATTTTCATTTCAGCCTACCAGTGTGCCTTTGGTGGACGGCGTAACGCCGGCCATCCGTTCATCCATTTCAACAGCCATGCGCAATGCACGGCCAAATGCCTTGAAAATGGTCTCGGCCTGATGGTGCACGTTGTCGCCGCGCAGGTTGTCGATATGCAATGTCACGGCAGCGTGATTGACGAAGCCGTGGAAGAATTCGCCGAAAAGCTGAGTGTCGAAGTGGCCGATCATGGCGCGGGTGTATTTGACATCGCAAACCAAACCCGGACGACCGGACAGATCGATCACCACGCGTGACAAGGCCTCATCCAGCGGCACATAGCTGTGGCCGTAGCGGCGAATGCCTTTCTTGTCACCCACGGCCTTGGCGAAAGCCTGGCCGAGCGTGATGCCGATGTCTTCCACGGTATGGTGGGCATCGATATGCAGGTCGCCTTCGGCGACGATGTCCAGATCGAATAAGCCATGGCGAGCGATCTGGTCGAGCATGTGCTCCAGAAAAGGTACGCCAGTATTGAATTTGGATTGGCCGGAACCATCGAGATTCACGCTGACCGTGATCCGGGTTTCCAGGGTGTTACGGGTGACGGTGGCTTGACGCATGTTCCAGTTTGCCTTGAAAGCGATAACGTTGCCCCGCAGGGACTTCCTAATACCCGCTCGCATTGCGTGCGGTGCAAAGGCTGATTGTCCAACAGAATCCGTGCGGCGTGAAGCGGACTGCTGCGGGTTATCCCTGATTCTAGCGTTTTTTGCCTGAATTTTTCGCTCGCAAGGCCGCTGCCAGCCCTTTCTTGGCCCAAAACACCAGTTCGTGTTGGTTTTCCAGCGAGAAATCTGGCAGTGGATAGTAAGAAAGTGTCGAGGTTGTGCCGTCCTTCATCGGGTAGGTAAAAGGCCGCAAGCCCTCGGCCTCGAATTCGGAGCGGCAAACATCGTCCACTTTGATGTACAGCACATCGTCATCGACGATGGCAAAAAACAAGTCATCGCAGTAAAGACCAAATGCTCCGAACATGGCACGTGCCCGCAGTGTTCCCAGCGGTGCCAGTTGTTCAAACAGCCAGTCGACATATTCGGAGCGGCGAGGCATGGCGCGGCTTATTCCGGTGAATGATCTGAACTGAAGCCGGGCTGGCACGCATTCTCGCCGCCAGTTTCGCTGGGTTCAATCACTATCGGTGGCAGTGCGCGTGCGTGGTTTTCCGGGTCCACGGCAACATAGGTGAACACGGCTTCCGTCACGCACTCGCGCTCGCCGATCGGTTCGCGCGCCACTTTTTTGATCCATACCTCCAGCTTGACCTTGAGCGAGGTGCGCCCGACATGCACGCAGTGGCCGTAACAACACACGACATCGCCCACTTTAACCGGCTTGAGAAATGACGTGGCATCGGCTGCAACGGTTACAACGCGCCCACGGGCCAATTCCTTGGCCAAAATGGCGCCACCGAGATCCATTTGTGAGAGCAGCCAGCCGCCGAAAATATCGCCACTTGGGTTGGTGTCGGCCGGCATGGCCAGTGTGCGCAGCAACAGGGTACCGGTGGGTTGACGAAGTTCTTTGGTCATAGAGATCCTCTGCGGTTGCCTATATCAGGCGCAGTTGCCTGATGCTTATTCGATTGTACTTGAATATCGAGTGATGGCATGAAGCCAAGTGTTTATAAGGGTTTAAGTTATTCAATAGACCGTAGGGGTACACAAAGGGGTACACGCAAAAATCTGCTGTTCCGGTCAATGTTCATTTTAACCGGTCATTCTCGGGATCGTACATGTTTCGCAAGGGCTATGATCATGGGTGATACCGGTTGTGGATTACAGAAAATCTTGTGGTAGATGCAGATGTGATTGCGCTCGTCATTGGCACCGTGCCCTGGTATGCACCGCAATACGCCATTCCTCTGCTTGGCATGGTGTTGGGAAACACCATGAACGGTATATCGCTTGGGTTGGACCGGCTGACTCAGGATGCAGTGCAGAAACGCCTGATGATCGAAACCCGATTGGCTCTGGCTGAAAGCTGGATTCCGCCATTTCAGACAGCCTCAGGGAATCCATTAGGATCGGGTTAATTCCGATTATCAACTCAATGGCCGCCGCAGGCATCATCAGTTTGCCGGGGATGATGACTGGCCAGATACTTGCAGGCTCGTTGCCGACGGATGCTGTCAACTACCAAATATTGATAATATTCCTGATCGCGGGCGGCACCGGTTTCGGCACTATCGTGGCCGTGAATATTGCTGCTCGGCGACTCTTCGATGAACGGCAGCGTTTGCGACTTGACCGGTTAAGGATATCTTAACCCGTTAGCAGAAGATAACCTCGACTGATACTTTTCGATAGCCGCTAAGGTGATGAAGCAGTCATTTAAATGGCGGCTCTGAAGCATCGGCGAATGACTCTTGATGGCCCAGACTGTGTAAAAACGGCCTTTCCGGTAAAATATGGGCATCCTCCAGGCATGGTTGGTTGTCATGAAGCGATTCATCGAAGGCCAGAGCCGTACCCAAAGCGCACTCCTTCCCGCAAGCAT
>JARLJJ010000411.1 GCA_031291275.1 Formivibrio sp.
CATCTTCGACGACAAATCCGCGTCGCCAATTTGCTTTTGATTGACGCCGCTGGCCAAAGGCAAATCGCGCAAACCGCGATTGGGTATTTCGTTCAGACTCGGGGTGGCAATACATCGCCACAGGCCCAAGGTGGGTGGGATTCATTCGCCCATGACCTGTGCTTCAGGACAGCGCTTAACGGCCACGTCGCCGATTTTGTGAAGCCTCTGGAAGGCGAGGTTTCCGAGTTATTGAAGTCGATTCGAGAGCAAGCCAAGACCGCCAAAATCGACTTGCGCAAAGTCGTCTCGATCATGCAAGCCGAACGCGGCCGCCAACCGGGTGAGTCGATTCCTATCGACGCGGACCTTGAAGGCATCTTTTGATTCACTGGTCCCAAGAATTCCAGTGAATCGACGCCCAGCCCCTTTCATCATTTCAGGCCGGGGAGGATGTCAAGGGCTTGAACAGGTAGCAACTGAACTCTGACCGCCAGAATTGACCGCCGCAACCCGCCCGCGAAAGCTGGCGGGCTTTTTATTGCCGTCGCCCCGTGCATACGCTGGCCTAGGCGAAGCCGGGAGCGGGCAGGCTGGCGGACATGGCCGGAAATTCGGGATTGCCAACCGTAGGGCAAAGGCGTTTTATCTTGAGCGTATGAATGAACCCAAGCCGACAACCGCTGACATTAACCAATGGCTCGAAAAGCACCTCGTTACACTCATGACGAGAATGCCTCTTGCGACTATTGCCAAGGAAAATCACACAACGCCAGAGGAGGTTGAAAAGGTGATTCGGAAGCCGTTCAAGCTCTACAAAGAAGGCGCCTTATTGTGCATCGGGCGTTACGTTTCAGACCAGCCTATTATCTTTCGTCCTGTGGAAGGCGACACAGGAAAGCCCGGCACCACGGTTGGAATCGGGTGACGGCATTCATCTGGACCGACCAGAGCGCGGACGGAAGCCGAAACGCTGTAAAGATTAAGCAGCGCGCGCTTTTGACTCTAGTCAAACAACATGAAGCCAAAGCCAGTAACTTTCACCCTGCCAATCATCGGCATAAACACTCTTGACGTGCGCGATATTGATTTTGTTCTGCTTATTCCAAGGGGGAAGCAATCAAAAAAAATTGTCGCCGCGCTCAAGAAACATAGCGTCAGCCGAAACTGATAGGCGTTATCCCGCCCCCTCTCGGCGGCTCAACGCTAATGCCGACCACCGATTCCGCCAGCACAAATTCAATTTCTCCGCTCTCCGTTCCGTCAAAAACATATCGGTCACCATCTTTGCGGTATGATTTGGCGAAAATGCGCATCTGAGTTTTATCTTTCAACCTTATAATGTAGGTCTTCATAATGGTTTTTGGTTTCTGGTTTCCCGCCCATCATCCGTCACCGTCCAATTCTTGGCAAGCCGATTTTCTATTGGGAAAAATCCAGTCACGGGCCGGGAGCGGGTAGGATGATGGATTGCGGCACTCAGACGGGAAGAAAGACGGGAAGGAAATTTGCCTACGTTTGCCTACACGAATGATGTCAGAATGCACCGGGAGATGACAAACCGGAACATTTCCAAACACCACTAAACACATTGATTCTATTCATTAAAATGGCGTTTTTCCACAATTCAAGAATTTTGTGAAGACGTTTTCGATTCCCGTGCGCGCTACCATTCCAAATTTTCACCATTAGAATCCAGGCTGGGCGATGCCCCCCCCTCTGCCCGCTTCCGACCGTTTGCGGCGAGTTTATGCCGGTTGTTTGTGGCCGAGCCACTCATACGCACTTGATGCGTCCTTGAAAATTTGGATTTCAAGTGCCGGGTTTTCATCCAAAGCCTGGAACATCCGG
>JARLJJ010000412.1 GCA_031291275.1 Formivibrio sp.
ATAATTCCGCCGGTGTCGTTGATGGATTTCGACCATGTGTACGAGAACAGGAAATACAGCCCGTTTGTCATTCTGCGCTGCATCTCTACCTGCAGCGAGTTGTAGCTTGCCGAACCGAACTGCGCAAATCCATCACCGATTTCGGCATATTGCGGAAACGGCCGGATCGCTCGGGAAAGAGAACCCGTAAAGGTCGAGTACGGCATCTTGATTTCAGAAAACATTGCCTGAGCCGCGGTGATTGCCGATAGATCTCCATTCCCCCCATTATTGACATACTTCGTCAACAAACTCCCCAAAGCTAGATATTTAGGCATAATCTGGTTGCTGAATATGCCTACGCCGCCATTTACGCCGATGTGATGGCTTCCACTGGCGGCATAACTGACCTGCAGCGTCATGGAAGGTGTTATTTCCCGGCTGATCGTCAGGTTCCAGTTTTCGGTATAAGGCGAGCGGCCGGAGGAGTCTGGACGGTTGTAGGAGACACTGCCACCGTTCATCCCGATATTGTTGTTGGTCGTGTAGCCCGTATTCAGCGTGGAATTGAAGAACGGGGGATGCGTATAGCTCGGGAATCCGCTGTCCAAGCTAAATGCCGGCGTTGCGCCGCCATCCGGACTGCTGAAAGAGGGACTCGCGGAGAAGCCCAGAAGGCTGATGCCTTGCGAATATGCATTGCCCCCCAGCATACCGCCGTTGTAGTGAATGATCGTGTATGACCCGCGAACTACGGTCTTGGAATTGATGGAATACGCAAAACCGACACGAGGATCGAAGGTTTTGTAGTGCGTCTGGACCTGCGTGTCGCAGTAGCAGTTATTGGTGGCAGAGTAGCCGGCAAATTGCAGCGCTCCGGTACTGCCGACAAGCGAGTTATAGAGATTCGGGTTAAACCAGGAATTTCGGTTGTGCGCCTCTCTAAATGGTTTCGGAATGATATAACGCAACCCGATATTCAGGTTCAGGCGATGGGTTACCTTGTAGTCGTCCTGAATATAAAACGCCGTGTTTTTGTAACGGGCTCCGGTTTCCTGAACCGATGTGTCGACTGCGCTCGAGCTATTGACCAAACCGAGCAGGAAACTGGCGTAGGAATGGCCAGATGTACTAATCAGCGAACCACTGTTGTCAAATCCGGCCGTCGCGAGATTGCTGAATCCAAATCCATGAAAAGCATTGGGCTCTGCCGTGTTTTCCTGCTGCGCAATGAACTGGCCGCCGACTGTAATGCTGTGTTTGCCCTTCATCCATTGCAGATTGTCCTGATAGACGAAATTGGGCGCGTTGTTCATGAACGAATAGCTGTAGTTGTTGCTTGCCCAGCCCGTCGGACTATGCAAGCCGCCAAAGTCAAATTCAGGAAATACGTCGCTCGAGTTGCCTATAGGCAATCCTGTGATGCCAAGCTTCGAGGCCCAGTTTCCACCGGATGTCGCATTCACAAACGGTGTTTTGAATTGGTTGTACTGAGCTCCAAAAACGTTGATCAGGGTCGGTGCAATGGTCCAGGTTTCTCCTAGTTGTGCGATGGTGATGGTCTGATAATTCTTACGGCCGCTGGTGTAAGGCAAAGGTAATTGCGCGCCGCCATTGTAATAGGAAAGCGGCTGTATTTTGCCGGTCTGGAACATGGTGTAGAGCCGATGCCGATCCGAAATGGTGTAATCAAGCTTGCCAAAGTACATGCTCGATTTTTGTCCGGCCTGGAGAGCGTTGTAATAGTTTTGGTCCAGCGAGGCCGACGTCGCCAATGTCGGAAGATAGGACTGGGCGGCTTTGGCTACCGAGGAAAACCGGCTGCTTGGAATGATGTTGGTTGGCGTGCCGCTGCAAATCGTGCCACTAATGGTTTGCCCGAAGGCGCACCGGCCGATCACGTTTCCATGAATGTCCGTGATCGACATCTTCGGATCATAGACGACAATCGGCGTGGACAATGTCAGCAATTGACTGAAGTCGCCTGAGCGTTCTGCCATTGTCGGCAATGTATATGCCTGTGGTTGATTTTCGGTAATGTAGCGGAAGCGGTCCAGGTTCATAAAAAAGAAGAGCCTGTTCTTGATAAATGGACCGCCGGCAGAGAAACCGTATTCGTTCTGATGCTCGACAGGAGTTTTTGTAGAGAAGAAGCCGGCGGCGTCGAAAACCGTGTTTCTGTTGTTTTCATAAACATCGCCATGGAAGCTGTTGGTGCCCGCCTTGAGCACCAAGTTAGTAACGCCTTGACCGGAGTAGTAAGCGGGTATACCGTCGGTGACGACCTGGAACTGATCGACTACCTCAGTCGTTGTCGAGCCGTTGACGTTTCGGGCATCACCCTGCATCTCGGACGTAGTGACGGGCATACCGTTCTGATAAAGGTATGACGTATTGCCAGGACCACCGTTAATCTTCTGGACGCCGTAATCGCCGGAAGCAGATCCGGGAACTAGAGATAAGAAGCCGAGAGGACTTTTTGGAGATCCGTTCATTGTTACTGGTAAGGATGTGTACGTTTCATTAGGAACTGTGGTGTTCAACGTCCCGTTTTCAGTTTCCAGGTCGGGAGGAGCTGAACTGACCACAACCTGCTCCACTTGCGAACCGACTTTCATGGTCGTATTAAGGCCAACCGTCGTAAGAGCATTGACCACAACGCTCTTTTGCTGAATCGGAGCAAAACCCTTTGCCGTGAAGGCCACAGTGTAGGTCGCGGGCGGTAATGCCTTCAGAACATAGACGCCGGCAGAGTTGGTTGCCTGCGCAACGGTGCGCCCCGTTGCCGGATCGGTTGCCGTCACCTGTACATCGGGTATGACGCGCCCCTGCTGATCAAGCACCGTACCTTGGATGGAACCGGTGCCGACAACTTGCGCGGAAAGTGGTTGCATAATCAGTACCGCCGCAAGAATCGCCAAGCTGCTACAAGCTGTGATGACTCCAGATATCTTCCAACTTACTGCCATTTCTTCTACCTCCTAGTAAATTGAGCTAGAGTGGACGGTGATGATCACTTCGGCCACAGGTAGGCCGTTTGGAACAATGATCATTCCGCCATGCCGAGGATTTGTCTGCCCATACACCATCAGGTTTCACATCGGTATGAGCAAAACCAGTAGGCGCAATACAGTATCTCGCGCAATAGCTTAGTTCGACATACTGTACTTCATTGCAAATTGTCTGTACTTCATTCGCCGCCTTGTCAAGGCTCGTGATGTGCAAAGGATGGTCTCGTCGCACAGATAGATCTCCAGCAGGCGCATACCACCCCTGAATTTGATAAGCCGTCGACCGTTATTTTCATGATGTCCGGACTTTAATAGCCACTGTTGAGGATGTGCATGAGCCTTATGGTTCGTTTTCAAGTAGGCCATATGGCCTATGACTCCCTGAACATCTCCCTGATTCACAGCTTTGGCGGGTAAGGTGGAGTCAGTAAGATTTCCCCGCGATCGATGCGTCGGTCAATCAAGCGGAGCTTCAACCCTGCTGCATATGCACACTAAGATGGGTTTGCCCTGGTTAACAAGTATTGCCAGAAATTGGTGAAGGTCAATATACGGCTGACCCCACAGGCAACGTAGTGCGTCTACCGGAGGTGCATGGAGCCTTAGACGAGTAAAAAGAGTATGCCGGATGGCGTCAAATTAATGGATATTGAGCGTATAAAGCGGGACAAAGGCCGCGCATTCTTATAACTCGCCAGATTTTCAGAGGCTCCCTATAGGTGAGAGTTGCCTTGTTTATCTTATCAGCGTAATATGTGCGCCGTAGACTTATGCCTGAGGAGTTAGCTACGTCTGGGAAGAAGCTTGTCAAGCATCATTGGCTTCGCAAACTAGCTTGGCTGTTCGTGTATATCGCTTTACCTTGTGCGATCGCTTGTCACGATCGCCGCATCGCGATCGCCGTGATACCGAGAACGACCGCCACGCCTATTTGGGAAGCGGAACATCTCGGGATACAAGCGGTTACACAAGACACCAACGTGCATATTTATTGGAACGCCCCTACGCGCGAAGACGATGTCGAAGGCCAGATTGCGCTGATTGAGCAGGTAATGAACCGCCATTATAATGGCCTGATTCTTGCGCCAGACAACGCGAGCGCATTGCTTGCCCCGGTACGGCATATTCTTAGGCAAGGAACTCCCGTAGTGGTCATTGGCTCCCCCCTTCTCTTATCCAGTTCTGGCAATCTTTGTTACCTGCTTAACGACGAAGAAACAGGAGGCCGCCTGGCGGCGCAGCGGCTTGCGCTGATCCTTCATGGCCGAGGAAATATTGCCATCTTAGGCATCAATCCTGACGTAATTGGCATCGTCGATCGTACACGCACCTTGGCATCCGTACTGCGGAAAGAATCGCCCAATATCCACATTATCGAAGAGCGTGCAGGAACCTTCGACGAAGACCATGAGCGTCAGGCCGCCAATGAGTTTCTGGATCAGCGCCGGGATGTTGACGCAATCATTACACTTTCATCGGCGACGACCCATGGTTTGCTTGAGGCTATGCGAGAGCGCAACATCAATACCTCCAAGCTGAAAATCATCGCATTCGATCGCGACGACGATGAGCGTTTACTCTTCGACACACCCAGAATCGACTCAGTTGTAATAGAAGACACCGGGCAGATGGGCGCCGAAGCTGCACGCCAGATTCTCCAGAAGCTCCACGGCCAGCCAATGTGCTCCACGCGATGCTTTCAACCGTTGCTCGTGACACGCGAGAACCTTCATCAACAGATGAGTCAACTTCACCCCATGTAGGGTTCGATTCCACCCGACAAATGTTTGTGCCAAAAGGTCAACGAATGACCGGAAAACTTTCCAGAACGTCGCGAGTTGCTCAGTGGACGCTGATTACTTCGCTCGCGCTGTTGCTCTTCAGCGGCGCTGCTTATTTTGTAAGCGCACGGTCAGGGCGCGGACTTCCTTATCGCGATTCATTTGCGACCGGCAAAACCGACGAATGGCACTCCTACGGTGGAACATGGGAAGTGGCTGATGCCGCGATACGCAACGAATCCAACGAACGCGGCGCGAAGCTTATCACTGGCTCGCCCAACTGGAAGAACTACTCCATCGAGGGCGACATAATGATCAGTAGCATTACCGGCTATGCTTCCGACGCGGGATTTGTTCTGCGCTCCAGTGACGAAGAACAGGGCGTTTACGCATATTACGGTTACTTTGCGCTGCTGCATACAGTGAAGAACGAAGGCGGCTCGCTGCTTCTGGGACGCGTGGGTCAGAAGCCCATAGTCATTAAATCGTTTCCCTTGCCTTCCGGACTTCAGACACATATCTGGTATCACATGAAGTTATTGGCCGTCGGCTGTAGGTTTTTTGCATCTGTACGGCTGCTCCCAACTGATGGTACCTACACCGTCGAGTTGAAAGATCCGCCCTGCCTTACTCACGGACGCGCCGGGCTTCTATCGTCGCATGCTGGCGGAGTATGGCGCAATATTGTCATCCAATCGGCAACAGAGCGCGATGCTGATTCGATGCATGCCATGATACCGGCACAAGCATCGGCCACATCGTCCGTTTCCAGCTTGAAAAATGAGGTCGCTCCCGCGGCGCCCGCCGCGCGGGTGCTTTATAAAGAGCAGGTTCCGTCACCAGCAATTCCCATCAGCGACGCGCATCTGAAATCTCTGGTATCTCCCATTCGGGCAACGATCAGTGGACAAGTTATTCTAACGTCGCCCGATCTCTTCGTGCAGGATTATAGTGGTGGAATTCCAGTCCATTTGTCTGGGAACGCTCAGCTCAAAATCG
>JARLJJ010000413.1 GCA_031291275.1 Formivibrio sp.
CTGGCGGCGCACACGCGACATCAGCACATCTACACACACACGCCCCGCCACCGGGCCCTGACCACGCCGCCAGGCCCTGTCCTGTAACTAGTACACTCCGTAGATACACACACAGATGCCACGCACGCTCTCCAGAGTACGCTTCAAAAGACGGACGCGTCGGGGTGCAAGTATTAGGAATATGGCTAAAGGCGGTTTCACGAAACCGTCTCCTAGGTTTCGGGAATTCTTGATTGCGAGTAGACCTCTGGGGCACGGCTTTCGGACCGCCGCGGCGAGGCACCGACGCTGCTCGCCCCTCATGCGTTCAATTAGAGTGCATTTAAATGTCGTACGGGCTAGGGATCTGTTCACAGGCGTGGGGTTCCGCGTGGTCCTCAGCAGACCTTCCCCATGACATTGTGCTTGAATGTGCTCCTTGACCCGCCTTGTTATCCGGTGGCCGTATTGCGCGAACCACTGCAGAACACTACACTCTATTCTCGACATCCCACGCCCTTCGCGAACCACCAGCACCCCGCCATCGAAGCAGGGAGACGCCCACACCGCGAAGCATTCCATTCCGCCTCCGCCCCACCTGACCTTCCCTATTCCCTGTGCAATTAATTTTCCCTGCTTAGCAGTCTCACGCAAGCTGCTGTCGCTCTGCGCTCTCTAGACCCTCACCGTTCGCGCTGCGCTGAAAATGGGGATCGCGATCATCGCGATTGTGTCCACGCGTGCGCCATGAACCAGACTAAGTACAGTACACAAGCCTGCACGGAGCAGTGTGTGTCCACCTTGAGATGTGTGGCTGGGGCCACACTGGTTTGCTTCTCATGTATGAGGCAGAACGATGCGGCTGTAGCCGCATGACCGTGACAGCCAGAGTGCCAGTGCACAAGACTAAAACTCCTAGAGAACACGCACACACACAACGTAGTACAGCAGCATTCACCACGCAAAGTTCCACAGGATGATAGAAAAAACACAAAGCGATACGCATAAGAAGGAGCACACTGGCAACGGTGACACAGATGTACTAGATTACGCAAACACCTGTCGTACTCATGCCTGAGTGTGACCGTTGAAGACTGTGACTGTAACTGTGAGACTAGAACGTGAAAGGAATATGGCGGGCGCGTGTACGGGTGTGAGCCTGAGGCACTTGCACTGCAGCTACTCAACTTTGATCATGCCAGTGCCAGTGCATGCCAGCGCCAGTGCATGCCCGGGCAACTGGCAGGGCGGCCAATGCCAGTGAATGCGGAACGAGGTAATGTCATGGTACCCATAATAAGATGCACGCACCCACTGGAAAGGCCTTGCACTGGCATGGTCTCCTTGAAGTAGTCGGTGCCACCGTGACTGGCACTGTTCAAGCCCAATAGTCATTGAAAGTTTCGCCGCGGGACATCCTACTGCAATTCACGCCTTCCTCGCCACGCCCAGGTTGGCGCTGTCTGTGGCGGCCATGAGACAACACGCCTGTTCAAGTTCAACTTGAAGTTGTTGTTGAAGGCGATAGTAGGCTGCGTACGCATGAATATTATTCACGATGGTCTCTATTTGTTTGAGTTTGCCACTGGCATATCATGATCATCACAGTGTGCACGATGCGCCGGCGTGCAAGAATGTGCGCGCCAGTGTGTGTGCACGCCTTTTGTGCCTTTGTGTGCCTACTTTATGTGCCTGTGTATCCCTCATTTCGCACAGCTGCCAGTGTGTTGCGTTTGTGTTCAAAAAAAGTTCACGTTCGTGTGTTCAATTTTGGGTGGGTGGGTGGCGTGTTTTCGTAACTGTTTGTGTGGATCAAGCGCAGGGCACATGCCAGTGCAAGCCTGAGTATCCGTAGATGGCAGCGCCCAGTTCAAGCTCAGGCTGCCACTGCCAGTGCAGTGGCACTCAGGCTTCTGCTGGTTTGTCGTGCCCGCGGCGCTCATC
>JARLJJ010000414.1 GCA_031291275.1 Formivibrio sp.
CCAACGCCCAGGATCGAGCCAATCAGGGTATGGGAGCTGGAGGACGGAATACCGAAGTACCAGGTGCCCAGGTTCCAGGCAATGGCCGCGGCCAGCAGCGAGAACACCATGGCCAGGCCATGACCGGTGTTGACGTTGATCAACAGCTCGACCGGCAATAGGTAAACGATGGCATAGGCCACGCCGACACCGCCAAACAACACGCCCAGGAAGTTGAAGACACCGGAAGAGAACACGGCCAGGTGAGGCGGCATGGCTTTGGTGTAAATGACTGTGGCGACTGCGTTGGCGGTGTCATGAAAGCCATTGATGAACTCGAAGGCGAGGACAAAGGCGAGAGCAAAGAACAGGCTCACCAATACCCAGGCGTCGACTCCGTGGAATAAATCAATCATGAAGGTTTTCTGACCCGGTCATAAGGGGGCGCGATTATGCCAGAAAACCCCGCCAATCTATGCACTAGCTGCTGATCGGTTACATTTTTCAACAGTTTTCATGAGGGCGCAGGTGCGCCGCCATCGACGTGGTATTGACAGCCAAAGCACCGTTTTTTCGAGCTGTAGCGGAAAAAATTCGTCGAAAAACCTCGCGGCCATTCATTCAAACGGCTGTATTAAATTTCTTCCGACGAGCGCGTTCGATGGCGCAATAAGGCGCTTTTTGCCGCGGTTTACCGGTGTCGACCACCCTGCTGACTGATGTAGACCCGTGGCTGGGGTCAGGGTTCCTCGCTGTTGAGGTCCTTTTCAATCTTCTGCAGTTCTTGCTTGAACGCTTGGTCGAGCAGGCTTGCGCGCTTGCGCCAAGGTTTGCGCTCAGGTTCCGGTTGGGCGGCATAGGTGGTGATTTCCCCACCGTAAACTTCCTTGTAACGTTGTTCCTGGCGCTCAAGTTCCGCGCGCAGTTCATCTTTCGTCACATGCTTACCTAATGATGTTGAGAGAGTTGCAGTGATAAACGACTTGCTGCCTGACTATCTTCAGCCGCAAGCGGCTACGGCACTGAAACGCATAGCTGTCGTAGCAACAGTCTGGTTGTTCGACTTGATGGCATGAACGACGAAGCGCCGACCATCAAGTACTGGGCAACGCGCAAGTGGATGCGCGAACCCTCGGTCATTGGATCCTGTGGCCATGGCCCAGATGCCTGATCGATGTTTTCAGTATAGCAATACTTGTGGATAACTCTACAGGGAGAGAGTTCCGCAGTGAACACTTGTCAGGGGCAATGTGTTACTGCATTTAAATCTTCTTGTCGGTGTGCATTATCTTGAACTGTCATTGCCGTGGAAGTTTTCCGGGTGATGGGCTGGGAGGGGTAAAGGCGGGAGAAAAAAACGGCCTCGCTGAAGGGGCAAGGCCGTGCCTGGGACTTCTTTGGTGGGTACCTGACCAGTCTCTCCAAGAAGCCACATGGTGGCCGGTGAAAAGGTATTAGTATCTGGCGCATTGGTCAATTGCGATTATCGGCCAATGGTTCGATAATCGCCCTTTATGGCTTTTCCTTCAGAAAAGGTGGTGGCTGCCATGAATGAAGATCTACCTCGTAAAGGACCCGGCATGAACGACCAACTGCGCAATTCATTTACCTCGCTGGCGCCGCCTATTGTCGCTTCGCCCGCCAAGCGCATCCAGGCATTTACCGGTGATCCGGATTTCATGACCTCCCTGGCGCGCGG
>JARLJJ010000054.1 GCA_031291275.1 Formivibrio sp.
CATATTTTCCGGGTCAGCAACCGCACTGGCATCGCCCCGGGCAAGAATGTGATCGAGGTGGAAAAAGGCCTGATGAAGTTCGTGCCCAAGGAATACCTGCTCGATTCCCACCACTGGCTGATCCTTCATGGCCGCTATGTGTGCCAGGCGCGCAAGCCTCGCTGCGGCAGTTGCCGGATCGAAGACCTGTGCGAATACAAGCACAAGACCTCCGACGATTGAGCGAGCATTGAAAAAACTAATCAGTCGATTGAAAAAAACATTTTTACGGGGCCCGCATTTACCGTTATAAGGTGCGCCAATGGCATTCCAAGCCTGGAGTTGACTATATGAGCACCGGTAAAGAAGATCTGGATGTAGAAGACGAGTTTGCCCCTGCTGAAAATGACGATACCGAAACACCGGTTGAAGTGGCAAAAACCAATCTGAACAAACGTCGCACCATTGACAATCTTCTGGAAGAACGCCGCCTGCAGCGACAGCTGGCCGATTTTGACTTCGACCTCTAGTCGAGAAAACAGGTACAAAAAGCCAGCCTTGCGCTGGCTTTTTGCGTTCTGGCGTACCGATCAGATCAAAGAAGAATCCACGATCAACACCACCTTGCCCGACACATTATTGGTCGCCAATTCGGCAAACGCCGCTTCGGCATCGGCGATCGCGAAGGTGCGGGCCACCTGCGGTTTCAGGCGACCTTCGGCAAACAGGGGCCACACATGCTGACCCAGATCGCTGAGCAAATCGGCCTTGAACTGCTCGTCGCGGCTGCGCAGGGTCGAGCCGATCAGTTGCACGCGCTTGGCCAGCACCTGGGCCAGGTCCAGTTTCGCCTCGCGACCGCCCATCAGCCCGATCAGCACCCACCGTCCGTCACGTGCAGAAAGTTTCATGTTCAGCGCCGCGTAGTCGCCACCGACCGGGTCGAGAATCACGTCGAACGGCCCCAGGTCATTCAAGCCCTCCAGGCCATCGGTACGCACCACGCCACCCTGGGCGCCCAGCGCCTGGGC
>JARLJJ010000415.1 GCA_031291275.1 Formivibrio sp.
ATCTTGTTTTCAAGGCGCCCGCCCTTGTTTTCAAGGGCGAAAATCTTGTTTTTAGGCCTGCTTAAAACCATAACCCTCTAAAATCTTAAAAATAAGAAATTCCGTCCCACTGATGTAGTTTGCCCAGAATGGTACTGAATGTAGTTTTAGTACATGGGTGAATGTGGTGGTGCAGACCATTCCTTTGGTAGTCTGCAGTACGGGTAGTTCATTTAGAAGGGAAGCAGTACATGTCCCTGTTTGTGGTACATGTTCACACATTGGCACATGACTGCTTCTAGTATGTGTGGGATACATAATGGTACAAAAACCTTGATTGGTACACTGCCTGAACATTTTGTACAGCATAGCGGGCCCCGGGAGAGGAAATTATGATTTGTTGGTGGTATTTAGTGTATAATGGTACTGGGTTGCAGTCATTGGTACAGACAATGTCTGGTGGTATATTCTCAAATTGGAGCAGCTGTACCAATTTGTATATGTGCTCCCCAAATTGTACAAGTTGTACTATGTTGTATTAAGACAAAAGTCTGCAAAACCACCACATGTGTGGCCATGCCCTGCCTGCGTTCAGCTTGTCCGATTTCCTCTCTAGGCCTGCTTCCCGTGACGGGCTGGGGGTGATGTTAGGGACCATAAGTGCAGGGCCCAAGATGTCAGCTGCAGTGAAGAGGTAAAACTCGTCAGTGAGCCACATGTATGAGGCGCCTGGGACAAGTGGGTGCTGAACGTCCTTGTCAATGACGTAGTCGTAGGCCTGCAGTAGAAACAGGTCCTCCTTTATCCCATACTCACCCGCCTCGTTGGCTTAGTGGTGGTGGGTGGCCTGAAACGTGCAAACCACGTCGAGGGGGAAGGGGCTGAGGACGCCAGGAGGGTTGCTGGCATGCCCAAATGGCGCCAAGACAGTGGATCGTTGATGCTCCCCAGCAGCCTGTGCAAAAGGGGGGAAAAGGTACCACACTGCCATACCAACAGGTACAGAGTGTACGGGGGCAGTATCACGTGTACCAACTCATACACGTACTTTGAGAGTTCCGTCCCCTCAGGCTGCTGTGCTGCCTACATGTGACGAACTTCTTGCGTGGAAGGAGGTTGCGCAGCACCACTTGACGTTTTGGTGGAGTGGAGGCGAAGCTTTCTACCTCCATCATGATGGCCGGCGGCGCCTCGGCTGTCACGGTCGCCGCCCCTCTGCTTGTGGCATTGGTGGCACCTGGGACGTCCCTTTCTGCATCATCCCCATCAGAGTCTACAGCAGCCTCTCTGCACACAAGCAAGCAGTAGTGAGTCACACAACAACCCCATGAGGGAATAATCACAGCTGTACTGGCAACTGTGCACAATACCAAACACGGCAGACAACAGTATCACAGTCGTGTGACATCATACCATCCTGATACAAGCCTATACCAAAGTGGTAGAAAGCCGTACACGTGCAGTGCGCACAAATACCAAGTGTGGTACCACACTGTACCACTGTTGTACGTATTAGTACACATACTGCCTGGTGATTGTCCTACAGTGGTATGCATCCGCAGTGTGTGCGACAAAGAATACATGCCGCACAGCGAGTGCCATAATGGTACACACAGTACCAAGTGGCACAAACGCATGTCCATGTCCCACTTACGGTGTGGAGCTCCCATCCGACCTGTCGCCACCATTATGGGCATTCCCCAGATCTGCATAGAAGTGGTGGTACCACGGGTCTTGAGCGCCGCTCTCCCTGCGAGTGGTGCATGTAAAACATGATATCATACAGTACAGTTCTGTACCAAGTGGTACAGTAGCATCTGGCTCTAACGGTTTTGTCAGTTGCATACCCTGCTTCTTCCCCTCCTGTAGGGCCTCCTTGGCTTCCGGTTTGCCGCCGCCACCTGCATCTGGCAGATTTGGATGAGGTCTTTGCTTTCCTAGGTCCCTTGCCCCTCCTTCCCCTGCCCCACCACACAGATCAGGGAGGCATTTCGAGAAAGATGAGTCAGACTCGGAATTCAAACAGGCACAGTGTGGGGAAGCGCAGCGAGGGTTGGGACACAGGGTTTACCCTTCAACAATGCTTTAAGATCAAGAAGTTCTCGCAGGATGTGCAACGCCCACTTGGGAGGGGGCGCACCATCCAATTCGTCATCACTGTCAGAATCGCTGGGATCAGAAGGCAGGCCGGCATCATGCCTTGCCCTCTTCTGTGCCAGCTTACTCTGGTACCTTTCACACTTGTTGGCGTGGAGGGCAAGCCCCCGATTCGTGCCAAACACGTCCCCACAGCCAGTACAGGAGGACATTGGGCTAAACACAGGGGGGGGGCAACACCAGCGGTTAGCGGAATGCCTGATAGACCGGGTTCTTGCCCCCCCATGTCATTCCTTGCCCCACCACCCGATCTCAACTCTCCAACGCCGCCGCCTCCCGCCATGCCCTCCAAGACAAACCGGGCTGCAGCTGCGACCCCGGACAAGGTTACCAGCCTCTTCACTGGTGTGACGGAATGGGTGGCCAGACTGTAAGTGCCCGTGGTGCTGTGGTGTTTGGCGTGTGTTTGTCCCGATCCTGCATTTTGCAGCGGCCGCGTGTGGGCCACGGCCGCCGTTCTACGGGGCCGGACGTGTGCAGTTATTGTAACCTGTGTGGTCACACACGTTTGCGCAGCGGGGGGCGCCGCGTCACGGGCGGCGCAGCAGTAGCGGACCCAATCCTGCATTTTGCGGCGGCCGCGTGTGGGCCATGGCCGCTGCGCTGCGGGGCCAGCCGTGTGCATTTATTGTCACGTGTGTGGTCAAGCACGTTTGCGCGGCGGGGGGTGGGGCGCCGCGCCTCTGAGCCCGACTCCAGCAGCGACATGGCTGTAACTGCCGATGGCGGTGTGCCACTGCTGTCACTGTCCACTCATGCGTGTGGCGCCCTCGTTCCAGCATTCACATCTGTACATACTGTGCATGTAAGTGTTGTTGTGTCTGGTGTTGCAGGAAAATCGCCTAAATGACCGGCAACGGTCCGGCCTGGCTGTCATCATCCGCCTGGTGAGCTCCTCCCCCCTTCCCCCTGCCCCTCTCTGCGTGTGTTCATGTGTTTGTTGTGAATTGTATCATCATCAAGGGCTCCCGACCTGCAGATCCCGGGTGAGGGCCTGAAGAAGGCCATCTTGATTCTTAAAAGTGAGCTCGGTGTCGTTGTGGTGTTGTGTGTACCAGCCTTTGTGTCATGCTGTACTGATTGGTACGCACGCATGGGGCGCAGCGGTAAACAAGGCCAAACGCGCTAGCCAGGGCAAGAAGGCCACAGCACGCAAGCGCATAGACCGCTCCGGCAGCAATAGGAATGACTCCCCTTCTGCTCAAAGAGCAACGAGGGGTAAAAGGTGCGCTACACCCACTTGTGCGGTGTGTACGCTGTGTGCGCTGTGTGCGCTGTGTGCGCTGTGTGCGCTGTGTGCGCTGTATGCGCTGTATGCGCTGTATGCGCTGTGTGCGCTGTGTGTGCTGTATGCGCTGTATGCGCTGTATGCGCTGTATGCGCTGTGTGCGCTGTATGCGCTGTGTGCGCTGTGTGCGCTGTGTGCGCTGTGTGCGCTGTGTGCGCTGTATGCGCTGTATGCGCTGTATGCGCTGTGTGCGCTGTGTGTGCTG
>JARLJJ010000416.1 GCA_031291275.1 Formivibrio sp.
ACGCCTGATTACACTCAATAACGCCACGTCGATCACTCCTGATTCTCCTACTCGTGCCCGAGTAGGTCAGTGTCTATACGTGGGTCAAAATTCAATGCAAATCTCTATGCCTAGTGGGTCAGTTTTACGTGCAAATCAACAACTCAGCACATATTCGATGATGCGACGGTCGCCGGTCTTGATTTCCACGTTCACCGACATGCCGGCCGACAAGAGCATTTCTTTTCCCTCGACCCCAATCGTCGATTTATCCAATGCGATTTTGGTGGAATAAATGAGACCTTTCTTTTCATCTTGAATTGCATCACGTGAGACGTGAGTCACTTTGCCGGTGACGGTGCCGTATTTGGTATATTCAAAAGCATCAATCTTGACCTCGGCACTTTGCCCTTCCTGAACGAACCCCACATCCTTGTTTTCCAGAAAGGCTTCGACCTCGACGCGGTTATCCTGGGGAACAATCTGCATCAGGGGTTTGGCTGACGATACGACGCCTCCCACAGTGTGTACATCCAGTTGTTGCACCGTCCCACTGACCGGGGCAGTGAGTTTCAACAGCTTGCTGTGTGCATCCGAACGCAGGGCATCTTGCTGGGAAGATGCTGCTGCTTTACTGCCCTCGGTCAATTGGTCATAAGCAGTACGCCTAGTTTCTTCAATCAAGGCACTGCGCTGGTTTCTTGCATCCGCCAATTGACCCGCAAGATCGACACGTGCCTGTTCCTTCTCCAGCCATGCATGATTGGAAACATCATGATCATTCAATAACGCCTTGTAATCGGAGGCGCGTTGCGTCGCCAGGGGCAACGCTTCGCGATAGCGCGCAATGTCGCCATCGATACGCGTTAACTTCGCGACGTAATCGCGGTACTGTCCTTCCAAATGAAGGCGCTCGGCTTGCCATTCATTTGCCGGAACATGATCCACCGAAGGAAACTGCGGCGAGTGGCCACCGTCAATCGCCGCGATCAAGGCCTTGGCCCGCGCGACCTGCAAAAGCGCTGTTGTGCGATCCCCTGTTGCCTTGTCCCGATCCGCATCGGATGCGCTGGTATCCAATTCGATCAGCACATCGCCTGCCTTGACCTGCTGACCTTCTTCGACATACAACGCCCTGACGCTGGCGACATCCACCGAGGCAATGGTCTTGGTATAACCGCTGGGAATGATTTTGCCGGTAGCATTGACGATGATGTCGATTTTGCCCAGGATCGACCACGCGATCAGCACCACCACCAAGGCCATGAGAATTCTGGCCAGCAGGCGGGCAGTCGGAGAAACCGGTTTGGCTTGCAGCGACAACGCTGCAGGCAAAAATTCGGCTTCGTGTTCCGTGAGCAATTTACCGCTGAGCTGATGACGATGCTGCCAATGGTGGGCGAAAATCGTTTTATAGCGACGGAACAATTCAGCGTAAGCCTCTACTCGATACTTCAAGCTCATGCGGTGCCACCTACCGCCTGTGATTCTGAAACGTGTCGCATCGGCTGTGCCATCACAGCTTCCTCCGTCATCAGGTCTACCTGCGGATGTGCCCGCATCACATGCGGCGTGCTTTCCTGATTGCCCAACTGCAACTGATACAGATGGTTGTAGATCCCGGTTGGATTTCGGAGCAACTCGGTATGACTGCCTTGCTCCGCGATCTGTCCCCGCTCCATGACGATGATCCGATTGGCATCGCGAACTGCGGATAAACGGTGCGCAATGATCAGTACGGTTCTACCAGTACAAATTTGCCGCATGTTGTCCTGAATGATTTTTTCTGATTCGTAGTCGAGCGCGCTAGTCGCTTCGTCGAAGATCAGGATACGTGGGTTGCTAATCAGGGCGCGGGCGATGGCGATACGTTGTCGTTGTCCGCCCGACAGGCCTGTTCCATGCTCGCCAACCTTGGTGTCATAACCTTCCGGCAACTCACAAATGAATTCGTGGGCTCCGGCGAGCTTGGCCGCATCAAAAATGGCCTCGATGGGCAGTGCCGGATTGGAGAGTGCAATGTTGTCGCGGATGCTGCGGTTAAACAGCATGTTTTCTTGCAAGACCACGCCGATCTGGTGACGCAAGGAGGCGGTATCGATAATGCCGATATCCTGACCATCGACCAGAACCCGGCCGCGATCCGGCACGTAAAGTCGTTGTACCAATTTGGTTAGCGTTGACTTGCCTGAACCCGATCGACCCACGATACCAATCACTTCGCCCGGTACGATTTTGAGGTTGATCGCGCGGATGACATCGGGCGCATCAGGACGATAGCGGAATGACACTTGATCGAATTCGATGGCACCGGCGACACGCGGGATCCGAGTCTTTTGACCGGATACTTCGGCGCGGGCATTCAAGATGTCGCCAAGGCGACTCATGGAAATGCCCACCTGCTGGAAATCGTTCCACAACTGCGCCAAGCGCAGAATTGGCGAAGACACCTGCCCGGATAACATATTGAAGGCGACCAATTCACCCACGGTCATCTTGCCGTCGACGACGAGACTTGCGCCGAACCACATGATGGTAGCGGTCACCAACTTGCTGACTAACGTCACCCCACCGCTGGCTAGCATGCCGACATTGGTGACCGACAAGCCCGACGCTACATAGGAAGCCAGCTGTTGTTCCCATTTATGCACCCAGCGGGGCTCAACGGCCATGGCCTTAACGGTATCGATTCCACTAATGGTCTCAACTAGGAAGGACTGGTTTTCAGCGCCGCGATTGAATTTGTCGTTCAGACGGGCACGGATGATCGGGGTGAAGACCATAGAGATTGCCATATAGAGCGGGATCGAGACGACGACGATCAAAGTCAGCCAGGCGCTGTACCAAAGCATCACGGCCAGAAATACGAATGAAAACATCAGGTCCATTACCAGCGTAATGGCATTACCGGTCAGGAAGCTGCGAATATTCTCCAGCTCACGGATCCGAGCCACTGAATCGCCCACTCTTCTCGCCTGAAAATAGGCGATGGGTAGATTCAATAGATGTCTGAAAAGCCGAGCGCCCAACTCAACATCGATCTTGCTGCTGGTATTGGCGAAAACGTAGGTACGAATGCCTGTCAGTGTCGCTTCAAATAAGGTGGCTAGAATCAGGCCGACAGCAATCACATTGAGCGTCTTCATGGCGTGATTGACCAGTACCTTGTCCATCACTACCTGAAAGAATAAGGGTGTCGCCAGGCCGATAAGCTGTAACACCAACGAGATTAGCAGGACTTCACCCAGCAACCGGCGATATTTGACCACCGCCGGGATGAACCAGGAGAAATCGAATTGGGCGACATCACCTGCGTAACTGGCCTTGGAGGTAATGAAGATCAACTGTCCGGACCAGCGCGCCAGAAAGTCATTCAGACTGAGAATCGCAGGCGGTTCCCCTGGGTATTGGATTAGCAACCGAGGCTCTCTCGGGGGCGTTTCTTTCGAATTACTCGTATCACCTTGGTCGTACTTTGCCAGGATGAAAAACTTCCCGTCGCGGTCCAGCGCAATAGCAGGTAACGGGGCGCGATCCAGACGCTCAGGCGACTGCGCAACAAGTTGCGCTTTCATATCGAGTGTTTTGGCTGCCAACAATAGCTTTTCTGCGGAGAAAAGCTCATTACCGAACTCATGTTTAAGCTTGGCCTCGTCTGCAGCAATGCCGTGCAAACTGGCCATCATCAGAAGCGAACTTAAGCCGGAATCCATGACGTCCCCTGTTGGATAGTCATGCAATGACTAAGTAGTTTATTGAGTGAGGCCTGCAAAGGTGTATCCGTTGTGGAAATGACTAGTTCAGCAGTGAGTAGCGACTCAAGGGAACTTTTTAAAACCACTGGATTTTACATAGTTTCACAATTATTTGTGAAATATACACGTCAGGAATTAGTATAAATATTTACATGAATTCTTGATAAATATTGTGAGTTCTGCTTTGTACATAAGATTCACCGGCTTGAACGTGGGGTTGGGGCAAGTGGATTCATGATCAGGCAAGAGCGGACCGCGCCTGCTGGTAAAGGTTTTCGACGCGGGGATGTCAGCGGTGTAAGTGTGTGGCCGCGTTGCAGAACAGCATCGGCACTTAAAAGAGTTGATCAGGGTGATAATCGGCAAGAAGGAGAGTACATGTTATTTGCTTACACATTAAACATTAAAGTTAAATACCGTGTAAGCATAAATGGGCTGTGTAAGTTATTATTGTGTATGCCATTTAACTATTTAGAATCTCCTGAATGGTTGCTTCAGGACTGTCGGCAGGGAAGTCCACAAGTTTTTGAACTCGGGGTCAACATCATCAGATCCTACCGTTTGGTAAGTGTGGCACTAGATGCCGTGCGGCTGGCGAAACTGGAACGAATTTCAATATTGCAAACTTTGGATACAATGTTTACAGATTTCAAATTTTGACTCGAATACCTTTCAGTCTTTACTAAACAAAGAGATTGCAGGCTATTGATTCATAAGATGAGTAGAATTTCATGGTTAGATTGATCACACAGCTACGAGAGGGGCTAGCCAGTTCCTCTGGCTGCCCTTTGTCAATTGCTGTCTTGAATAGGCTCATAGTTTGAAGACCCTATTCAAAAATTCGATCACGGCTTTGGCTGCCGTGTCGCGGGCAGTATGGTTTCCTTCCATAGTTGCCCCTTTGTCCGCGCAGAGCGCATCTCCGATCTTCTTTGCCATGTCTTGAGACAAGGCTTCACCGTTGCGCCGATCCCGTAATTTCATGTCTGCAATATCGAATTCAAGAGGACATCCTTCTTTGGTCTTGGAATTACGGGGTAAGTTGACCAGTCGGCTGTTATCCACATCAAACTTGTGACGCGCACCTGGTAACACCACAAATTCAGTCGGCGTACCAACCGCATTAATGCGTTGCGCATAGCTTTGGCAATCGCTCATATACGCGTAGTCGTCAGCATCTCCATGCACAAACAACATGGGTTCCGGACTGAATGTCCCGGGTCTTGGCGTTACAGCAAGCTGCCCGGCGCAACCCCCGGTGTACAGTCCGATATGCGCGGCAAAATGCAAGCCAGAAGGGGAGGATCCTTTGATAATGGATGTAACTCCGCTGCGAACCGCGGTAATGCCTCCTCGCGAAAACCCCATGACTGCAATGCGCGTGGGGTCAATGCGTGGATGGGTGGCTAACATGTGTAGTGCGGCGAAAGCATCGGCAGTATCAGCGGCAAAGGGGACCTGGCTTTGGTCTTCCCCTGTGGACTTGACTCCGCGAGGGTTGAAGATATCAATTACAAAGGCGGCGATCCCATGCTCGTTTAACAATTTGGCCCAATAGGTGACCTCCTCGGGGTAGACGCCACCTGAGCCATGTACCAGGACAGCAGCCGGTATCTTGATATCTGTCGGCACGTTTGACGGTAGTACAAGCTCACCTTGGGCGGTGGACGCAGGTCGAGGCCTGCTACTATGGATCAGGTCAATCACTGTTGCTGGTGTGCTGGATGCATAGCTGTACACCCCATTGCCTGGATTGCTGCTGAAATCTGCTAAGGGAATGACAGTTTGTGCCATGGCTGCTGAGCAAATGGTGCCTATGGACAAACCGGCGATCAGAGAACGTATTATGTAAAAACGCATGACTCCGCCACCCAAAGACTTGAAAGTGCTGATGTATTGACTGATGGGCAATGTTACCGTCCAAAAGTATTACCCTTGTTGCAGAAAGCAACAAGGCGGTTTTGATGCAAAAACGACCCGTGCCAGATTTAAACAATTCTAAAGGCAAAGTGGAAAATGCCTCGGTAGGCAATTATCTGGGCTATATAAACGTGATACCGTTCGCCCAGCCATCAATTTGTGCTGCGATAAACTAAATCTTTGCCGCAGAAATGGAAAAATCCCGGTCGAGAATAACGTTTCATTAGAACTGACTGGGCGAGACAAGTCAGAAAGTGAAGCCACTAGATTTGTAGTATTTGCGTAATAAGCTGACATACTGATCATGAAACCCCCTTTTTTAAAATCACACCAAGACAAGAAGAAACCCACACACACCCATGAAAACCCCGAAAAGACTCGCGGCGCTTGTTGAAGAAGGCCTCATCACTGAAGTGATTTCTCAGTTGATGAGTGGCAAAGAAGCCACTGTTTATGTTGTCAGAAATGGCGAGAAAATCTGTTGCGCAAAGGTTTACAAGGAAGCGACCCAACGCAGTTTCAAAAAGAGTGCCTCTTATCAGGAAGGCCGCAAGGTAAAAAACAGTCGGCAGGCGCGTGCTATGGAGAAAGGTAGCCGCTACGGGCGCAAAATGCAGGAAGAGGTTTGGCAAAATGCGGAGGTCGATGCACTGTACAAACTGGCCTCGGCTGGCGTACGAGTACCTCAACCGCACATCTGTTTTGAAGGTGTATTGCTGATGGATTTGGTGGTTGATGCTGACGGCAATCCCGCGCCGCGTCTAAATGATGTTGAGTTAAGCGAAGAACTGGCGTTGGAGTACCACACCCTGCTGGTTAATCAAGTGGTGCGGATGCTTTGCGCTGGCATCGTGCATGGCGATCTTTCCGAATACAACATCCTCGTTGGTGAAGAAGGGCCCGTCATTATCGATTTGCCGCAGGCTATCGATGCGGCAGGGAATAGCTGCGCGTTCGACATGTTAGAGCGTGATGTAAACAATCTGAAAACCTATTTCGGTGCTTTTGCCCCAAGGCTTAAAGACACGCAATTTGGTAAAGAAATATGGGCATTGTATGAAAGTGGCTTGCTGACTCCGGAGCAAGCGCTAACAGGACATGTCGAGCTTGACGAACATATTGCCGACGTTGATGCAGTTCTTCTGCAGGTTGAATTGGCCATTGAGGAAGAAGTCATGCGCCGAATGGGATAGATGGATATGTCCGGACAAAAAAGCGCCTTGATTGAAACAATACACTTTGGCACCCACTCATTTCACATGAATCTTTGCAGCAGACACCAACAATCTCTGAGGTTAGCGATGTTCTCTGAGTGGGGATACGGGTATCGAGGGCGTGCTGCCAAATACATGATCCCAGAAAGCACAAGTCACGCCGTAACAACCAGGCCGATCAATATTGTGATGGTGCAGGGCATGCCAGAGCTTGCGTTGTTTCAACCAGTTACTCTTGGCACGCCAATGATGGATGGCGTGATGCGTGACCGAGTAAGCCAGGTAACCGATTAAGACGCCAAGGGTCAATGCACTGGCAAACCACCGATTTCCAGACAGGAGCGCTGGAAAGAAGACCAGTGAAACAATTAATGATGCACTCAGGAGCGTTGGGGTACAGATGAGTGCGTTTGGTCTTTGATGGTGTTGTGCATGCCAACGAGAAAACGGCTGCAAGCCATGTAACACGTAGCGGTGCAAGATGTACTCGATGATGGTCCAGCTGCTTAAACCTAACAAAACGAAAAACAAGATATCCAACCACTGACCTCTGGGGCCATTGATCATCAGGAAACATGCCAACAAAAACACGGCCAAGCCATACAGCACAAAGTCGGCAAAGTAGGCGGTCTTACTATGTTCCAGAGAAAAGAGACCCATGAATTTCCTTAATGCGCCCTTGTCGGCCTCGAACCGGATTTGCGTACCACCCTTTGCAGTTCTTGGCTTGTCGCGCGTTGCAGTTCGTTTGTTGTTGAACACAAAAAGTACTTTAGTTACCTTTAACATAGCTTAGAACAATAAAGTTAAGCGGGAGTTATTTTCCTATCGCACTGATAAGCAAGAAATTTTTATTTAATAAAATCTGCAAAAAGGCAGTCCATGCGGGTTTTTAGAGTAATGAAGGCCGCCTTCTGGCGGCCTTCTTGCTACTTGATTATGGCTGCTCAGACACCAAGCTTTTTGTGATACTCACCGCGTAGCGCCTTGATTTTTCCCAGCGATGCCTTGGCTTCATCATATTTGCCTGTTTCTGCCAGCGTCACTGAGTTATCAATTTCTGACAGCAGTTTCCCCATGCCATCCAGGTAGGTTTTTTCGTCGTTACTCGGTTGTTTAACCGCTTGGACCTCGGCTTGCGTTTTTTTAACGGCATCACGCAAGGCAATCAATTCAGTTTTTAGTGCCGAAATATCTTTGGCGGAACTCGCAGCCTTGAAATGGGTATTAATCGATTTCATTGCAGGTTTGACGTTCACGTCAGCAAAGGCTGATGGAATAGCGATAGCTGAACAAAAGAGGGCGCAAGCTAGAATTGACAACAGTTTTTTCATAATTACTCCAATAGGATGGCGAAGGTAAGAGGTAAAGGTTTTCGGATAAGAGCGTGTCGCTTGTCGTGCTTTCGATAAAGTTTCCTTTCCGAGTCCGTCGGATAATCACATTGTTTGCAACTCATGGTCGGCGTGCCTAAACGGGATTGCAAATTGTCATCACGTTGTAGACGATCACGCTTGTGACCAGTTGATAACGCCAATTGTTCCTGTTATTTCATTACAAATATGTCAGATAATCCCACACCGTGACCCTTGCGCACTTGTATCTGAACGGGTATGCGGTCTTTCAGTGTATCAACATGACTGATCACGCCAATGGTCTTGCCGGTGGCATTCAGGCTATCGAGCGCATCCAGCGCGATGTCCAATGTTTCACCATCCAGCGTGCCAAATCCTTCATCCAGAAACAGCGAATCAATCGAGGTTTTGTGGCTGACCAGATCGGATAGGGCGAGCGCCAGCGCCAGGCTCACCAGGAAGCTTTCTCCGCCGGAGAGCGTGCGGGTATCGCGTGCAGTATCGCCTTGCCAGGTATCCACGATTTCCAGCTCCAGTTCGCCGCCCGGCTTGCGCTGCAACTGGTAGCGGCCATGCAGCCGCGCCAATTGGCGGTTGGCGAGATGCACCAGGTGATCGAGCGTCAGGCCCTGGGCGAACTTGCGATATTTGTCGCCCTTGGCCGAGCCAATCAGCCCGTCCAGCCGTTGCCAGATTTCCGCCTCGGCCGCCTGTTGTTCGATCCGGGCAAACAGCGCTTGCTGGCTGGCGCGGCGCTCGGCATCGCTGTTGAGCAATGCGCGGATTTCGCCCTGGCGCTGGGCAATGGTTTGCCGCTGGCTGGCCAGCTCACTGAGCTTCTGTTCCAGCGTTTCCAGTGCCAGATCGGTCAGCGGCTGTTGCTGCAAGGTGGCGAGTCTGGTTTGCGCGGCTTGCAGCAGGGTTTGGGCCTGGTGCTGGTCGTGGAGCAGGCGCTCCTTGTGAGCTTGCAGGCGCTGGCGTTCTTCCACCGGCAGCAAGGCTGCGGCAAAGGCGGCCAGATCGGCAAACGGGCTGGCATGCAAGGCTTGCTGCCATGAGCCGGCGGCCTCCAACGCCAGCTTTTCTTGTCGCTGCAGGTCGGTTTCCAGTTGCGCTTGCTTGCCTTGCCATTGGGCGAGCAGCCGGTTGGCTGCATCCAGCGCCTTGATGCAATGCTCCAGCTCGTTATCCGGATCGGCCGATTTGTTCCGGGGCGATTGATCCGCTGCGCCCAGTGCTTGCCAGCGCTGCAGCCAGTGTTGTTCCTGGCGCTGTGCAGCTTCCAGCCGAGGTTGCTGGCGCGATAAATCTTCTTTCAGTGCTTGCAGCCGGGACTGGATATCTCGCCAGTTGCGCCATTCTGTTTCCCGCTCAACCAGCCACGAGTGACTCTCCGCAGGCAGCTTATATCCGACCGCTGCGAGCGATTCTTCAATGGCGCGAGTGAGTTCGCTTTGCTCGTGCAGCAGCTTGTTCAGCTGTTGTTGCAGTGCGGTGTCTTGGGTTTGCGTCGCGGTTAACGCTTGGGCCGACAGGGCCAGTTGTTGCTGGCTGGTGGTCAGCGCCTGTTCGTGCGTTTGGCAGATTTTCTGTGCCTGCCGCAGTGCCGTGTCTGCCTGATCGACAGCGCCAAGGGTTCGGGTGCAGGCATCGAGTTGTTGTTCCTGTTGCCGGCGTTTTGCCTGCAGGCCTGCAATATCTTGCCAGGCGTTTTCTGCCAGCTGCCAGTTTGGCGCGGCTTGCGGCCACTGTTGCAGCAGTGCGTGATAATCCAGTTGCGTTTGTTGTTGCTGGCTTTGTAACTGTTCGAGTCGGATTTTCAGTGCAGTGACTTCTGTGGCGGCGATCTGCCCTTGTTCTTGCAGTTTTTCCAGTTCGGCGCACTTTTGCTCCAGCGTCTGACGGGTTTGGGAGGCGTCGATGTGCTGGTAGTCGGCAATGGCCGGATGCTCGCGTGCGCCGCAGAGCGGGCAAGCTTCGCCCGGCTGCAATCGGCTGCGCAGGTGTTCCAGGCTCTGGATGCGCTGTTCCTGTTCCAGCAATTTTTCCTTGTCGGTAACTTGCTCGCGCAGTGTTTTGTACGCGGCCCGCAGCGCGGTCACGGCTTGCTCTTTTTGTTGGTGCTCCTGCTGCAGGCGTTGACCATCCTGCTGCCCCTGCTGGTTTTGCTCTGCGAGCTTGCGTAGCTGGGCGGCGGTGATTTCCAGTTGACCGAAGGCATTCAGCCCTTGTTGCAAGGTTTGCCATTGCTGGCGCAGCACGGCGGCATCCTGGCCGCCCAGCAGGGTATGCAAGCGGGTGGCGGCTTCTGTTTCGGCAGTGCTGGCCGTATTGAGCAAGGCTAGGGCTTGCTCGCACTGCTGGTTCTGGCTGGAGATCTGCTGCGTCAACGCGCGTTGCTGGTGGTCCAGATCAACAAGCGTGGCTTGTTGTTGTTTGATTTCGCCAGCCAAACGGGCCTGACTGGCGAAGTCTGCGCGCCAGCCGCCCAACAACTCACCCAGCTTTGCCCGGTGCGGCTGTTCGGCCAGCGTGTGCTCCAGTTTTTGCTGTTCGTCGGCCAGCTGCTGCAGGCGTTGCTGCTCGGTCACGGCGATCTGCACGGCCAGTTCGCGGGCCTGCCAATGCCCGGCAACCAGCGTCTGCCGAGTTTGGCTGATCTGCGCAGCGGTCGTGGCCAGCTCGGTACGGGTATTCGCACAGGTGGCATCGGCCTGTTGCCAGGATTGATGCAGCGGTTTCAGCGCTTCTGCCGGCTCGCTGGCGGCCAGGCGTGCCAGTTCCGGTTCTGCCTCCTGGATGGCCGCAACGGCTTGCTGCAAACGCACTGCAGTTTGGGTTTCATCCTGCTCGGCCTTGATCAGGTCTGCGCGCCATTGCCGTTGCTGCTGCAGCGTGGCGTGTTCACTCTGCAGCGTGGCATCCTGCGCGATAAGGCCTGCATCTTCGGCTTGCATGCTCAGGCGCATTTCTTCACTGAGCAGCTCAACGCCTTCTGCGCGGGCTTTCAGTTGGTCCAATGCGTTTTTGGTCTCGCGCGTTTGTTCGAACACCCGTTGCGAAATCAGCCCGTAAATATCGGTGCCAGTGAGTTCTTCCAGCAGCTCGGCGCGCTCGTTGGCGCTGGCGTTCAGAAAGGCAGCAAAGCCGCCCTGGGCCAGCAACATCGATTTGGTGAAACGGGCAAAATCCAGCCCGGTAATGGCTTCGACCCGCCTGAGCTTGTCATTGATCTGGGTGGTGATGATGCTGCCATCGGCTTCGGCCAGTTCAACCTTGGGTGCTTGCAATGCGCCACTGGCGCTGTCCCGGGCACGACGCTGGCTCCAGAACGCGCGGTAGGCGCGGCCTTTGACTTCGAATTCCACTTCAGCCAGGCAATCGGCGGTGTGCCGGGTCATGATCTCGTTGGTACTGGCCGAGATATTCTTGAGGCGCGGTGTTTCGTGATACAGCGCCAGGCAGATGGCGTCCAGCAGCGTGGATTTTCCCGCCCCGGTGGGGCCGGTAATGGCAAAGAGGCCGTTATCCTTGAAGGGCGGGGCGGTGAAGTCGATCTTCCATTCGCCCTTGAGCGAGTTGAGGTTCTTGAGCCGCAACGAGAGGATCTTCATGCGTTTTCCTCCTGCAGGCCGCGGACAATGGTGCAATAACGCTGCTCTAGCTGGCTTTTCAGCGCGTCAGTCAATTCTTCCTGTTCCAGCCGCTTGGCAAACACATCGTAAGGGGTAAGTTCGTCGAGCGTTTCCATGGCTGCACTGTGCAGGCTGGCCGAGTTGCTGCCGCGTTCGCGCCGGATGCGCAGCACTTCGACCGGCAACCCTTCGGTCATCGCCTGAATGCGGGTTTGCAGGTCAGTCAGATAATCATCGCCGTGTACGACCATTTCCAGCCAGACTGGTTGCGCCGCGGTGCCTTGTTGTGCGGTATGACCGATGGCAAGGGCGAGTTCTTCCAGATTGCCGCGCAGCGATGCCAAAGCCTGAAAGCGCGGGACGGGGAGGGGCGTGACTGCGATCAGACCGTTCTCGTTCAGATCAACCAGCAGCACTTCTTTACTCTGCTGCGCTTCATCAAAGCTCAAGGCGATGGGCGAGCCGCAATAACGGATGTGCTCGAACCCGCCTACCTTTTGCGGACGGTGGATGTGGCCGAGTGCAATGTAATCCGCTGGCGGAAAGGCACTGGTGGGAAAAGCTTCCAGCGATCCGACATAGATTTCCCGCACCGATTCACTGGCGCTGGCCCCGACCGTGGTCAGGTGCCCGGTGGCGATGATGGGTAAGTTGCCGCCCAGCGCATCCCGCTTGGCGCTAGCCAATTGATACAGCGCTTGATAGTGCAGGCCGATGGCTTCCTGCAACGACTGCTGCTTGTCTTGCGCACTCTGCCCGGCCTGGCTTTGCAGCACATCGCGCGGACGGATAAACGGGATCGCACACAGAATGGCACCTGGCTGACCATTACGTTGCGGCAGGACCCCTATCTGTTCATCCAGCGTATCGCTCACACATGGCACGACTTGCGTATTCAGGCAAGCCAGCAGTGATTTGCTCTCGGCCAGCGTGGCCACTGAGTCGTGATTGCCGCCAAGGATGACCAGCTGCGCCCCGGTGCGATGCAGCTCGACGACCAAGTGGTTGTAGAGTTCGCGCGCATAACTGGGTGGCGCGCCGGTATCAAAGATGTCACCGGCTACGATCACGGCATCCACAGCGTGAAGGCTGATTTGCTCGATTAACCAGCTGAGAAAGGCTTGATGTTCGACATGGCGGGTTTTACCGATGAAATGCTGGCCAAGATGCCAGTCGGAGGTATGAAGAATGCGCATGCAGGGAGCTTTGGTAAATCAGTGCCGCCCAGTTTAACGAGTCCGTTGCACCGTGCGCAGCACTTTTTCTTGCGTCAGCCCAAGAGGTTGAGGAATGGGCAAACAAAAAGGCTGCCAGCGACAGCCTTTTTCGCTGGTCCAGTTCAGATCAGTGATTGCAGATTTTTTCCGGTTCGGTATTGAAGCCTTCCGCGCTTTCCACGAACTTGCCCTTGTTGGCGAGGAAGTCGATCAATGCGGCGGCATCCATGCCTTCGGCGCTGCAGGTGTGAAAGCGGGTATCTGCACCAAAGCGGCCAATAATCGCTTCTTGCAGGCTTTGACGGGTAAATTTACCGCCGTGTTCCAGCATGAAATGCATGACTTCGTGGCCATGAATGGATTGGGTCATAGTGTTGACTGCCTGTAATGGTGATGAGAATGAATGACAATTACAACATGTGTTGGACAAATAATTCTTGTTGGCCGTCAATCCTTGTCATATCGCGCACGCATTATCGATGCGATGCTTTTCGTCATTCTGGTGTGGCAGTATCATTGCCACTTTCGAGCGAGGAGTTTGTCATGATCACTGGTTTGCTTTCTGATGTATCCAAGCAAAAGGCATTATTGCCGGCTGCGGTTGTACGTGCACTAGAAGTATTGCAGCAACAAGATCTGGCCGGTCTGGCACCGGGTCGTTATGAAATTGAGGGTGACAAGCTGTTTTACATGGTGCAGGAAGCCATGCCGCGCGCACTGGATGCCAGCAAAAGTGAAGCCCATCGTACCTACGCCGATATTCAGTTGCCATTGACCGCCCGCGAGCGTTTTGGCGTTTCGCTGCCGCAAGCCGGCATCGTCGCTAGCGATGATCGTTATGAGGCCAATGACATCGCTTTTTATCCGAATCCCGCCAATGAATTTTTCATGGATGTCGATCCAGGTGCTTACGCGGTCTTCCTGCCGGGTGAACTGCATCGCCCTTGCGTCATGATTAAAGACCAAACCCCATACCGCAAGGTGGTGGTGAAGGTTCACCACAGCCTGCTTGGCCTGTAATCGTCAAGGCTGAGTCCGAAAAAAGCCCCGCGATGCGGGGCTTTTTCATTTCCAGGAGGGGCTAGTCAATTGGCGGAACGTAACTTGAGCGCCAGACCCTTCAGGAAATAACGTAAAAATTGGTCGCCACAGGGACGGTAGTTCTTATGGCCGTGCTTGCGGAAAATGGCGCTGATTTCTGGTTTTGAAACGCTGAATGCGGCCAATGCCATGATCGCCTCGATATCTTCTTCCTTAAGCACAAAAGCGACGCGCAGTTTTTTCAGTATGACGTTGTTATCCAGCCTTGGATCGGCCGGTTTTCCTCCGTCAGAATCTGCTGGTTTTGGGCCACGTTTTTGGATAATCAAGCCATCCAGAAAATAGCTCAGCAGGATATCGTCACAGGGCAAGTAACCATCTTCTTCTTCCTTTTTCATCATATTGATGATGTCGGATTTTTCCGTATTTCCCCCGCTGAGTTTGATTATCTGTGCGATGGCGGTATCACTGATATCCATGGCATAGCGCAGGCTACGCATAACGTCGTTATTATTCAAAAGGGAGTCTCACATAAAAGCATGGTGCGTATTATGGGTGTCCTGAGCGGATCAAAACACATGGGCCATCAAAAAAAGTGCTTTTCTGGTAGGAAAAAGCTTGAAGGACGTGAGGAAAATCACTTGTCGCGCTTTGGCGTAAAGTCAGCCAAATCCAACTTGGTCAGGTTCTAATTTCACTTGCGCGGAACATGCCAAAAAGCAGAAATCCGCCAACCATTCCAACAACAAACAGCAATGCTGGTTGCCAACCTAGCGCCAGATCGACAATAGCCGGGCCTGGACAGATACCCGCCAAGCCCCATCCCGCACCAAAAAGTACACTCCCTATTAAAAGAGATGTATTGATTTTCCCGGCAGATGGAAAGTGCAGCGGGTGCCCGGACGCGCCATGCCCGCGGCGGGTAAGCCAGTGAAACGGCACAGCAGCCACACCAATGGCACCGAGCATGACAAAGGCAAGGGACGGGTCCCAGTTCCCCGTCAGATCAAGAAAATTCAATACTTTGGCAGGGTCGTGCATTCGGGCGATGATCAGTCCGCAGCCAAACAAAAGTCCGCAGACGAGAGATATCACCAGCAAACGTATACGTGAATTCATGTTTTAACCCAGTAAATGGCGAATAACCCAGACGGTCAAAAAACCGACCGCCATAAAAATCGGCACCGAAACCAATGAACGCGGCGAAAGTCGCGCCAACCCACATACGCCATGACCACTGGTACAGCCATTGGCGAGTCGAGTTCCCAGCCCGACTAAAAGTCCAGCCAGTAACAGCAGCCACGGCGATTGAGCGCCAGTGTTGACTGGCAATATGCCTGGCATCCCCAAGGCATGCAGTAACCATGGGGAAAGAATCAACCCGAGCAAAAAGGCAATGCGCCAGGAATGATCTTGGGTTCCACGCTGGAACAGCATCCCGGCAATGCCGCTGATGCCGGCAATCCGGCCACAAAAAGTTGCAAGCAACGCTGCCGCCAAACCGATCAAAATGCCGCCAGTCAATGCTGGCCACGGGGTAAATGCCGAAAAATCGATATGAATCATTCGTTAACTCTTATTAGCGTGCCATTGAGAAATGCGAGTAACTCGCCTGGGCCGAAAGGTGTCCACATTTCATTGTCAGTCAGCGGTTGAGTGGCAATCACGGCGACGCGGTCGTTTAGGGTGGTTACCTCGGAAAAATCCACAGTCAGGTCGGCATCGGACAGATGCGCAACCGTAAAGGGCGCCTGGCGGGTGATGTACCAGAGCTGGGTGCTGCAATGGGCAAACAAGATATTATTCCAGCCCAGCAGGAAATTTAATGTCCCGGACGCCGCTAATTGTCCGGCCCACTGCTTGAGATGCGGAAAAAGTTCTTCTGCGCTGGGCTCGGCAGAAAATTGCCGGGAAATTTGATCAAGTAACCAGCAGAACGCCTGTTCGCTATCACTGCTGCCTATCGGCTGGAAGCGTAAACCGCGGCAAACTGGCGGATTGATCAAATTGCCGTTGTGGGCAAATATCCATTCTTTCCCCCACAGTTCACGCCGAAATGGATGCGTATTCGCCAGGCTGACCTTGCCTTGTGTGGCTTTACGAATATGCGCGATCACATTGCGACTTTTGATCGGATATTCGCGCACAAAACGGGCGACTTGCGAGGTGGCTGAAGGTTGGTTGTCCAGAAATACCCGCCAGCCATCCTCTTCAAAGAATGCGATACCCCAGCCGTCGGCATGTTCACCCGTCAACCCGCCGCGGCGATGAAAGCCCTCGAAAGAAAACACAATATCGGTTGGCACATTGCAGTTCATGCCCATCAGTTGGCACATGGAATACACCTTCCAGATGCAAGCCGAGGTGACCCAACCTGCATTGTTTAGTTAACCGTTACGCTGGTGAAATCCTGTCTGCCAAACGGGCTGACGTGATAACCGCTGATATTCTCACGAGTCAACGCACTGGCGGTTGGATGGGCCAACGGTAACCAGAGTGCCTGTTCATGAATAATCTTTTGCGCTGTCTGATACTTGCTTGTACGAACGACAGGATCGGCAATGCGCAAAGCTTCGGCAATCAGTTTATCAAGTTGTGGATCGCAATAACGGGCGAAATTCGTGCCGGATTGTACCGCCGCGCAGCTGAACTGAGGAGTGAGGAAATCATCCGGGTCGCCATTATCGCCGGCCCAGCCCATAAACAGCAGATCATGTTCACCCGCCTTGCCGCGCCGGATCAACTCTGCCCATTCGACTACTTTGATCTCTGCGCGTATCCCGACTTTGGCCAGGTCGGATTGCAGCAGTTCGGCACCAGCTTTCGGATTGGGATTGAGTGTGGCACCGGTTGGCCGAACCCAGATGGTGGTATTGAAACCATTGGGAAAGCCGGCATTTGCCAATAATTTTTTGGCCTTGGCTGGATCATAAGCGTAATCGGGCAAATCCTTGTTCCAACTCCAGGTATTGGGCGGGAAGGGGCGACTAGCTGCAATTGCCGTTCCATCGAAAACCACTTTGAGATAGGTTTGTTTGTCGAATGCCAAGTTGATGGCCTGCCGCACCAACGGATTATCCAGTGGCTTGTGCTGGGTGTTCATTGCGACAAAAGCGGTCATGAATGCGGGCGTTTCAACAATCTTGAGCATCTTGTCGTTGCGCGCTGCAATCACATCAGCAGGTTTAGGCCCTAGTGCAATCTGGCATTCGCCCACTTTTAGCTTTTGCATCCTAACTGCCGAATCCGGTGTGATTGCATAAATCAATCGGTCAATTTTTGGCTTGTTACCCCAATACGCAGGATTGATCTCATAACGTACGACCGCATCTTTCTGGTAATTTTGAAAAACAAAGGGGCCTGTGCCAATAGGCTTGGCATTGAGTTGCTCGGTCTTGCCTGAGGCCATCAGTTGATCTGCATATTCCGCAGAATAGATAGAGGCAAATCCCATGGTGAGCTTGCCCAACAAGGTGGCTTGCGGGTAATTCAATTCAAACCGGACCGTGTTTTCATCCAGTTTACGTATGGCCTTGATCAGTTTGGGAAACTGCATCGATTGCGCATGGGGGTAGCCGGTTGGCGCGGTTTTGAACCAGGGATGCGCGGGGTTGAGCATGCGTTCGAAAGTGAATACCACGTCATCCGCATTCAATGCCCGACTTGGTTTGAAGTAGTCCGTGGTATGAAAAGCCACATTACGCCGCAAGAAAAAGGTGTAGCTCAAACCATCGGGGCTGACCTCCCAGCGTTCGGCCAATCCTGGTATAACCTTGCCGGCAACCGAATCGAATTCGACCAGCCGGTCGAACAGGACATCGGCCGATGCATTGGTCGTAATCAGTGAGTTATAGCGAACCACATCAAAGCCCTCAGGGTTGGCTTCGGTGCAAACGGTCAATGGTTTGGCATGAACCAGAACGGGCATAACGCATAAGGCGGAAACAAGAAATCTATGACGACTTTTCATGGTTTTATCCTGTGACATTGGCGGTATTCCCAGTCAACGCTGGAGTCTGACTCAGATAAGACGAGCAAGAAGAAATGCCACGGCAGCGGCTATACCGCCGACGACGGTGGTTTGTACCGAGCTACGCCAACGTGGGATGCCGGTAAATCCACCTTTGATGTAACCGAAAACGGCCAGTGCCAACAAGGTGAGGCCAATAGAAATCTGTAATGCCTGGCTGACAGTGGCAAACAAAAAATAAGGCATGATCGGAATCAGGCCCCCGACAATGTAGGCGCCAGCAATGGTGACTGCGCTATGGAGGGCACGGCGGGGATCCGGTTTTTCCAGCCCCAGCTCAAAACGCATCATAAAACGCACCCAGGCATCCCGATCAGTGCGCAGAGCGGCAACAACCGATTCGCATTGGTCCGCAGACACGCCATAATCCTGAAATAATTCAATGATTTCTGCGGCCTCAAGATCGGGTGTTTCCTCAACTTCTTCAAGTTCGCGCCGCAACTCCTGTCCGTAATGTTCCGCATCGCCCCTGGCAGCAAGATATCCGCCCAAGCCCATTGCTACAGCACCGGCAGCAATTTCGGCCAAGCCTGCCGTGGTGATGATATGCCCGGAGGCGACGGCACCGGTTAAGCCTGCAGCCAAGGCAAAAGGAACGGTTAAGCCGTCTGCCATACCGATCACGATATCGCGGACAGTTTCCGATGAACGAAAATGGCGCTCGGTATGGGGCAAAGAGGGCATACGGATGCTCCTGATTTTTTACGATATTCCAATAAAGCACGCTCGTGCGCATTGGTAAATATGCCGAAAACTTGTGTAATCTGCTTTGCGCAGCCTGTTTGGATCATTGGAAGAGAACGCTTTACCTATCCTGCGCCAGTTATTCCGCAGTCTTTTCTACGTGACCACCAAACTCTTGGCGCATGGCTGACAGTACCCGGTTGGCAAAATCGCTTGCGTCTCTGGAGCTGAAGCGCTCGTACAGGGCCGCACTGAGCACGGGTACTGGCACTCCTTCGTCAATGGCTGCGGCAATGGCCCAACGACCTTCGCCTGAATCTGAAACTCGGCCAGCGTAACCAGAAAGTACCGGATCTGCCACCAACGCCGCCGCGGTGAGATCAAGCAACCATGAGCCGATCACACTGCCACGACGCCAGAGTTCGGCAATCTCAGGCAAATCCAGGGCATATTGATAATGTTCGGGATGGCGCAATGGCGTTGTCTCGGCGTCGGCAGCGCGGGTTTGGTGGCCCGCGTTCGCATTGCGCAGAATATTCAGGCCTTCGGCATACGCCGCCATGAGGCCATATTCGATACCGTTGTGAATCATTTTAACGAAGTGACCTGCGCCATACGCACCACAATGCAGATAGCCACTTTCAGCAGTGCTTGGTTTTTTCTCTCGCCCTGGCGTCGCGGCAGCGGCACCCACTCCCGGAGAAAGTGTTTTGAAAATAGGGGAGAGATGTTCAACTGTATTTTCTTCCCCCCCGATCATCAGGCAGTAGCCACGTTCGAGTCCTGCAACGCCGCCACTGGTACCGACATCCACATAGTGGATTCCGGCAGTTTTCAATTCGGTTCCACGCCGAATGTCATCGTGGTAATAGGAGTTGCCACCGTCAATCACGATATCACCACGTTCCAGCAATGGAACCAGTTTTGCCAGTACAGGATCGACCAGTGCCGCCGGCACCATCAACCAGATGGCACAGGGCTTGGTCATACGGGCGACCAATGCTTCCAGCGTATGGGTGCCGACAGCGCCTAGCTCGGCAATAGCGTTGACAGCGTTGGCATCCACATCGTAAACCACACATTCATGCCCACCGTTGATCAGACGGCGTGTCATATTGGCACCCATACGTCCCAGACCAATCATCCCGAGCTGCATTTTGAATCTCCTTGCCGATGGTAATGGATAATGACGCACCCTTTGAGCGGGCAGATATCAGCCTGAAGACAGGCGACATCATTGCCGGGTAATCACAAGGGTGTTTTCTCTACTATGGTCGTTGAATTGGAAAAGATACAGGCGACACGGCTTGGATACAACAATTGCCATTCTCATTTAGTTTGGAAGGCAATGCGCTGTTAGTTTGAATCAAGCGGGGGAACAATTGGTGAAAATTGACGGTTTGCCAGCCGCTAATGAATACAGATCTTAGCGGCTGGCAGGTCAATCATTGCTTACTTGATGTGCATATCATTCTTGACGGATTTTACTCCGCGTACGCTACGCGCCACTTCAACAGCTTTGCTGGCAGCAGCTTGCGAACTCACAAAACCGCTCAATTGCACTACGCCCTTGAACGTTTCTACATTGATTTCGGTGACTTTCAAGGTGGGCTCCTCAAGGATGGCCGCCTTGACTTTGGTGGTAATGACGCTGTCATCAAAATATTCTCCGGTCCCTTCTTTATTGGGCGTGGAGGCACAGCCCACGAGCGACACCAGGGAAATGGCAAGGCAAAAAGCTGCAAGATATTTTCCAAGTTGTTCCATGATTAACTTCTCCAGAAGTTTGAATAAGCACGGCGTATTAAATCCCGCCCCATGCAAACGGATTCATATCATCAAGTCAGGTTGGCGGCTTTATGGAAACGATTTTGGGAGGCATGCTTGAACAGGTGTATGCGGCAATTCTTGCGTGCTGCACGGTTCTTAGCGGTCATTACCAGAAATTGCGTGATACACCACAAGCAGCAAGACGGCGCCAACCACTGCGACCAATAGGCTGTACAAGCTAAATCCGGCAACGCCCCGCATGCCCAACATTTTGAAAATCCAACCGCCAAAGACCGCGCCGACAATGCCAAGCACCATGTCTAGCACGACGCCTTGGCCTTTCCCTTTGACAATTTTATTGGCGATGAACCCGGCAATCAGCCCGAGAACGATCCACGCTAGTAATGACATGATTTCCTCCTGCATTTGCAGCTATAGCCATCACACCCAGATGTGGCAAGCTCAACCGGGTATCCGAGAACGACAAACGCTGTTGACACTTCTAGCAGCATTTCAAGCACGGATATAACACCAACCCTCTTGCTGCATCCTGGCAATGGCCAAGGCTGCGCCGCCTGGCAGCGTCACAAAAGGCGCCGGTGCCGTTCGTTGCAATTTATTCAGAGTGTTTGCACAGACAAAAGTAATAGGGTCTTGCGCCGCGTTTGGCGTATCCAATGCCGCTGTCACGGCATCAGCATTGACGACAATTCGTACTACCGTCTGTGCTGATTCCTTGATGATATTGGCCGCATTGCTTCGAGCGCGCGCCAAGGCCTGCGCTGTCGGGGCATGCAGGATAATTTGCAGGGGAGGGGTGGTATTGGTCATCCATTATTCCTCTTGATTAAGCCATGTCTGATGTTATTGCTAGGTAGCAATCCAAGTATGAAGCATTGGGAAAATACGCTGATATTTCAAGGTTGGCATCAGGTTTAACGAGCAATCGATCGACTTGGTACAACCAGCTATGTACGCCACCGAACAGACCATATTGCGAGTTTTGATTAAGGTATCTTTTGAGACGCAAACTTAAATAAATCCAGGTTTGCAAGGATGTTACAAGGCGAATTACCGACGTGATGACCAATAAGATGTTATACCTCATCAATGCCACGGCGAACGGATGAAAAAACAGCGTGGCGGCCTCGATCACAATTCATCGGCAATACCTCGCGCCCTACCACAAGCAGCATATCTACCCACAAACCATTTAAGACACTGACAGCCTGTCATATCTGGCTTTGCATGCGGTATGCGTCATTGAGATTTTCATCTTTGAAAGGCCATCCTGAATTGACTGCAGCCATGAAGCTCATCAGACATTTTTCCCAATGGACAGCACGCTTTCGCAATAGCGGGTTGGCGCACGCTCATTCCAACGAAGAACCACCGCTGCGTTCGGCATTGTTCAGTGCAGACCAGATGGAGCAGCATGGCAAGGCATTGGCGTCATCGCATAAATTGGCTACAGGCCGGGTTCCGGACCAACTTTTACCCCGGTTGAGTGCCAACGAAACGGTTCTGGTCAATGTCTGTAATTTGCTCACTGCCGCAGTGGCATCGAAGCAGCGCATCACTCCGGCAGGGGAATGGCTGCTCGACAATTTTTATCTTATCGAAGAGCAAATCCGCACGGCACAAAGGCATTTACCCAAAGGCTATAGCCAGGGACTTCCCCGACTGGCTTATGGGCCATCGGCAGGACGTCCGCGTGTCTACGATATCGCGCTGGAAATCATTTCTCATGGTGATGGTCGCGTCGATACGGAAGGGCTATGCCGCTTTGTTGCAGCCTATCAGAGTGTCACCCCTCTGATGCTGGGTGAGTTGTGGGCAATTCCGATCATGTTGCGGCTGGCCGTCATCGAAAATCTCCGTCGCGTCGGGATGAGAATTGCTGTGGGTTGGGATGAAAAAATCCTGGCAGGTACTTGGGCAGATCAGATGATGGAGACCGCAGAGAAAGATCCCAAGAGTCTGATTTTGGTTATTGCGGATATGGCACGCTCCAATCCGCCTTTGGTGAGTGCATTTGTTGCCGAGATTGTGCGTCGCTTGCAAGGCTTGGGCCCGGCATTGGCATTGCCTTTGACCTGGATATCACATCGGCTTTCCGAGTCTGGGTTAACGATTGAACAGCTTGTGCAGGTAGAAAGTCAGCGACAGGCCGCTGATCAGGTTTCCATCAGTAACAGTATCGGCAGTTTGCGTGTTTTGGGCGCGATGAACTGGCGTGAATTTGTTGAAACTTTAAGTATTGTCGAGCAGACATTGCGCGAAGATCCGAGCGGCGTTTATGGCCGCATGGATTTCGCCACGCGGGATCATTACCGTCACGCAACGGAACGGATTGCAAAGAAAAGCCTTCTGACAGAAGGAGATATTGCCCGTAAGGCCGTTGAGCTGGCCTGTGCTGCCACGGCAGGTGAAAGCATCAGTGGTATCGGCGATCGCACAAAGCACGTCGGTTTCTACTTGATCGACAAAGGTTTGCCAGTGCTTGAGCACTTGGTAGCGGTTCGAATCTCAAGGCGCGAATCTTTTAAGCGCATGATGAGCCGACATCCTCAGCTTCCCTATCTGGGCGCAATCATGCTGCTCACGGTGTTCTTGTCTGCAGGGCTGTTGACCCAGGTGCATCCCGCGGGCTTGCCGGACTGGGCGCTCATACTGCTAGGCATTCTTCTGCTGATAGTCACGAGTCAGTTGGCTGCGGCCCTGGTGAACTGGTGGTCAACGTTGCTGGTGAGTCCACATGCGTTGCCCAAGATGGATTTCTCGGAAGGGATTCCACCACAAGAGCGCACGCTAGTCATTGTTCCGACCATGTTGACAAGTGCCTCGGGCATTGAAGATTTGGTTGAGGCACTGGAAGTCAGATTCCTGGCCAATCGGGACAGCCGACTGCATTTCGGTCTACTCACTGATTTATGCGATGCGCAGCAAGAATCACTCCCGGACGACGAACCGTTGGTCCGGCTTGCCCAAACGCGAATCGATGAGTTGAACAAGAAATACGCTAGCGCTGGCGAATTGAGTAGCGATGACATTTTCTTTCTTTTCCATCGTTCGCGGCGCTGGAATCCGCGAGACCGGATATGGATGGGCTATGAACGCAAGCGCGGCAAGCTGGCTGATCTGAATGCATTATTGCGCGGTGATGCCCAAGACCGCTTTGCACTCGTCGTCGGCGATATCACCTTTTTATCCAATGTGAAGTACGTCATTACGCTTGATACGGATACTGATCTGCCACGCGATACGGCAAGACAATTTATCGGCGCAATGGCGCACCCCTTGAACCGGCCTTATTACGATGAAGCCAAGCGCCGTGTCGTCGAGGGTTACGGTATCTTGCAACCGCGTGTGGCAATCAGCTTGCCGGGAACCAATCGTTCGAACTATGCCCGACTTTTTGGTGGCGAGACCGGTATCGATCCCTACACCCGGGCCGTCTCGGATGTGTATCAGGATGTCTTTGGCGAAGGTTCATTTATTGGCAAGGGTATCTACGAAGTTGATGCGTTTGAACATGCTTTGCGCGGACGTTTCCCTGAAAATCGCATCCTCAGCCACGATCTGCTTGAAGGATGCTACGCACGTGCAGGATTGCTGAGCGACGTACAATTATTTGAGGATTTCCCGGCTCGCTATAGCGCTGACGTCAGTCGCCGACATCGCTGGATTCGTGGCGATTGGCAGCTTGCCGGATGGCTGCTGCGACATGTGCCAGATATGCCTAGAAAGGAGGGGATCCTTGATAGGCGCAATCCTCTTTCCGGCTTGTCGCAATGGAAGTTGATCGACAACTTGCGACGCAGCCTCGTCCCGGCAGCCATGACATTGCTGTTGCTGTCAGGCTGGACATTCTTGTCGCCGGCCTGGTTCTGGACCTTGTCTGTGGTTGGCATTTTGCTGGCCCCTTCGTTGTGTACGACCATTCTTGATCTTCTGCGCAAGCCAGAAGACTTATTGCTCTGGCAGCATATCGATGCTGTTGCGCATTCAATTTCGCGGCGCTGCCTGCAATTGGCATTTGAACTTGCTTGCCTGCCTTATGAAGCCTTTTTTAGTCTTGATGCCATCGCACGTTCAATTTGGCGAATGGGTATATCCCACCGGCGAATGCTGGAATGGACCCCATCGAGTGCGGCCGAACATAGTTGGCTCAACCTCAGTGGCAATGATCTCTTTGCATCCATCCGGTCGATGTGGGTAGCCCCGCTTATTGCTGTTGTCGAGGCAATGTATCTTTCCGTTGTGAACCCTGGTGCACTGGCTGCTGCGGCACCGATTTTGATCTTGTGGTTTTTCTCGCCAGCGATTGCGTGGTGGATCAGTCGTCCGCTTGTTCGCCGCAAAGCATCGCTAAGTTTTGAACAGTTGCGTTTTCTGCGCGTGCTTTCACGCCGAACCTGGGCATTTTTCGATCAATTTGTCGGACCTGAAGACCATTGGTTACCGCCAGACAATTTCCAACAATATCGTATTGCCACTGTCGCCCATCGCACTTCTCCGACCAATATGGGATTGGCGTTGCTGGCAAATCTAACGGCTTACGATTTCGGCTACATCCCGATTGGAACGCTTGTTGAGCGTACGGAAAACACGCTGCAAACCATGGAAGGATTGGCGCGATTCCGCGGACATTTTTACAACTGGTACGACACTCAAACACTGCAACCCTTGCCCCCTCTGTATGTCTCGACCGTAGATAGCGGCAATCTGGCAGGACATTTACTGACTTTGCGAGCTGGGCTCCTCGCCTTGGCTGACAACAAGATACTGGGCGAGCAGTGGATTCAGGGCTTGAGCGACACACTGCGGATTGTCGCGGAAACTACTGATGGCACAGGTGAAGAACAGGCAGCTATTCAAAACGAGTTGGATTCCATTTCAACAGTAACGCCCATCACCCTTGCGGCAGTGCACTTGTCTTTAGCGAGACTGACCAATTTCGCTGATAACCTCATTGCACAACTCGACAATGGTATCCCCGCGCATGAAGACCCGGTCATGGATGATGAAGAGAATGGGCCAGACACCGGATGGATTGAAGCACTCGTTCATCAATGCCACGAGTTACTGAACGATCTGACCTTTTTCGCGCCTTGGTTGTTACTCCCTGCGGCGCCCGCAGGATGTGAAGCTTTTGTCGGGATGTCATCCATCCCAACTTTGCGCGAGTTACTGCAGTGGGTGGTGAAAACAGGGGTCGATATCGAATCCCAACTTGAGATTGAAACGGTCGCAGAGAACCGCAACTGGCTTATCGAACTGCAGAAGTCCATTGCTATTGGCAACACCCACGCCAAAGACAAAATTAGTGCCATTGAACGACTGGTGCGGCAATCCGGTGCACTGGCAAATCTGGACTATGACTTCCTGTACAACAAGACACGTCATCTATTGAGCATTGGTTACAACATTGGTGAACGTCGAGTCGATCCCGGTTACTACGACTTGCTGGCATCCGAGGCGAGACTGTGTAATTTTGTCGCCATTGCGCAGGGAAAACTTCCTCAAGAAAGCTGGTTTGCATTGGGTCGCCTGCTCACGGGCACCCGTGGCGAGCCGGTTCTTTTGTCGTGGAGCGGCTCCATGTTTGAATATCTGATGCCGCTTTTGGTGATGCCGACCTATGACAATACCCTGCTAGACGATACCTGCAAGGGTGCGGTGGCACGGCAAATTGAATATGGCAGCCAGCGCAATGTTCCTTGGGGGATCTCGGAATCTGGCTACAACACGGTTGATATGTACCTCAACTACCAGTATCACGCGTTCGGAGTGCCCGGACTGGGTCTAAAGCGCGGCCTGGCTGAGGATTTGGTGATCGCGCCCTATGCTTCCGTGCTTGCCCTGATGGTTGCCCCTGAAGCGGCTTGCCTGAATCTTCAACACCTTGCGGCGGATGGCGTGGTCGGTAAATACGGTTTCTTCGAAGCGATTGATTACACGCCGGTCAGGCAGCGCCGTGGGCAAACGCACACCGTGGTGCGTTCCTTCATGGCTCACCATCAGGGCATGAGCTTGCTTTCCTTGGCTTACCTGATTCTCGATCGACCGATGCAAAAGCGTTTTGAATCGGATCCGCAGTTTCAGTCGGTCATGTTGCTGCTGCAAGAAAGAATTCCTAAAGCGACAAACTTGTTTTCACACACGGCGCAACTCTATGAAGTGAACTCGGCTGCCACAACAGAAATGCCGATTCGGGTATTCCACAGCCCGGATACACCGATACCAGAAGTTCAATTATTGTCCAATGGTCGCTACCACGTGATGGTGACCAATGCCGGCGGTGGCTATAGCCGATGGAGAGACCTGGCCGTCACGCGCTGGCGCGAAGACAGTACCTGCGATAACTGGGGCTCGTTCTGCTATATCCGCGAAGTAGCCAGTGGCGCTTTCTGGTCGACCGCGCATCAACCTACGCTGAAACGGCCTGAGCGTTATGAGGCTATCTTTTCCGAAGGACGTGCCGAATTCCGTCGCCGCGATTCCATTATTGCCGGCGATGGCGATTTCGATACGCATACCGAAATTGTGGTCTCGCCAGAAGACGACATTGAGTTACGCCGCGTTCACATCACCAATCGTTCGCGCCTTCGCCGCGAGATTGAGGTGACAAGCTATGCCGAGGTGGTATTGGCGACCCCGGCGGCTGATGCACTTCATCCGGCCTTTAGCAATTTGTTTGTGCAAACCGAAATCCTGAAGGAACGGCGCGCGATCTTGTGTACGCGCCGACCGCATTCCGCAGAGCAACAAGCACCCTGGATGTTGCATCTGATGGTGGCGCATGGAACTGACATTGGCGAGGTGTCTTACGAAACGGATCGGATGCGTTTTATCGGTCGCGGTCGAAGTGTCGCAGCGCCATTGGCCCTGAGCAATACCGTAACACTCTCGAACTCCGAGGGCTCGGTGCTCGATCCTGTGGTCGCCATCCGTTATCGCATCGTGCTTGAACCGGAACAGACCGTCACCGTGGATATGGTGACCGGCATCTGTGACAACCGCGATACGGCAATGAATTTGATCGAAAAATATCAGGACAGCCACCTGGCCGATCGCGTATTCGACCTGGCTTGGACTCATAACCAGGTTATCTTGAGACAGCTCAATGCCAGCGAGGCCGATGCGCAATTGTATGCGCGCCTTGCCAGCTCCGTTATCTACGCCAATGCTTCTCTCCGCGCCGATGCGGCCGTGCTGATCAAAAATCGTCGGGGGCAATCGGGATTGTGGGGTTATGCCATTTCCGGCGATCTCCCCATTGTTCTGTTGCAAATCGGCGATGCCGCCAATATTGAACTCGTGCGACAGCTTGTCCAGGCCCATGCTTATTGGCGCATGAAAGGTCTGGCTGTCGATCTGGTGATCTGGAATGAAGATCACGCAGGTTACCGCCAACGCTTGCAAGAACAGATCATGGGCTTGATTGCGTCTGGTATCGAAGCCAGTGTCATTGATCGGCCAGGGGGTATTTTCGTTCGACCGGCAGATCAAATATCGGGCGAAGATCGCATCCTGTTTCAATCGGTGGCACGTGCAGTTATCACAGATACCCGTGGAACATTTGCAGAACAACTCGATCACCGCGCCTTGGTCGAGCCGCGGATGCCACGGTTAGTACCCAGCCGGACACATCGTCCAGAAACGGACCATGATGTTGATTTGCCAGAGCGTGATCTGATTCTAAACAACAACGGCTTGGGCGGATTTACGCCCGATGGGCGCGAATACGTGATCACCTTGGCGCCGGGGCAAGTCACGCCAGCACCTTGGTCCAATGTGTTGGCAAACCCGCACTTTGGTACAGTTATTTCGGAAAACGGTGTCGGCTATACCTGGAACGAGAATGCACACGAATTCAGACTCACGCCCTGGCACAACGACCCGGTCGGCGATTCAAGCGGTGAAGCCCTTTACCTTCGAGATGAAGAGACTGGACACTTTTGGTCGCCCAGTCCTTTGCCTGTCAACGCAGCTACCCCTTATGTTATTCGGCACGGTTTTGGTTACAGCGTCTTCGAGACAAAATCGTGCGGTATTCAATCTGAATTGTGGGTCTACGTAGACATTGAAGCCGCAGTCAAATTCTCGGTGTTAAAGATTCGCAACGAATCTGGTCGATCACGCAAACTCTCGACAACGGGATATGTTGAGTGGGTCCTGGGTGATTTGCATGCAAAATCAGCCATGAATGTCACCACTGAAATCGATTTCCATACGGGGACGCTTTACGCCCGCAATCCATACAGCAGCGAATTTGCCGAGCGAGTGGCCTTCTTTGACGTGGATAACGCTACGCGTACCCAGACCGGTGACCGCACGGAATTTCTGGGCCGTAATGGTACCTTGCGCAACCCGGCCGCCATGCGTCGCAGTCATCTCTCCGGCAAAGTGGGCGCCGGGCTTGATCCCTGTGGCGCCATTCAGGTGAATGTAGATCTGGCCGATGGAGAAGAACAAGAAGTCGTTTTCCTGCTGGGCGCGGGCAGCAATGGCGAAGAAGCCAGCCAACTCGTGCAACGATTCCGTAGCGCGGTGGCTGCACGCGCCTCGCTTAAAGCTGTTCGGCAATATTGGGATCACACGCTGAATACCGTGCAAATTGAAACGCCTGATCCTTCGGTTAATGTGCTGGCCAATGGCTGGCTTATGTACCAAACCTTGGCTTGCCGAGTATGGGCGCGCAGCGGTTACTACCAATCCGGGGGCGCATTTGGTTTCCGCGACCAACTGCAGGATGTCATGGCGCTTATTCACGCCAAACCCGATTTGGTCCGTAAACACCTGTTATTGAGCGCCAGCCGACAATTTGTCGAAGGTGATGCTCAGCATTGGTGGCATCCTCCATCGGGCAGGGGAGTGCGTACGCACTGTTCGGACGATTACCTCTGGCTACCATTGGCGGTATGTCGTTATGTCAAGAGCACCGGTGATCGTGCGGTACTGGATGAACCTGTGCAATTTCTGGATGGTCGCCCAGTCAATGCAGAGGACGAGTCTTATTATGACTTGCCAGGCCATTCCTCAGAAGTTGACAGTCTTTATCAGCACTGCGTACGCGCCATCCGGCACGGTTTGCGCTTTGGCGAGCATGGATTGCCGCTGATTGGCTCTGGCGATTGGAACGATGGCATGAATTTGGTCGGGAAACACGGTAAAGGCGAGAGCGTTTGGCTAGGCTTTTTCCTGTGCGAAGTGCTCGGACAATTCACCCAAGTAGCTCAAGACCACGGCGATGCACCCTTTGCTGAATTGTGCGTAGAGGAGGGAGCTCGGTTAAATCGGAACATCGAACAAAACTGTTGGGATGGCGAGTGGTATCGCCGGGCCTACTTTGACGATGGCACGCCGCTGGGTTCTGCGGGCAGTGAGGAATGTCAGATCGATTCCATCTCGCAAAGCTGGTCTGTTCTCTCCGGTGCAGGAGATGTGATCCGCAGGCGGATAGCCATGCAATCCGTTTACGACAGGTTGGTTCGCCACGACGCATCGCTCGTTCAATTGCTCGACCCACCTTTTGACAAATCGAAGCCCGATCCAGGCTACATCCGGGGCTATGTGCCAGGCGTGCGCGAAAACGGCGGGCAATATACCCATGCGGCGATCTGGACCACGATGGCCTTTGCCGAGCTGGGCGAACACGAACGTGCATGGGAATTGCTGCGCATGATCAATCCGGTGAATCATGCTTTGACCGCTGAAGATGTTGAAATCTACAAAGTAGAACCTTATGTTGTTTCCGCCGATATCTATGCCATTGCGCCGCACACGGGCCGCGGGGGCTGGAGCTGGTACACAGGTTCCGCTGGCTGGATGTATCGGCTTATTCTTGAATCGCTACTGGGACTGAGGGTCGAAGGAGATAAACTGCATCTGGTGCCCTGCATACCCGAAGATTGGCCAGAATTCAAAATACACTACCGGTATAGAGAGACGATTTATCATATTTCAGTCAAACAAAAACAGATTGTCGCTGAAGGTGAGGGCGCTGAGACATGGATGACAGTCGATGGCCTGGAACAGCAGAATCCAACGATTTCTTTGCTGGATGATCGGCAAGATCATCACGTAGAGTTGACCTTGTTTAGGAATAAAAACGAGTCCTGAATTGGCCAATGCCGGATAAGCCCAAGCGTTTCAACGCATGGGCTTATCCGGATACGGGTGAAAAGCTTATTCCGAGTCGGGGACAGTTTCTGTTTTGCGTGGACGGCGACTGCGAACAGCCGGCTTGCGAAGTTTATTTTGAGGTGGCTCGATCGTTGTTTGAGCCGAAATATCTTGCTCTGCATGCCCATCAGCCGTTTGCTTGAGGACTTGGGTCACCGGTGTCACAGCGTTTTTTACCGCAGGTTTTCGACCCCCACGCCCTTTGCGACGAGTTTCAGGTTTATTGTTTATATCCTCGGCAGATGCCGCCTTGGGTGTGGCCTGCATCATTTCCGCTCGTTCATTCGTCGCTTCGCCAGCTGAATTTCCACTGCTGCGATATACATATGCGCCTGATTTTTCATCGCGCCCAAACTCCAGCAAACCTCGCGCTTGTGCTTCTTCAAGTAGATTCCCAAAAGCACGGAACCCATAGTAAGACTCGCTGAAATCCGGTTTGCGACGCTTGATTGCCTCTTTCAGAACCGAGGCCCAAATTTTCCCGCTATCACCACGTTCTGATAACAGCGCATCGAATGTTTCTACTGCCATATCAATGGCTTGACTCTTGCGTGCTTCCAATTCTTCTTTACGCCGTTTTTCTTCGTCAGGCGAACGTCTGGCGGAGTGAGGCACTTCCTGTTTATCCCGCTTGGCTGCCGCACGCTGGCTTTCTCGGACCAGATCGTCGTAAAAAATAAATTCATCGCAATTGGCAATCAACAAATCCGAAGTCGACTGCTTTACACCCACACCAATCACTTGTTTGGCGTTCTCGCGTAACTTGGAAACGAGTGGAGAAAAGTCCGAGTCGCCACTGATGATGACAAAGGTATTGACGTGGGATTTGGTATAGCAAAGATCCAACGCATCCACGACCAGACGGATATCCGCAGAGTTCTTTCCGGATTGTCTCACATGCGGAATTTCAATCAGCTCAAAATTGGCCTCATGCATTGTGGCCTTAAAGGCTTTATACCGGTCCCAGTCGCAATAGGCTTTTTTGACAACAATGCTGCCTTTTAGCAGCAAACGCTCAAGGATGGGTTTGATATCGAATTGCTCATACTTTGCATCTCGTACGCCGAGGGCAACATTTTCAAAATCGCAGAAAAGCGCCATGCTGATATTTTCGGGGGATGACGCCATGTAACTCTCCAAGTGGATGCGGGCTTGAGCGTGATTTTCGTTCAAATAAGTACACGTCTTACTTTATCCTGTTGTAGCGCATTTATCTGCCAGGAAGGAATATAAAAGAGGAGAAGATCGGATTCTGCCAAGTAACCGCAGCAGCGGTTATTTCTGCGGTTCTAGTACTTCGTATAATGACAACATTGCGTCAATAATGTGAAATGTTAACGGAAGATAAACGAAGAACCCGGAGAATTCCGGGTTTTTTGCTTAGAGGTACTACCGTGCGTAAATTCCCTGTGGCTGGATTTCGGCCAATTCCTGTAGACCTTTTTGAAGTACTGCATACCATGCAAGAACCAGAAATGGCTAAAGCCCTAGGTGTAAACCCATGGGCTTTTCGTCGATGGCTTGATGGTGAAGAGCCGGTTCCCCTCATCGCCTACAAACTGGCAAAGGTCATTGCCGGCCATGAACTAACAGCAGGGTTTGGTGAATTCGCCGGAGTTCGGTACGAGAACGGCAAGCTGTATGCGAGAAATAGAGTAGGCAAGAGGGCAGGAATGACCTACGGCGAGCTTTCAAGCATCGAGATGATGCGTGACCTGATAAACAACATCGAGGCCGTACAGGCCGAAAACATGCGACTACGCAAAGAGCGTGACTTCTACAAAGGCCAGTGCGATCGAGAAACGCGCTTTGGCTTGATCGTCAACGACCTTTTCAATCACTAAACCCCGGTTTACAGAACACGATTTAAGCTTTGATGTACGCAATCAGCAAAGCCGCGAAGAAACACCTGGCGCTTTTGTGACCTGTCTCCGACGGGCCGGGACAGCATCACGCGCCCCGGCGGGCGCTGTGGGGCGAGTCAGTGGTAAATCCGAAAAGATGTATGGCTTCGAATTAGTAGAACGATTCAAAGACTTACACTATTTCTGAAGAAATCCAGCCAGCAAGAAGAAAGAAACCCCGGAAATCCGGGGTTTTTAAGTTTATCGTTTTCGATCATAAAGTAAACGATCACGAGCAGCACGAGTCGCTTGAGCACGAGAGATGCCCGGACACTTGGAAATCTCGAAACTGATCAATTGTTCAACTTGACCAGTATCACCAAAGCACATACTCACCAACTCAGAAAAAGCAAATAAATCGCGATGTGCAAAAAGTTTAGATTTATCAAAATTGGTGTGAGAGATTAAAGATCGTTCAGGCTTAGAAGGCTTTACTTTCATGTTAAAAAAAAGCCAAGCAATAAATCCAACAGGAAAAATAAACAGCAACGATTTTAAGAAATTACCAACTGGAACAAACTGAAAAAAAAGCACAAACAAAAGTAAAAAAAAGACCCAGAACAAGGCGTATTTGAAGTTCTGCATAGGTAAGTTTGCCTCCTAGGTGAAGAATAAAACAGAAGGCAAACAGATACAACTACACAAACTTACAAAGAAAACCAGCCTCATCACCCATGCAACGATAAACACCAGGCTGAGTAAATTGCCAATCATGCTCATGAGCACAGCCAAACAAAAACAGCGCAGAGGCAACAAAAATAAATCTAATGATCATGTCAATTTTCTCTCATAAATTGCACCAGTCGGAGTCACCACATAGAAGCCGAAGAAAAGAACCTTGATCAGCATGAGGAAAAACAAAAAAGGAATACGCCAAGCAATACCTTTCCAAGTCAATGCAGGAGGCATAAAACGACCTTCAAGATGCCAAGGACTGAGAAGTGAATGGGTGGCGTGAGGATAATGCTCAGTAAAAATTTGAGCAGTGTCATACGCTTTATAAAGATCAGAACCAGTGAGAAACCAGCGATCGACAGAAATGTTAGTAGAAGCCCGACCCATCACAACACCAGCGGCATGCATCTTAGGTAAAGGTAGTTTTTTCTTGCCAGTAAAAAGCTTCCAGAGCATGGAAATAATCGGGATACGAATTTTGTCTAAAGCATGGCAAGTAACAATGTACTCAGCCAAAGCAGAACGAATCTGAGAATCAACCATATCAATATGCTGGACCAACATGTAAACATCCCAGCCGAGTTTTCTAGCATGAACAAGCCAATTAATAAGGGCTTTCCGACGGCCATCATTCCACTCACGAGCATTCATCCAAATCGCGCATTCATCCAAGATTAAAAGCCCGTTTTTTTCTTCATCGTGATCACCTTCATAACCACGACCAATACAATCTAAATCGGTAGCGGTAGGTAAATCAGGAACACGAGTATAAGAAACCTTGGAACGAGGATTGCGTAATAGATGTTTAAGATTGATATCAATATTGCCAGCAATTCGTCTGCCTTCTTTAGCATATTCACGCATTTTTGAAACAGTCATGATGGACTTACCACCACCAAGAACACCAGTAACAATGAAAACACTCATGGCAAAGGACTCCCATTAACAACAGCAGTATAAAAACGAGCTTGCAAAATAAATAATTGGTAAACCTTTAAAAGCACCCAAGCAGAAGCAACGGCAGTAATGCAAGCAGGAATATTGGGAGTAATGGCCATAAACATAAAGCCATAAAAAATAGAATCGGCAGGAAAAGCAGTAACAAAAGTGCCCAATAAAGCACCAGCACCAATATAAAGAGTTAAAGCGGCAGCAATAATTGAAGTGATATAAAAAGTAGTGGCAGCAATTTTAAAACCCCACATACGAACAAAGAAACCAGCAAAGCTAGTAAAAATGTTTGTGATAAAAGAAAAGAAAACATTAAAAGCAGCATTAACCATTTTGAAATCCTTTAAACATCAGAAGACATACCACCAGAAGAAAGGTTAGTAGACCGAATCATTAAATAAATAGATATAGCAGTTAAAATATTCCAAAACCATTCAAAAAGACCACGGAATTTAACAATCCATTGACATAGAGGAAGATCAAAAGAAACGGTATAAAAAGGAAATTTTGGATCGGTGCATGAATAAGTGCTAGGAATCCAAGGAACGGATGCAATAAATCCAGAAATACCACTAGGCAAAGGTTGAAAATTAGTAGGGTAATCAGGAGTAGCAGGAAAATCAGCATTAGGACCAATTAACGGAACATCCTGAGTATCAGTTTTTGAATCAGCAGTTGTATCAGTTGAAGTAGTGGAAGTTGTCACAGGATCAGACAAAGAACCATCAGAATTAATAGTTTGAGTGGTAGTAGTTGTAACAGTAGTAACAGAATAAGGAAGAGAAGTTTTAGAAGCAGTACCAACAGCAGGTGAAGTAATTGGATTTAAAAATTTAACAGTAGAAGTTTCAGATTTGGAAGTATTGGTAGCCAAACTGGTAGCAGTGGCAGGTTTAATCTCATTCCAAACAGTATGTGCATTTGTAAAAATAACAGGATCAACAGCAAAAGCAGACATTTGAGCATAAGTTAAAGACATAGGACTAAAAGCATCAGCAGCATCAATTAAATCTTGTTCGTGACCAGCATAATCAACATCAACCATATTATTAACAACAGAATTGAAATCATCATCAGTAGCAGGAGCAGGAGTTAAAACAGGTTGAGTAGGTGCAACATAAAAAGTGTAATTGTAAGAATAAGGTTGACAAGTTAAATAAATAGAAATGGGAGAACTAACAACAAAAGAACAAGAATCAGTATAGAAATTTAAATTAGCTTTAATAGCAGAAACAAAACCAGAAGGAGTAGAGCAAAAATAAATACCAGAACCAGTATTATTATTACAATACGAAGTATTATCAGAAGTACGCAAAGGTGTTTTTAAATATTCCCTAGTATCAGATTGCCATTGTAAACCGGCAGAAACAACTTTATCTAAAACCCATTGCGTAATTAAACCAGAAACAACCATAGCAGGAACAATCTTACCTTGTTTTAATGCAGAAACAAGACCAGATTTAACAGCAGTTTTACCAACAGAAATACCAGTTTTAATAGAAGCTGAAATAGAAGATTTAGCAGTACCAATAGAGTCAATAGCAACATTGGCAGTATTGTTAACAATAAAGTTATCGGCAGTTGATGTAATAGGACTGGTCATTTGAGCAATCTGATTAGAAATTGAAGCACCAGGTGCACTCTGAACAATGACCGTGCCATCACTAGCCGTTGCAATGACTGAAGGCCCGACGAACGCAGCGGGAAATGCAGAAATCGGGAAGAGTAATAAAAAGAAAAAAAGGATTCGGAACATGAAGCGCTCGCCCTGTAGGTTTTGCGGCCAGAGGCCGCCAACCTACAGGCGGCGGCGCTTAGAGGAAAGATGGGAAGCCGAAGCCTCCCAAGGTATTACACAAGCCCGGAAATCAGACGTTTGCCGAAGCGGAACACCATGACCGCAGCCAGTACACCGATAGCAATAGGTACGATTGCAGTCAGCATGGTGATGGCATTAGCGCTAACAGTTGTAGCACCAGTGGTAACAGCCGTAATCACGGCAGTACTGGGATCATCAGCCATAGCGGCGGCAGAGCCCAGAAGACCAGCAATACCAATAGCAAAAGAAGCAGCAACAAACTTGAGTTTTTGAAACATGGTATATCTCCAAAAGTTACAACAAGAAAAGCAGCCGGCGAGCGAACTGCATGAAAAAGCCACTTGTAAAACCAAATGCCCAAGCAGCCAGAATCCACCAAATAAGATTGAGGTCAAAATCAGCCATGATTAAAAACCATCAAACTGAGTAAAAAAATAAATACCAATGGCAACAGCAAATAAAAGAAATGAGCAAAGATAAAATGAAAAAACAAATATATAATCGGAGATTGATTTATTTTTAGCCATAACGTTGACCTGATTGGAAACCAAGCGCAAAAACAACTACAAGGCCGACAAAGAGAAGGCCACGTAACCAAAGAATTAAATTAACAGTATCAAGAGTGACACCAGATGCAACGGTAGAAGCATCCATTATTTAGAATCCTTAGGATTATCTAAAACGGGTTTATTGGTAGCTTTTGGATCAATAATATTTTCAGTTAAATGAATTTGTTTGCCGGATTCAGAATTGACTTTAAGACAACCCTGATCTGTATAAATCGTTTTCTTTGATTGAGTATTAATGCACCGGTAAATATTCGCGAATGCATAAACACCAGAAAAAGAAGTGATAGAAACAAAAATGGCAAGATGGGCGAAGTTAGACATTATGCTGCCACCTTTTCATTTTCAATATTTGAAGCAATACGCATACGACGCAAAGCAATCATATCCAGCATATCGGCAGGATGAACACAGAAAGGGGAATCTCTGCGAATTGGAATTGCACAAATTCGACTGCTGCCACGGAATGGCTGAAAATTGCGCGGAAGCATGGTTTCTTGATCTGGCAAAATTTGAACGTCCGATTTATGCCAAGAAATACCTACGCTTTCCAAATCAGACCGGTTTTTATAAAAGCTGGATTTGTCGTAATCCAATCTGATCAATGCCTCACCCTCAGCACTCAAACGCATCCAGAAGCCTAAAAGATTCTTGGCGCGTGCTTTGGTGAATTGATCCATTAACCGGCCACGTACCGCCTCATGAGTGCGCACAGTTTCCATTTCGCTTTTTCCTTCATGCAATAACTTATACATTTCATTTTCATAAACAGAGATTAAATATTCATCCGTAACTTCATCAATTAAAGGGTAACGTTCACCCATTTCATATTCAAATGCATTAACAATACAATCGTGCTGTTCAATTTTAAACTTGGCTTTTTCTTCTTTGTATTTTGATTCTGGCATATTGATATCATCAGTATTAAATGACATATGCTTTGCATTACTCAATTTTTCATCAACAGATTTAATGTTTTTTGATTCGCGAAAATCATAAGTAAGCTTGGGCGCATTAATCTGGACTTCACAACGAAGACGACGATATGCAAGACGCACAAAAGAACCGACGAATTGACCATCTTTTCTTTTCTGCATATTGATTTTTTTGAAGGCCCAATCAACCTTTTGATTTTCAGACCAATTGGGAAAACGAGATTCGGCAACAATCGGCAACATGCGAGCAATACGCTTCAAGTCGTGTTCAACGAATTCGGGGCCTTTGTGATACAAGCGCAACGTGGTCATTTCGCCCGGGAAGTGCATGGAGTGCTCGCCATGCTTGGATGCAGATGCAGTACGACGCGGAAAGCGTGCCTTGCTCAATGCACGGAAAAACTCGGCAATACCCATAGGGTGAAGATCAAACATTTCAGCCCAATCGACCCGACGTACTTCCCAGCCGCGATAGTTAGGAAATTCATAGTCCGGGTTCATAGTGGGATTGATCAGCAGTTCAATGGTTGAGAGAACCAAACGGGCAGTAGTCGGAAAGTCGCAAGGTGAACCGTAGACGTTATGCCCATGGAGAATTTTGGGCGCTGAACATTCAATCAGCAGGTAAGGGCGGGAGGGGAGGAGCTCACAACGCCCTTTTATGTTTTTGTACTCATCGCGCATGACTTTGAAACTCACCCGGCTGTCATAACTGCCTTGAAGCTGGCCAGAAGTCATTTCATAGAGCATTTCACCGGTTTTCAGGTCCAAACCAGAACGCAAAACACTCTGAGATTCATAGTAGGCGGCAGCGACTTCTTGCAGGTATGGAGAGCGAAGTTTAAGAGTGTCGATTGCCATCATGCGATTCCGGAAATTACGGACTGGTTCGGGGTGCTACATCCCGAAAAGTGATTTTTTTGGGGCCACCGAAGCAACCCCAAAAACCACAGTTCAGGCAGCGTTTTGCAAGTGCGGTTTTTGCACTGCACGAACATCGACCACTTCAGTTTGCATACGGCCAAAACGGGGGACCACATCAGTCACCAGATCCAATTCACAAGGCAGGGTGAAGGTGCCAAATTTGTTAAAACAATCGCGTGATAGCGGGATCTGTTGGACCTCAACACCAAAGCCGGTTTTGTTCATATTGGGCAGTGCAACCGGTTCAAACTTGCTGGCGATGCTCACCTGGTAGAAGTCATACGGTTTGCCAGTGTCTTTTTTGGTGCCTTCCATGTGCACCGCGTTCAATACAAGCGCTTTCATATCTATCCCTTTCAATCCATAATCGAAAAATCAGAGGCCGGTAACGGCATGACAAATTAAAGAAGCAATGTATCCAGCTGACTACGATGCAATATATATCCAGCTGACTACGAAGTCAAGGAAAATTATGAAAACGTTCATCGAGTACGTTGACGAAGCGCAAAAGAAGCTTGAAATGAATGACGGTGCTTTCAGCAAGCACATCGGTGGCGGTGACAATCGAACACTCGTAAGCGGATGGCGAAACCGAGGAAGCACACCAGAGGATTACTACTGCATTGTGATCGCAGAGATCCTAAATGTAGATCCGCTGGAAATCATTGCCGCAGCGAATTACAGCAGGACGAAGGACGAAGCCAAGAAGACATGGTGGGAAAATTTCAGCAAGCAACACGTCAAGACCGTGGTCGGCGTGTTGCTCGGTCTGGCAATTTTATTAAATGGCTTTGGCGCCACCACGGGCGCTAGCCAAGTAACCGCAGCAGCGGTTATTTCTGCGGTTCTAGTACTTCGTATAATGTATATTATGTCAAGTTAACTGCATAGGAACATCAGCAACAACCCCTAAATCACTTATTAAATCATTTTGATCACTACCGCTACGATGTGAATGGCACTTTATCCAAACTCAATAGCCGTTCACAGTAGCGCGCGATCAAGTCAATTTCCAGATTCACGCTGTCGCCGGCCTGGATATCGCCCAGGTTGGTGACCGCCAGCGTATGCGGAATCAGGTTGATGGAGAACTCACATCCATCTGCGACATCTGTAATGTGATTCGTTGTGAGCGATACGCCGTTCACTACCACCGAACCCTTGATGGCCAAATACTTGGCCAGGTTCTTGGGCGCACGCACCACCAATTCGCGGTTTTCGCCAATGGAATTGAAACTGATTACTTCCCCGACACCATCCACGTGTCCGGACACCATGTGCCCCCCCAGCATGTCGCCCAGGCGCATCGCTTTTTCCAGATTGACGCGTGTGCCTTGCCGGTCGAGCCCGGCGGTGCAATGCAGCGATTCTTCGGATACATCGATCTGGTAGCGGTGAGAATCCAGTTTGTGGGTCACCGTCATGCAGGCGCCACTGTGGGCGATGCTGTCACCCAAGCCGATATCGTCCAGACTGAGTTCAGGAGCAGCAATGGTCAATCGGACGCCACCGGGGAATTTTTCCAGTTGTTCGATCACGCCAACTGCCTGAATGATGCCGGTAAACATGAGTTTCTCCTTTACTGTGCCGTTTGCGGCAACAGCGTATTCAATTCGGTAAAGCGCAGGGTCCACTTCAGATCGGGACCGCAGTCGGTTTTTTCCAGTACACGCGGGGCCAATTTTTGCGGCAAGCTGTGCAGTTCAAGATTGGCCACGCCGCGGGCCGGATCGCCGATCAATACCGGTGCCTGATAAAGCACCAGATCATCGACCAAACCGGCCTTGAACAGGCTGCCAACGAGCTCTGCCCCGGCTTCAACCGTCACCTCGTTGCAGCCGCGACGACTGAGCGCTTCCAACAGCGCCTGCAAATCGACCCGGCCCTTGTTGCCAGCCATGACCACCACTTCGGCACCCGCTTCCTGCAGGGATTTGGATCGCGCAGTATCCGCTCCGCAACAGGCAATCAGTACGCCCGGTGTTTGCAGTATTCGGGCATCCGCAGGGGTACGCAGTTGGCTGTCGACGATCACCCGCAGTGGTTGTCGTCCGGTATCCAGCTCACGCACGGTCAGTTGCGGGTTGTCCAGCAATACGGTGCCGATTCCGGTCAGCATGGCGCAGGAGCGGGCGCGCAATTGCTGCACATCGGAGCGCGATTCTGCGCTGGTGATCCATTGCGATTGCCCGTCCAGCAAGGCGGTGCGACCGTCAAGGCTGCAGCCAGTCTTCACCCGCAGCCAAGGTCGGCCGCGCACCATGCGCGAGACAAAACCGATATTCAGCTCGACCGCTTCAGTTTCCAGCAAACCGCTGCCCACTTCGATGCCGGCTGCGGCAAGCCGTGTCAGCCCTCGTCCAGCAACCAGCGGATTCGGGTCGCGCATCGCGGCCACCACACGAACCACTCCAGAGGCGATCAGCGCATCGGCGCAAGGCGGTGTACGGCCATGATGGCTGCAGGGTTCGAGCGTGACATACGCCGTAGCTCCATGAGCCTTTTCTCCAGCAGCGCGCAAGGCATGGATTTCGGCATGTGGCTCGCCGGCGCGCAAATGCCAGCCCTCGCCCACCACTTGGCCATTACGGACCAGTACGCAACCAACCCGTGGATTGGGCATCGTGGTGTATAGGCCGCGAGCGGCCAGCACCAGCGCCTGGCGCATGAAAGTTTTATCTTCGATGGAAAAAGTCACGACTTATTCCTTGTTTGCTTCCCGGATCGCATCGCTAAAATCGTCCAGATCCTGAAACGAGCGGTACACAGACGCAAAGCGTACGTAAGCCACTTTGTCGAGTTTGGCGAGTTCTTTCATTACCAACTCACCAATTTGACGCGACGGAATTTCACGTTCGCCGGAAGCAAGGACTTTCTGGGCAATGCGGTCGATAGCTTCATCAACAAGTTGCGTTGGAACGGGTCGCTTATGCAGTGCGCGCTGAAAGCTGACGCGCACTTTTTCTCGTTCAAACTCTACACGCTGGCCATTTTGCTTGACGACCTGCGGCATGCGTACTTCTGCGGTTTCAAAGGTGGTAAAGCGCTTTTCGCAGGCCGCACAGCGACGGCGACGGCGAATCACATCACCCTCATCGGAAACGCGCGAATCGACAACCTGGGTATCAAGGGAACCACAAAACGGGCATTTCATTGAATGGTGCTCCCGGGGTAAAGCTCAGATCAAAAAACGCATCGCCTGCTCTTTTGCGTCTGTGGCAGGCCACCAGAAAAACCGAAGGGTGGGACAACTGCCCCACCCTATTCATTACAACTACCAGAAGTATTTATGCACCATAGACCGGGAACTTGCCAGTCAGCGCTTTTACCTTGGCGGCTACTGCTGCGATATTGGATTCGTCGCTTGGATTATCAAGCACATCGGCAATCAAGTTAGCCACGATGATGGCTTCTTCTTCCTTGAATCCGCGCGTGGTGATGGCCGGTGAACCGATACGGATGCCGGAAGTTACAAACGGGCTTTCCGGATCGTTCGGAATCGAATTCTTGTTGACAGTGATGTGTGCCTTGCCCAGAGCAGCATCGGCAGCTTTGCCTGTCAGGTTCTTGGGGCGCAGGTCAACCAGGAACATATGCGATTCGGTACGACCAGAAATGATGCGCAAGCCACGTGCAGTCAGAGTCTTGGCCATTGCGTCTGCATTCTTGCGAACCTGCTCCTGATATGTTTTAAAGCCTGGCTCCATCGCTTCTTTGAACGCAACTGCCTTGGCGGCAATCACGTGCATCAGCGGGCCACCTTGCAGTGCCGGAAATACGCTGGAGTTCAGCTGTTTCTCGTATTCGGCCTTGGCCATGATCACGCCACCGCGCGGGCCGCGCAGCGTCTTGTGCGTGGTCGAAGTCACGAAATCGGCATGCGGCACCGGGTTCGGGTAAACACCTGCGGCCACCAGACCGGCGTAATGCGCCATGTCAACCATAAAGTAAGCGCCAACTTTCTTGGCGATTGCAGCCATGCGCTCCCAATCGAAGCGCAGTGCATAGGCGGAAGCGCCGCCAATCAACAGTTTCGGCTTGTGTTCGATCGCGATACGTTCCATTTCGTCGTAATCAATTTCTTCCTTGTCGTTCAGGCCGTAAGGAACAATATTGAACAACTTGCCAGACAGGTTGGCAGGCGAGCCATGCGTCAGGTGACCACCGTGTCCCAGGTTCATGCCCATCACGGTATCGCCCGGCTTCAGAAAAGCGAAATACACGGCCTGATTGGCTTGCGAACCGGAATGTGGTTGCACATTGGCATATTCAGCGCCAAAGAGTTTTTTCAGGCGATCAATCGCCAGTTGCTCAACCACGTCCACATGCTCGCAACCACCGTAAAAACGCTTGCCCGGGTAACCTTCCGCATATTTGTTGGTCAATTGCGAACCCTGAGCTTCCATGACTGCTGCGGAAACATAGTTTTCGGAAGCGATCAGCTCAATGTGGTCTTGCTGGCGGATGCACTCGTCGGATATTGCGGCGGCGAGTTCTGCGTCATACTTGGCGATAGTAATGGACTTGGAGTACATGGTCGTGAACTTTCCCGAGCTTATCTATTTGGAAAGCCAAGATTCTACCATGATCAATTGATCCAGCTCACTGCAGAAAATGCACATAAGTTATGAGCCGCTTTCATGTCTTGGGGATCTTCTACCATGAACACCGAGCTTGACGGTTATTGATCTAGCGCTAATACGCCGCTATTGCGCGCTTCTGCATGGTTTGAAATATTGACACGAGCATCGCTGCCTAGTAATAATCTTCAAGATATCTTGACTGACCAGTGAAGCACTTTGCCGGAATTGGCCAGACCATCAATCCAGAATCCAACGCCGTGGGCTTGCCCTGCCCCACTTTTTCAAATCAAGGAGAAACAACATGGCCAAGTCCTTCATGGACGACAATTTCCTGCTGGAAACTGCAACCGCACAAAAGCTATACCATGAGTACGCTGCACCGCAACCCATCATCGATTACCACTGCCATCTACCACCTGAGCAGATTTCCCAGAACAAGCAGTTTCGCAACATTACTGAAATCTGGCTGGGTGGCGATCACTACAAGTGGCGCTTTATGCGCTCTGCGGGTGTAACTGAAGACTTCATCACTGGCGATCAGCCGGATCAAGAAAAATTCCGCAAGTTCTGCCAAGTACTGCCAATGGGCGTGGGTAATCCGCTGTTTCATTGGAGCCATCTGGAATTGCAACGTTACTTCGGCACCAAAACAGTTGTTTCTGGCGCAACTGCTGATGAATTGTGGGAAACCTGCAATGCCCTGATCGGTAAACCTGAGTTGTCGGCACGTGGATTGATGGTTCGTTCCAACGTTAAAGCAGTCTGCACCACCGATGATCCGATTGATGAATTGACTCACCACAAAGCCGTAGCTACGGAAGGCTTCCAAGTAAAAGTGTTGCCGACTTGGCGTCCGGACAAAGCCGTTAAGATCGATGTTGCCGGCTTCCAGGATTACATTCCGAAACTTGCCGCAGTGAGCGGCGTGGCGATTAACCGTTTCGCTGACGTCACCAAGGCGCTGGGCCTGCGTCTGGATCATTTTGCAGCGCATGGTTGCAAGGTTTCCGATCACGCCATCGACAATGTTTTCTTCGAGGAAGCAACTGAAGCTCAACTCGACGCGATCCTGGCCAAGGCCATGTCCGGCCTGGCGCTGTCCCAGTTCGAGGCCGACCAATACAAGACTGCCGTGATGCTGTTCCTTGGTCGTGAGTATGCCAAGCGTGGCTGGGCTTCGCAGCTGCATATCAGTGCGCAGCGTAACAACAACGCACGCATGTTCAAAAAACTCGGCCCGGACACTGGCTGGGATTCGATTGCCGACGGACAAGTCTCCGCCAAGCTCGCCCGCTACCTTGATGCTCTCGATAGCGATGACCTGCTTCCCAAGACCATCCTGTATACACTGAACCCGAAGGACAACGAAGTGTTGGCCACGATGCTGGGCAATTATCAGGATGGCAAGGTGGTCGGCAAGATGCAGTTCGGTTCCGGCTGGTGGTTCCTCGACCAGAAAGACGGCATGATCAAGCAATTGACCGCGCTGGCTAATCTGGGCAACTTGGGCGCCTTCGTTGGGATGCTGACCGATTCACGTTCATTCTTGTCCTACACCCGTCACGAGTACTTCCGCCGTATTCTGTGCAACCTGATTGGTGGATGGGTAGAGAATGGCGAATACCCGCAGGATTGGGCTGCGCTGAAGCAAATTATCGAAGGTATCTGCTACAAAAATGCCGAAGAGTACTTCAAGTTATAATAGTGACCTGCTACTTAGGTAATTAAAATGGCCCGCTTGATGCGGGCCATTTTTTTACGATTTAATTTTGCAGCAAGGCTTTTTTCTTGCGCCAGAGTGTTACCCGACTAATACCAAGCTTTTTACACACATCATCGATTGAATGCTCGTTCAGCAAGTTACGCAATAAATCCGCTTCCATTTCTTTAATTGAAACGAATTTCTTCTCCGGTTGCAATTTTGGGCGTATATCAATCTTGGTTTCCTGCTCAGCCAGAACCTCTGCGATATAAACATCATCGACAATATCGGGTCCGCAGCAAGCCACAACTTCAGCAATATTTTTCAGTTGGCGAATATTTCCAGGCCAGGTGTAATTCATCAAAGTATCAATTGCCGATTTTGTCAGCCCGATAGTTCTACCTTCTTTTTCGGCCATGTTATTGACATACATTTCAAACAGAATTGCCACATCCTCAGATCGCTCACGCAGCGGAGGAATACGCAATCCTAGTACATAAATTCGATAATAAAGATCTTCTCTAAAGCCGCCTTTTTTAACAAGATCAAACAAGTCACGATTGGTCGCAGAAATAATTCTGACATCGACAGGAATAATCCGATCATCTCCCAGCCGCATGATTTCTTTTTCCTGCAATACCCGCAGCAATCTGCTTTGAATATCAGGCGTTAGTTCACCAATTTCATCAAGGAAAATCGTCCCGCCATGAGCCAATTCAAACAATCCGGGCTTTCCACCTTTTTTGGCACCGGTAAATGCCCCGTCAACATAACCAAACAATTCACTCTCAAGCAAACTTGGGGGTAAAGAAGCCGTGTTGATTGAAACAAATGGCCCATTTTTCCGACGACTAGCATTGTGTACACTTTGCGCTAATACTTCTTTCCCTGTTCCAGTCTCACCATAAATCAATAAATTGGAATCGTGGCTAGCGTACTTTTTGGCTTTTTCGACAAGCCGCTTTAGTTCATCTGATTCGCCTAACATATCAGCGAAGAATTTCTTTGCGTAAAGGCCTTTTTGATAAAGAGTAAGACGAATTTTCCGTTCGTGTGTCTGAATGCTGCTAGTTTCTTGAAAGGTAATGACATCGCCAAATTTCCTGCCATTCACTTCCAGAGGAATGGATTTCGTGAGGACATTGCTACCATTAATATTTGCGATTTTCTCTTGCCTTCCATGATACAGCAACTCTGAAACCATGCTTAGATCAATAGATCCATTCTTATTGGTGCATAATTTTTTTGCAATATCATTATAGAAGTTGACTCTATTATCGCCATCTACAGCTATTACACCTTCTTCGATATTATTAATAATGGCAGCCAATTGAGCGGATTGCAGTCGCTCCATTTCTTTTGCCTTAACCAATCTAACAGCTTCTTCCAGTGCATTTTTAATGGATACAGAACTGGTGCTCAAACGTTCAGCGTTTATGCCATGCTCCAAGGCGCGTTCATAGCCAAGCCGACATCCAATGATGGCATCAACCCCTTTTTCTTGCAGGCTATTGATGTTTTTTTCTATTTCTTCCTCGAGAACGCAAGATCTGAAATAAACATTGGTTTCAGCAATTTTAAAGTCGCCCGATGCACCGCCAAAAATATTGGCTCGGCCGACGAAGCCAATATTACGCATCCCCTTTTTGGAGAACCGGCTAATGGCATCCAGAAACTCATCCACCGTCATGGCAATTTCAACGACACTGATTCTCTCCATCGCCTTGATTCTCTCAGCCACCCCTCCCCGACTTACAACAACCTCAATTTCCGGATGCTTGCAGACGTTTTCCACCGCATGATCGTCGTCCGTTGTTTCAACCGTCAGTGTGATACCCATGCTCTCGGCAAGCTGGATGGCCGTTTCTGCCATGGCACCAAAAGGAGCCAAAAATAGAATGGAAGTCATAATAAATCCGAGGTACTCAGTTGGTTTATGACAAATCTTGACGAGTGCCGTACTCGTTATCTTACAACATCGAATACACAAAAAGCATCCGGCATGAGCACATGTCATCCAGAATTGTACGTTTCATTCGTTTCATTTATTCGTTATTGAAACATAAATGATGCGTTTTTGAAACGCTTTACTGTTGCAGTGACGGGAAATTGCATATTTTTAGCTGGCACGGTTGTTGCACCTGTGTAGCTAGGATTGCTTGGTTACACATCAATCCAAGGTGAGCAACAAAATCCAATGAAATATCAGGGACTGGTTTCAATGAACTATAGTTCCGATCGTGTTCCGGGCTAGCCAATCATGTTGTTAGATTTAAAACGGCGCTTAGCAACTCACCATCAAAATACTCAAACTCTAGGAAGAGGGCTTCGATCATGAGCAAGACCGTAATGAATAAACGTTCTTTCATCACCCGCACCTGCCTCACTGGCGTTGCATTGGCCATGCTGGCATGCGGCAGCCTGAGCCATGCCGCCGATACGATTAAGATCAAGATCGCGTATGAAAACAATCCGGGCGAACCTATTGATCTGGCCGTCAAGGAATGGGCTCGCTTGTTTAAGGAAAAAACCAAAGGCGCTGGCGAATTGCAGCTTTTCCCAAGCTCGATGCTCGGCTCCAAGAAAGACGTCATTGAACAAATGAAATTGGGTAGCAACATTATCACTATTGCTGACGGTGGTTTTTTTGCCGATTATGTTCCGGATTTTGGCATTTTGATGGGGCCATATCTTGGGAAAGATTACAACGATATTTTCAAGCTAACCAAAACCGATTGGTTCAAGGGGTTGTCCACCCAGCTTGATGCCAAGGGCCTGCATATCATTACTTCCAATTGGCTGTATGGCGTCCGCAATATGGTCACGCGTAAACCAGTCCATACCCCCGCAGATTTGAAGGGCATGAAAATCCGCGTCCCCAATAACCGTATCCAGATTGAAGCCATGCAAGAAATGGGTGCAACCCCTACTCCAATGCCATTGGCTGAAGTGTATCCAGCCTTGACACAAGGGGCGATCGATGGCGCGGAAAATCCAATTACCGTTCTCTATGCGCAAAAGCATCATGAGCCGGCAAAATACCTGATCATGACCGGTCACCTCGACAATGTCAGCCAGTGGGTGATTGGCCACAACTACTTTGCCAAATTGCCGGCAAATATCCAGAAAGCACTCACTGAATCGGGCGATGAAGCTGGTACGTTCATGACCAATAGCGTAGCCAAGGCAGAAAAAGAAACAATTGAGAAGATGAAGAAGGAAGGGGTAACAGTCATTAATGTAGACCGCAACCTTTTCCGCGAAGCATCCAAGGGTACGTACAACAAATTCCCGGAATGGACTCCTGGCCTTTACAACAAGGTTCAAGGCTATCTGAAGTAAACACTAACTGATTGACCGCTAGGGGAAAGGCAACTTACCTCTGGCGGTCAGTGACAACCCAGCAACAAAAAAATAGCAATTTAGCTGGAAATGTCGCAGTTTGGTGAAGCAGTATTTGCCAACGGTGTCAGGAAAATTAATTCGAGAAAGGAGAAAATAAATGTCCGTATTCAAAGTGCTCGACACATTGGATGATTGGATGGCCAAGGGATGTACTCTAGGCATCATGGTAATCACTATTATTGCCGTATTCATGCGCTATGTACTTAATGATCCGCTGCAATGGGTAGAGGAAATTTTGATTGCATTATTCCTGTGGGCGATCATGTTAGGTGCTTCATCCGCGATGAAGAACCGTGGTCATGTTTCCATCGATGTGCTAGTCGTGAATTTCTCCAAGAAATGGCAACACAGGATTCAGCTCTTCAATGATGTGCTTACGATTGCCGTCTTGCTGACCATTGCTTACCTAGGCTTCGGACTGGCAATGGGTGCACAGGACAAAATCACGCCAATTCTTCAGATTAAATACGTATACATCGATATCGCTGTACCCATTGGCTTCTGTTGGATGGCACTGCACCAAGTTCGGAATATTTTCAAGGATATCAGGGCAATCAAAAACGATAAGGCAGCTTTGGGAGCAAAATCATGAATGTCGCCATTGCATGTGGAGTTTTATTGGCCTGCTTTGCAATTAATTTGCCGGTATTTATTGGCGTATTGACGGCTATTTTGTCTTACTTCTTTATGGCAGCAGATGCCTCTCCAATGATTGCCGTTCAGCGCGTCATCGGTGCTGGTGAAAATATAACTCTGTTGGCCATTCCCTTCTTCGTTATGCTCGGCCACCTGCTGAACCACACTGGCATAACACGTCGGATGCTGCATTTGGCTGAAGTACTCATGGGACACTTCTCGGGCGGCTTGGCGCATGCCAATGTATTGCTCAGTACCATGATGGGCGGCATGTCAGCTTCCAATTTGGCTGATTGCGCCATGTTGACGAAAATGCTGGTGCCGGAAATGGAACGGCTCGGCTATAACAAAGCCTACTCGGCTGCAGTCACTGCTGCGGGTTCACTGATTACTCCGATCATTCCTCCTGGCATTGCCTTGATTATTTATGGCTATGTGGCGGATGTTTCTATCGGCAAGATGTTCATGGCAGGAGTAATCCCCGGAATTCTTTGTTGCCTGGCTCTGATGGTCTCCATTGTCATTGTTGCCAAAAAACGCAATTACAAACCGGTTCGTACACATGCGCCAACCATTGCGGAGGTGTGGCTGGCTTTCAAAGAGTGTTTCTGGGGTTTGTTACTTGTCATCGTGATCATTGGAGGCATTCGCCTAGGTGTATTTACCCCGTCAGAAGCTGGTGCCGTTGCCGTGGTCTACGCCATCATCGTTGGTCTCTTTGTCTACAAGGAAATGAAGTTCAGTGATATCAAGGTCGCCTTGCTGGAAACAGCACGCTCCACTGCGGGCATCATGCTGATCATCATGGCCTGTTCGGCCTTTGCCTGGCTACTGACCTGGGAACAGGTTGCCCAAGGTGTTGCCGTCGCGCTAACCACATTTTCTAAAAATCCTTGGGTCTTCCTATTGATGTTGAACATTTTGCTGCTGATTCTGGGCATGTTCATTGAAGGAAATGCAGCGATCATTGTGCTGGTACCACTGCTGATGCCAACCGTTCGCGAATTGGGCATCGATCAGATCCAGTTCGGCATCATCATAATTCTGAATTTGGCAATCGGTTGCCTGACCCCGCCAATGGGGACCGTGATGTTTATCTCAACGCAGATTACTGGGATTTCTGTTCGGGAATTCGTCAAGGAAATGTGGCCTTCTTTCTGGGCACTAATAATTACTTTGGCCCTAGTTACCATTTTCCCAAGCATTTCAACTTTTCTGCCGAACTACTAATTACAACAACAAGTTAACCCTTGATCCGACCGCCCTTCCGGTGGTCGGCAGGGATAAATCAACCTTTTAAATGTGCTTTTCAGGAGTTAGCCACCATGAAATCGGTATTACTGCAGTCCCCTGGCGATATAAAAATCGCCGAAATAGACCCAACAGTGCGCAAGCCCGATGAGGTGCTGATAAAAGTTCACAGTATGGGCATTTGTGGCTCGGACATTGGTGCCTATCGTGGCGTCAACCCGTTGGTCACCTATCCACGTGTCATTGGGCATGAAGTCGCCGGTGAAGTGCTTGAATTGCCAGAGAACGAAACGGAGCTGAAAGTTGGCGACCGCGTTCTGCTTGAGCCTTATGTTTATTGCGGCAAATGCTACCCGTGCTCGATTGGCCATACCAACTGCTGCGAAAATCTGACTGTGCGTGGCGTTCATATTGAAGGTGGCATGGCGGAATACGTTTCGCACCCGCGTAAATTGATGCACAAGGTGCCAGACAATATTCCCTGGAATATCGTCCCGATGGCTGAACCGCTGGTGATTTCCATGCATGCCATCAAGCAATCTGAAACCAAGGCGGGCGAACATGTCGTCATTACGGGCGCGGGACAGATCGGTTTGCTGGCTGCGCAATATGCTCTGACCATCGGTGCCATTCCTATCGTTGTCGATCCGGTTGATGAGCGACTCGAACTCTCGCGCAAGCTGGGTGTGACCCACACGATCAATCCTGTCACACAAGATGCTATTGCAGAAATCAAGGCCATTACGCATGACCGCATGGCCGAAGTTGTCATTGAAGCTTCTGGCGATGCTCGCGCCATACGTGGTGCTATTGATTATGTCTCCTACGCCGGTCGCATTTCGCTGGTTGGTTGGCCGAAAAACGATATTCCCTTGCCAACGGCTCTTTTCACCAAGAAGGAATTAACTATCCGCGGCTCGCGCAACAGTGTCGGGCAGTTCCCGGAAAGCTTGCGCTTGATTTCCGAGGGTAAGGTCAATGTAGCGGCACTGCTAACCAAGACGGTTTCTTTTGTCGATCTACCCGGCACGGTCAAGGATATTTCCGATCATCCGGAAAAGTATCTCAAGGTCGTCGGCGTATTTGATCTGTAGAGATTGCTTTCCATCAGATGCTGTTCCCCTCAGCATCTTTTGGAAAACTATTTCAGCATCCTTATTGTGGCTTTTCTTGCTCAACGACCAACACAACCATGCCAATTGAACCCATTACCAACTCGCGCTTATATCGGAAAGTGGCGGATCAAATCGCCCTGCTGATTCAGAGCGGTGTATACCAACCCGGACAGAAATTACCTGGGGAACGCAATTTGATTGCACATTTGGGCGTCAGCAGAGCTTCGTTGCGTGAAGCCTTGATTTCTCTGGAGGCAGAAGGGTTGATCGAGATTCGAGATCGCGCAGGCATTTTTGTGCTCAGCCATGACAAAGAGATCACCACTGCCACTCAAGAAACCGATGTACTTGAACTTTTTTTTGCACGAGAGTTGGTCGAAGTAGAAATTGCAGCATTAGCAGCACGCCATGCTAAAGCAGAACATATTGATACGCTTATGTCCTTACTTGGGAAAATGGTTAATTGTTCGGTCTCTGACCTGCAATATGTTGATTATGATCGGCAATTTCATCAGACGTTGGCACAGGCCTGCGGCAATCGAGTGCTGCACCGCACGGTTAGCTTATTGTGGGAAAGCACGGAGCAGATCATAGATAAATCATCTGCCATGCTCACGAAGTCTGAGTCAACCTGGCAGGCTGTTGTGATGGAGCATCGCGATATCTTCCATGCCATTCGTGACAAAGATCCTCACTCCGCACGAATTGCGATGCACCTACACCTTAAGAATGCGATCGACAGGATAAAAATCAGGCTGCACTAGATCCGAGTTCCTCACTCGAAAATCAGGAGTGCGAAGTTGCAATCATTGCCACCAAACAAAAGTCCGCATCAATAGACGCGGACTTTTGCATTATCAATCAGCAGGATAATCAGTTGCGGCAGATTAGCCGACAAGGCACGGTATTGCGCAAGCTGAGCAGTTCTTTCCCTTCCATTTGCTCCAGCAATCTTTCAAAAATTAACGCGGCCAGCATGGCCTCATCTTGCCGTACCGACAATACCCGGTTGGGTAACAAATCCAGCATGGCATGATCATCGAAAGTACCGATCAGTATATCTGGCGGAATACGGCCCGAGACCTGTTTAAACTGCTGTAATGCGCCCTCAAGCACAAGAAGCGATGAACACATGAATGCCCGAGGAATCTGTCCAGACTCTGTAATCAATGAATGCATCATCTGGAAACCAGCAGCACTATTGTCTTCGGTAGCCCTGCTGACTAGCCCGGCATTATTCGTTATTCCAGCTTCTTGGCAGGCGACAGAAAACCCACTCAATCGATCTTTAATGCTAGGTAAATCAGCCCGTGCGCTGAGAAAATAAACCGGTCCTTTTGCCTCGGCCAACATTCTGCGTGCCAGATCGAGTCCGCTGTGATAGTTATCACTCAATACCGTAGGGTATCGCAGCTGATTGTAATCGCGGTCGACCAACACAACTGCCGTGCTGTTTTTGGGTGAAAATAGTTGCTTGTGTACCGGTATTTGACACGGCGCGACCACCAGACCATCCACGCCGCGGGCAAGCAGGCTATCGATAGCCCTGTTTTCCAATTCACAATCTTCGTGTGTCGACGCGGTTAGCAATACCAAACCCCGGTTACGGCAGTGCACTTCCAATTCGGCCATCAAGCGCGCAAAAAACGCGTTGGCCAGTTCCGGCACCACAAATCCTATTGCTTCACTGCGCTTGAGTTTAAGGCTGCGCGCGGCGTGATTTAGCTTGTAACCATGAAGTGCAACATAGTCTTCAATTTTTTTCTGGGTTTTGGCGCTGATGCGGTACTTCTCAGCTTGGCCATTAATGACCAAACGGACCGTGGTGATGGAAACCCCGATTTCCGTGGCAATTTCTTCAACGGTCTTGGACATATTTGATCAAGTTCTACAGGTGAGTAATTAACAGGCCAGCAAAATCCGGACCAATTTAGGGGTCCGGATCAAGCATTTAATTTGTAACATAGCCCATGGACTGAGGCAGCCAGAGCACGATCTGCGGGAACAGTGTGATACTCAGCAACAGAAGCAATAGCATGAGAAGAAACAGCCATCCTTCTATCATCATGTCCTTGATCTTGATGCCGGTCA
>JARLJJ010000417.1 GCA_031291275.1 Formivibrio sp.
CTGTTGCTGGACTTGAAGCGCCACAAGGTGGGCGTACGTGAGCTGGTGCGCAAGCTGGAACAAAGCGTGATCGATGTGCTGGCGCAGTACGACATTACCGCCTACGGCAAGGTCGATGCACCCGGCGTTTATGTCTCGCGCCATGGCGTGGAAGCCAAGATCGCTGCGCTGGGCTTGCGCATTCGCAACGGCTGCAGTTACCACGGCCTGTCTTTTAACGTGAACATGGATCTGGAACCGTTCAGTCGCATCAATCCGTGTGGTTATGCCGGGCTGCAGGTAACCCAGTTGGCCGACTATGGTTTTATTGACGAGACACCCGGCAGCGTCGCAGCTAAAATTTCGAGAAGCATTCTCAACAACTTGGGGTTGAAAGGGTAGTCTGGCACCTGATTTGCCAAGCGCAACTTCAATTCTTTTATGGCTGATGGATCAAAAACCGTCCTTCGATTGGCCGCAGACAGGAACGTACCAATGACAGTAGAGAACAAGCACGCCGGTGTCGTTGCCGGTGAAAAACTCAAGGGCGAAGCCAAGACTGCGCGTATTCCAATCAAAGTGGTGCAGCTGGAGCAAAGGCTGAAAAAACCCGAGTGGATTCGCGTGCAGGCGCCGTCGCTGAACGGGCGCTTCTATGAGATCAAGGAAATCCTGCGCAGCCAGAAACTGCATACCGTCTGTGAAGAAGCCACTTGCCCCAATATCGGGGAATGCTTTGGCAAGGGCACGGCCACCTTCATGATCATGGGCGATATCTGCACCCGTCGCTGCCCGTTCTGCGACGTGGGCCATGGCCGCCCCAATCCTTTGGATGCGAATGAACCGCAGCATCTGGGTGAAACCATTGCTGCGCTCAAGCTCAAATACGTGGTGATCACCTCGGTTGATCGCGACGATCTGCGCGATGGCGGGGCGCAGCATTTTGCCGATTGCATCAGCAAAACCCGCGAATTGTCGCCAAATACCCAGATTGAAGTGCTGGTACCGGATTTTCGAGGCCGGCTGGAGATTGCACTCGATGTATTTGGCGGGTCGCTACCTGATGTAATGAATCACAATTTGGAAACCGTGCCGCGTTTGTACAAGCAGGCCCGCCCCGGCGCCGACTATATTCACTCCTTGCAGCTGTTGAAGGATTTCAAGGCACGCTTCCCGAATGTGCCGACCAAATCCGGCATCATGGTCGGATTGGGCGAAACGGACGAAGAAGTGTACGAATTGCTGCGCGATATGCGGGCGCATGACATTGATATGCTGACTTTGGGGCAATACCTGCAGCCTTCCAATGGTCACTTGCCTGTGTTGCGTTATGTGGAGCCTGCGCAGTTCAAACGCTTCGAGGAATATGCCTACGAAATTGGCTTCAAACACGCAGCAGTCGGGGCGATGGTAAGAAGTTCTTATCACGCTGACCAGCAGGCGCATAGCGCTGGTGTTTGATCATAGGCGGCCTAGGCCGCCTTTTTTGATGGGGTGAGTGATGAATTACCGCTTATTGGGCAAGACAGGCTTCAAGGTGTCGGAAATCGGGCTGGGCACCTGGCAGGTGGGCGGCACGTGGGGGCAGCCGTTCGATGCGGACCTGGCCGAGCGGACGCTGCTTGCGGCGATTGATCGGGGCGTCAATTTCATTGATACCGCCGATGTTTATAGCGGTCAGCAGAGCGAAAAAGTGGTCGGCAAGGTAGTCAAGGCCCGGCGCGAACAACTGTTCATTGCCACCAAGGTCGGGCGACGGCTGAATCCGCACGATAGCGCCGGTTACAACCCGGCCAATATTCGCCGGTTCGTCGATGAGGCGCTGCACAATACCGGGCTGGAAACGCTCGATCTGGTGCAGTTGCATTGTCCGCCAACACCGGTCTATGCCAAGGCTGATGTTTTTGGCGAGCTGGCCAAATTGCAGCAGGAAGGCAAGATTCGCCATTTTGGCGCGAGTGTGGAAAAGGTGGAAGAAGCACTGCAAGTCCTTCAATATGAAGGGCTGGCGACGATACAGATTATTTTCAATATGTTTCGTCAGAAACCGATTGAAGCTTTTTTCCCCGCTGCGCAAAAAAACAATATTGGCGTCATCGTGCGTGTGCCCTTGGCCAGTGGCTTGCTCACGGGCAAGATCAATCGTGAAACCCAATTCGATGCCAAGGACCACCGCCTGTTTAATCGCAATGGTGAGGCCTTCGATAAGGGCGAAACTTTTTCCGGCGTCGATTTTGAAACCGGTCTGACGGCAGTCGAGGAATTGAAAGCGTATTTTCCTGCCGAACCTGGTTTGGCGGCCAGTGCCTTGCGTTGGTGTCTGATGTTTGATGCGGTGAGTACCGTGATTCCGGGTGCCAGTCGTCCGGAACAGGCCGTGCGCAATACCCAGGCCAGTGCGTTGCCACCGTTGTCGGCCGAGCAAATGGCTGTTGTTGCCGAGGTGTATGGACGATTGATCAAACCACTGGTGCATGAGCATTGGTAAAGATTTCTTGGGATGGAGCCAGAGATGACTGATTCGCTTGTACGCCATCAACTTTCCATGACGGTACTGATGACGCCTGACATGTCCAATTTTTCAGGCAATGTGCATGGCGGCGCGTTACTCAAATTACTGGATCAGGCGGCATATGCCTGTGCCAGTCGTTATGCCGGGACGTATGTGGTGACGCTTTCCGTGGATCGCGTGACCTTCAAGCAGCCGATCCATGTCGGCGAATTGGTGACCCTCCTTGCCAATGTCAACTATACCGGCCGCACCTCGATGGAAGTGGGGATTAAGGTGGTGGCTGAAGATATCCGCAATCATTCGGTGCGCCATACCAATAGTTGTTTTTTTACCATGGTGGCGATGGGCGAGGATGGCAAGCCTGCACCGTTGCCCCCGCTTGTCTTGGATAGTGAAGATGCAAAGCGCCGCTGGCAGGAAGCGGAAAAACGTCGCGCGCAGCGCTTGAAATAACCGGGAAGATAACTTGCCGAGCAGAGGGGATGCCTGAGGGTATTCCCTTTTTTATTGGCAGAGGCTACCTCCCGGGAGGGGTAAATGGCGCTGAGCAATGGGTTGCAATACGGTGTTGCTTTCGTTGCGCTCGATTCCGGGTAACAATAGCGGGATACGGGCGCAGCGGTGACTTGGTTTCCCGGACACGGCGAATCCATTGGCGGTTTGGTTTTACGCTGGCGCTCCCATATTTCAAAATGACGGGTCTATCCCACGGAGTTCTTTCATGTCCAAAGCGCAAGCCAATGAACCGATGACCGAAGCGCAGCTTGATGAGTTGGCACAATTGCTGGATTCTGATCTGACACCAGAAGATTGCATGGATCTTTCCATGCTGCAGGGGTATCTAACCGCTGTGCTGGTGGGGCCGGAAGTTGCTGATCCCGAGCAATGGTTGGTGTCGATCTGGGGTGAGGGGGCGGACGCAGTGCATTTTTCTGCCAAGGCCGAGGCTGCCCGACTGGTCGAGCTGGTGGTGATGCTTTACAACGATATTGACCAGCAACTGCAGAGCGCGCCGGATGAGTTTGAGCCGATTCTGTATCTGGACGAGGAAAGCGAGTTGCAGATTGCCCGGCCGTGGTGCATGGGTTTTATGTATGGGGCGGCACTGAACGAAGCGCAGTGGCAACCGTTGCTGGATGATGAGGAGTATGGCTCGGCCCTGTTGCCGATCGTCATGTGTGCCGATGAAGAAGGTCGGGCAGAGATGGAAGCATCGGGCGAGAACCCCAACCAGTTCGAGGATGAAGTGGCCGATGAATTGCCGGAAATTGTGGGTGTGCTCCACGGGTATTGGTCCCAGATGCGCACGGAGAATCAGAAACCGGCACGACCCAAAGGGCGTCGGCGCTGAGGGGGTTGGCGGTGAAAAATAGAATTCTGTTTGTTGAGGATGATCCGGAGCTGGCTGAGCTCATCAGCAGTTTTTTGCATTCATTCGAGTTCGTCGTAGAGCTGATGCGTGAAGGTTCGGGCGTAGTGGAAGCCGTACGCGCAGATCCTCCTGCACTGGTGCTGCTCGATATCATGCTGCCGGGCAAGGATGGCTTGACGATTTGCCGTGAGTTGCGTGAATTCTATTCCGGACCGGTGGTGCTGCTGACCTCGCTCAATAGCGATATGAACCAGATTCTGGGTTTCGAGATCGGCGCCAGTGACTATGTATTGAAAACCACGCCGCCTTCTGTGTTGCTGGCGCGAATTCGCGCCCAGTTACGCCAGAACCAGAATTTTCCGGCAGGACAGACATCAACGCCGCAGCCGCAATCCGCGCTCAATTTTGGCAAACTGGTGATCGATAGCTTGAACCGCACAGCCAACTATCGTGGTGAGCCGCTGCACTTGTCTACCGGCGATTTCGATCTGTTGTGGGAGCTGGCGAGCCATGCAGGCGAAATTTTGTCGCGCGATCATTTGCTCAAAAAATTGCGCGGTATCGATTACGATGGCATGGATCGCAGTATGGATGTAGCCATTTCACGCTTGCGCAAGAAACTGGCCGATGATCCAGATGATCCACGCAAGATCAAAACGATTCGCCACCGGGGCTATCTGTTTGCCACCGATATCTGGTGGCAGGAATGAGGCCTGCGCAGCCAAGCAGCATGCGCCAGGTTTTTCTGCGGTTCTATTTCACCGTAGCGGTGTGTTTTTTGATTGCCGCCCTGTTGATCGGCTCGGCGTACAAGCAACTGGTTGACCGGGCCAATCAACGTTATCTGACCGACATTTTTACCGCCACCATTTCCATTATCGAACGCGAACTTGGCGATTTGCCGCCCTCGCTTTGGCACGACGAGGTCAAACGGATTGCCGACAAGATTCCAGTCCCCGTTCAGGTGGAGGCACTGGATAGCTATGTCCTTTCCCCGGTCAACCAGAATGCGTTGAAGGATGGAGACATCATTCTGCTGTACGACCAGGATCTGTATCTGCATCGTATTCACCAGACCGATGTCATGGTGGTGCTCGGACCGATTCCCTTTCTTTCGAAAACCGACCGGATTTCGTGGGAAGACATCATGGCGCTATTTTTGATGTGCCTGTCGCTCGGGATTCCTGCCTGGCTGTGGCTGCGGCCACTATGGCGAGATCTGCTGGTGCTGACCCGGCAGGGGCGCAGGCTGGGCGAGGGCGATTTCACGGCGCGTGTTGCCTTGGAAGAAAATTCGGCACTGGCCTTGCTGGGCGGGGCATTCAACCGTATGGCGCATGATGTGGAAGAGCTGACCAGTTCGCGTCGGGCCATGATCGATGCGGTTTCACATGATTTGCGCACGCCACTGGCTCGTTTGCGTTATCGGCTGGAGGCGATCAAGGCGGGTGCCAATATTGTTCCGGCCATTGCTGCCATTGAGCGCGATATCACCAGTATCGACCAATTGATCGAAGAGTGGCTCACCATGTCCAGTCTCGACAAGCCGGAAATGCAGATGGAGCGGCTGCCCTTGGAAATTGTGCCGTGGCTGGAACGGCTGGTGGCGGAATACAGCTTCGAAGGCGGGCCGGTTGAAGTGATTAACCAAACTGCGGTGCCTAGTCCGGTCGTCGAGGTTGATAGCTATTATCTGGGGCGGGTGATCGGCAATTTGTTGAATAACGCGCTGCGCTATGGCGGGAAGCGGGTCCGGTTGACCTTGTTGTGGGTAGAAAATGTAGCCACGCTGCACATCGATGACGATGGTCCAGGGATTCCAGAGAGTGAACGCGCCCGCTTGTTGTTGCCTTTTGAGCGCTTGGAGGCAAGTCGCAACCGTTCTACGGGTGGTTTTGGCCTTGGCCTGGCTATCGTCGCAATGGTCTTGCGCGCTCATGGTGGTAACGTAGCCATTGACGCTTCGCCGTGGGGCGGGGCTCGCGTGACGCTTGCTTGGCCTACGCCGCTACGTGACGCAGGTTTTTGAGGCGTTTACGTGTTTTTTACATAACGTTACATGTCGCTACCAACCTTGGGTCGAATCCTTGTCATGCCCTGATCATAATGCAGCCACACAAAACATTTGTGCTCACTCATTTGTTGGGGACGATTTCCATGAAAAAATTGATCGCTATTCTGGTTGCTGGTGTTTTTGCAACTGCAGCAGCTTTCTCCGTGGCTGCAGATGCTCCTGCTTCCGCAGTCAAGACTGTTAAGATTGAAAAGAAAGCTACCAAGAAGAAAGTCGTTAAGGCTTCTCCAGTAGCATCCAAGGCCCAAGCTGAGAAGAAGGCATCCGCTGCTGCTTCCGCACCGGCCAAGAAAGCTCAAGCCAAGAAAGCCAAGAAAGCTTCCGCAGTTGCTTCCAAGGCCCAAGCCAAGAAAAAAGCCAAGGCATCTGCCGTAGCTTCCAAGGCTCAAGCCAAGAAAAAAGCAAAAGCATCTGCTGCATCCGCTGCCAAGTAATATCGATTAGCGGTTGAAAAACGGGGCGCTTGCGCCCCTTTTTTATTTTTCTAAATGTTGTTGGAATGAAGCTTGTGAAGAAACGTGTTGGGTTGGTGTTATTGGCGAGTGTCTTGTTGATGATGTTGGTGGTGGCGTTGTCGAAATACGCTTCAACCCGCACGCCAGCTAAAGGTACCGCGCCTAGTTTGGCGGCATCAGTGGCACAAGAGTCGGCTGCTGAAGCGATGGCGCCAGATGTTGATGAAACGGAAACGGCTAATGCCAGTGAGATCGCCAAACAGAATCTGAAATTATTCTTTGGCAAGGATGATCGCGTTTTTATTCCTGCCCCTTATGCCCCACCTTACGCGGCTATCGGCAAAATGGAAACGGTGGGAGAAACGCGCTGTACCGCCACACTGGTTGCCCCCGATTTGGCGGTGACGGCAGCGCACTGTTTTCTGATGACGCCGCATAAAATCGATCAAGGGAAATGGTTCTGGGCAGGTTACCACCAAGGGAAATGGCAAGCGCGTTATCAGGTTGAAACGCAGGTGTTCAATCCGAAATTCCGCCAGGGGCTCGATTACAAGGGTGATGATGTTTATATTCGGCCCCGAGTCGCACGCTATGATATTGCCTGGCTCAAACTCAAGTTTGTCGATGGCGTTGCCCCTGCGCCCATGTCGTTGTATACCGGGAATCACCCGGATGATTTGCTGGCACAAATTCACCGATACGATAGCAAGGTGACGCAGGCAGGTTTTGCCCATGACCATAATGAACTACTGACAGCGCACAAGGGTTGCATGGTGACCGCACTGGTCGATAACAATACGCTGGAGCACCGCTGCGATACGCTTTCCGGTGACAGTGGCTCACCCCTGTGGCTGAATACAGAAAATGGCCCAATGCTGGTTGCGGTGCAAAGCTCGGCACCGGACTGGTTCAATCGCGCCAAAGCCGATAATACGGCGGTGACGGTATTGCAATTACCGAAAAAACCGCAATGATCAATCATTGCCAGGGTGTAATCGGCTGTTAGAATCGACGGTCAAACTGCAAATTTCAGGAGCTCGCATGGATATCAAAGCCTACATGCAACAGGTCGGTCGCCAAGCCCGCGCTGCCAGTCGCCTGATGGCCAAGGCCGATACTGGCGCCAAGAACCGCGCGCTGGAAGCGATTGCTACTGCCATCGAGCGCGACGCGCCCAAGCTGCTTGTCGCCAATGCCGAGGATGTTGCGGTTGCCCAGTCCGAAGGGCTGGAAGCTTCTTTCGTCGACCGCCTGACGCTGACCGCCAAGACTATCGCGACCATGGCCGAAGGTCTGCGCCAGATCGCCAGCCTGCCCGATCCGATCGGCGACATGACCGACCTCAAGTTTCGCCCGACCGGCATCCAGGTCGGCAAAATGCGCGTGCCGCTCGGGGTGATCGGCATTATCTACGAAGCCCGCCCGAACGTGACTGCCGATGCCGCTGGCCTGTGCCTGAAAGCCGGCAATGCCACGATCCTGCGTGGCGGCAAGGAAGCGATTCGCTCGAACCAGGCGATTGCCGCCTGTGTGCGTGAAGGACTGGCTGCGGCCGGGTTGCCGGAAACGGCAGTGCAAGTGATCGAAACCACCGACCGTGCTGCCGTGGGCGAGCTGATCACCATGAGCGAATATGTTGATGTGATCGTGCCGCGCGGCGGCAAGAGTTTGATTGCACGAATCGCGCAGGACGCGCGCGTACCGGTGATCAAGCATCTCGATGGCGTCTGCCACGTGTATATCGACGATGAAGCCGATCCGGAAAAAGCGATCCGCATTGCCGACAATGCCAAGACCCAGCGTTATGCGCCATGCAACACGATGGAAACGCTACTGGTCAACGAAAATGTCGCTGACCTGATCCTGCCGCCGTTGGCCGAGATTTATCGCAGCAAGGGTGTAGAAATGCGTGGTTGCGAACGTACCCGGGCGATTGTGGCCGACGCGATTGCTGTGACCGAAGAAGACTGGACCACCGAATACTGCGCGCCGATTCTCTCGATCAAGATCGTTGCCGATCTGGACGACGCAATCGAGCACATCAATACCTACAGCTCGCAGCATACCGATGCAATCGTGACCGAAAACTACACCAAGGCGCGTCGTTTCCTGCGCGAAGTGGATTCCAGTTCGGTGATGGTCAACGCCTCGACCCGTTTTGCCGATGGCTTCGAGTACGGTCTGGGTGCGGAAATCGGCATTTCGACCGACAAGATCCACGCACGCGGCCCGGTCGGGCTGGACGGGCTGACCAGCCAGAAGTGGGTGGTGCTGGGCGATGGACAGATCAGAGTCTGAGTCGGTAATTCGAACCCGCCGGCAGGCGGGTCGGATTGGCGACAAACCCCACTCGCGAAGCGAGGTTTCCCCTCAAGGAGGGGACGGAAGGGGTGGGTATAAATCGAGAAGGCTGCAAAATCATCGATATGCGTATCGGGCTCGGCTTGGCCGAGACCTTGCGGATACTGGTAAGACGGCTTTGTCAGCAGCCTGACCCGCCTTCTGGCGGGTTTTTCACAGGTCACCATGAAAACTATCGGCATCTTTGGCGGCAGTTTCGATCCGGTCCATTTTGGCCACATTGCGCTGGCACGTGGGCTGTGCGATGCGTTCGCGCTGGACGAGGTGCGGCTGATTCCCACCGGCGAACCGCCGCACCGCGATGCGTTGAGCGTTTCCGCCGAGTTGCGGCTGGAATGGGTGCGACAGGCGCTGACGAATGAAACCGCGCTGGTCGCTGATGATCGGGAGGTGCGGCGTGATGGCCTGTGCTACACCATCGATACGCTGACTGAAATCCAGCACGAGAATCCAGATGCGCTGCTGGTCTGGCTGATTGGCGGTGATTCCTTTCTCAATCTGGATAAATGGCGGCGCTGGCGCGAGCTGCTGGAAGCCGGGCATCTGGCCATTGCAGCGCGTCCGGGATTCGATTTGGGCGCTTTACCACAAGAAATAGCGGCCGAATACGCCGTTCGTGCAGTTTCTGCTTCGCCCGGATCGCTTGGGAAAGGTAGAATCAGCGTTTTGCCAATGCCGCTGTTGCCTTTTTCTTCGACGGATATCCGTGCGAAGCTTGCAAAAGGCGAAGATGTCAGTGCATTGACCCCAGTTGCGGCGCAATTGCGTAGTGCTGGTTATTACCGATAACGGATACAGAATGGACGAAACGATTCAAAAAATGCGCGATGTAGCCGTCGCAGCGCTCGAAGATGTCAAGGCGAAAGAAATTCTTGCGCTGGATACCACCAAGCTTACCGATCTGTTCGAATGCATGATCGTGGCAACGGGGGATTCCAACCGACAAGTGCGTGCTCTGGCCAATAATGTGCGCGAGGAATTGAAAGCCAAGGGCTATGAAGTTCTCAGCATGGAAGGCGAGGAATACGGCGAATGGGTGCTGGTGGATGCCGGCTCGGTGATTGTGCATGTAATGTTGCCCCCGGTCCGCGATTATTACGATCTGGAACAATTGTGGGGCGGCCAAAAGCCAACCTTCAACCCGATCGGCAAGCCGTGGAGCGCGGCGGATACGACAGACTGATTCTGCCCCTGTGGCGGAATGAAAAACGCGGATGTCGCTACAAGCGAACATCCGCGTTTTTTGTTGAGCCAATTACTTGGCGGCAGGTGCCGAAGCAGTAGCCTTGGTTGTTTTCTTGTGTTGCGTCTTCATCTGACGTTTCACAACCGGTTTGTGCGCCGGTTTAGCGGCGGGTTGCGACGCGGTTGGCATAGCGGTTTCTGCTTGTGCCTTTGCCGGTGCAGAGGCGGTCTTTTTGACAGCCTTCTTATGCAGTTTCTTGGTGTGATGCTTTACGGCCGGCTTGGTCGCTGGTGTTGAGGCGGGTTGCGATGCCGCTGGCATGGCAGTTTCTGCTTGTGCCTTTGCCGGTGCGGAGGCGGTCTTTTTGACAGCCTTCTTATGCAGCTTCTTGGTGTGATGCTTTACGGCCGTCTTGCTGGCCGGTGCGGAGACCGCTTGCGAGGCTGCAGTGGTGGCGGGTTTGGATGCTTCAGCGGCAAAACCGGCTGCGGTAGTGGCGGCAAAAGCGCTGGCGATCAGAAAAGCTGTCAGTTTGTTCATGGTCTATCTCCTAGGGTTTTAAGTGCTATAGGTGTTTGTTTCCTACACACTTACTTTGGCCCTCTGGAGCGCAAATTACTGCCGCTACTTTGTTGCCAATGGTGACGGTATGTATGCATGTCAACCGAATGCACCTTTGTGCGTTCCGCGCGTTTTGTGCCGCATGGCGGCGCTTTGGATGTTGAAAAATGAAGCTTTACCTGATTGCCGTTGGCCACAAGATGCCGGACTGGATTGCCGCCGGTTATGAGGAATTCGCCAAACGCATGCCGCGCGATTTCCCGTTGCAATTGATCGAACTCAAGCCGGACAAGCGCAATGCCGCGCGCACGCCGCAACAGGTGATGGCCGAGGAGTCCGAGCGCATTCTTGCGGCCATTCCGAGCGATGCCCGGGTGTTGGCGCTGGACGAGCGCGGCGCGAACTGGACGACGATGAAGCTGGCCGAGAACATGAAGGATTGGCAGCGCGACGGGCGCGATACGGTGTTCATCATCGGAGGTACCGATGGCTTGGACCCCAGCGTGAAGAAGCGGGCCGACCAGTTGTTGCAACTTTCAGCGATGACCTTGCCGCACGGGATGGTGCGCGTGTTGCTGGCGGAGCAGTTGTATCGGGCGGTATCCATCCTCAACAATCACCCGTATCACCGCGAATAAGACCCTCCAGTCAGGTGCATTCTTCAGTGCGCTAGCGAGATCAGGACGAGTCAGACAAATCCTGCCAGATACGGTCAACAATGGGTTTGTTGTTGTCGATCTGGCGGTAGATGCGCACGTTGATCGCAGTGGTCCAGTTGTCATCGCCGGCCTGGATCAGTTGGCCGTCATGAACTTCACGGATTGCGCAGGATTCGGGTAGCCAGCCGATGCCGTGGCCCGCAACGATCATGGCTTTCAGCGATTCGGCCATATGGGTTTCGAATGAGCGGCGCAAGTGGCATGGCCGTCCGGCGGACAGCAGGATCAGTTCGACGATATAGGCCAGGTAGGCACCGGCTTCATAGGCCAGGAAGGGGAATCGTTCATGCGGATTGCCCGGCAACTCGAACAGTGCCTTGCCTTCGCTGTTCACCCCGGAATAGGGCACGACGCGATCCGTTCCGAGCTCCAAAAATGGTGTGCCTTTGGAGGTCCGGATGATCGGCATCTGCGGGTGGTGGTAGGTAATCAGAAAATCCGAATCGCCCCGGGTGAGCGCGGCGACGCCGTCCTGCACGTTGACCGCCGAGACGCGGGACACGATGGACGGAAAGCGGGCTTTCAGCTGCTTGAGCCAGCCCGGGAAATAGGTCAGCGACAAGGTGTGCGCCACGGCGAAGTGGATAGAATCGCCGTCGGCGGGCGCATGGCCTCGCAGGATGGCGCGCATGTCGTGCGCGCGGTGCACGGTGTCGATAGCAAACGTATGGAAAGTCCGGCCAGCCGGGGTGAGCCGTACGCCCTGACTGCTGCGATCGATCAGTGGAGCCCCCAGCCATTCTTCCAATGCCTGGATCCGCCGGCTGAGTGCCGGTTGCGATATCTTCAATTGCTGCGCGGCCAGCGAAAAGCTGTGCGTTTCCACCAGGCAAACGAAATCTTCAAACCAATCAATGTGCATGTTCTAACCAACCCGGTTCGGGGTAAAAAGAGAAAATATCCAATTTCGGCATGACTTTATGCGTTTCTCGTATAGCTGTCGAAGTGGATTGCACTCACTTCTATGATCTTCTTCCAGAGTAATCACATCTGGAAGGCGGGTAAAATGAACACTTGCACCGAACACGATCTGCTCGGCGACAAGGAAGTTCCCGCTGCCGCCTACTATGGCATACACGCGCTGCGTGCCTGCAAAAATTTCGCCATTTCCGGCACACTAATTTCTTCCTGTCCCTCGCTGATCCGCGCACTGACTGAAATTCTGCGACCTGAAGTATTGACTCATCCTTCTCGGCCCATTTCTTTTTCGTCTGCGGACTAAATTTTTAAACGGAAAACTACCATGAATTGTCCTGTCGATCATTTCAAGCCCCTCAGCCTGTCCATCCGCGGCCATGAGCTGCTGAATGACCCCCTACTGAACAAGAGCACTGCTTTTACGCTGGAAGAGCGCGATGCCTTTGGCTTGCATGGCCTGCTGCCGGCACAAGTGGAAAGTCTGGATGACCAGGTGGCGCGTCGGCTTTCCTGCGTGCGTGCCATGGCGACCGACATGGACCGCTACGTGTTTCTGCGCCAGTTGCAGGACACCAGCGAAACGCTGTATTTCGCCCTGATCACACAGCACCTCGAAGAATTGCTGCCGGTGATTTATACCCCGACCGTTGGCGCGGCCTGCCAGCGCTACAGCCGGATTTTCCGCCGCCCACGCGGCCTGTATCTGAGCTGGGAGCTGCGTGATCGTCTGGATGAAGTCCTGGCCGATCCGTATTTCGATCAGGTTGAATGCATTGTGGTGACCGATGGCGAGCGCATTCTTGGCCTGGGTGACCAGGGCGCTGGCGGCATGGGAATTCCAGTGGGCAAGCTGGCGATCTATTCGGCCTGCGGTGGTATCGATCCGGCCACCACGCTGGCGATCACCCTCGATCTGGGTACCAACAACCCGGAACTGCTGGCCGATCCGATGTATATCGGCTGGCACCACGAGCGTATTCGCGGCGAAGACTATGACCAGTTCATCGAGGCGTTTGTCACGGCCGTGTACAAGCGCTGGCCCAATGTCTTGCTGCAGTGGGAGGACTTCCACAAGAACAATGCCAACCGCCTGCTCGATCGTTACCGCGACCGCCTGTGCACTTTCAACGACGATATCCAGGGCACGGCCTCGGTGACGACGGGCACGCTGCTGGCCGCAATCAACAAGACCGGCGTGCCGCTGACCGAACAGCGCGTGGCGATCCTGGGGGGCGGTTCGGCCGGTATCGGCATTGCCGAACTGATCAAGCTGGCGATGGTCGAGCAGGGTTTGTCCGAAGAAGAAGCACGCAGCCGCTTCTATGTGGTGGGCCGCCATGGCCTGGTCACCGATGCCACGCCGAATCTCGATGCCTTCCAGTTGTCCTTTGTGCAGAATCGCAGCAAGCTGGTCGGCTGGACACTGGCAGAAGCCGGGAAGATCGGCCTGTGCGATGTGATCCACAATGTCCATCCGACCGTACTGGTCGGTGTTTCCGGCCAATCCGGGGCCTTTACCGAGCAGGCGATCCGCGAGATGGCCAAGCATGTTGAGCGCCCGATTGTCTTCCCGCTTTCCAACCCGACTTCCTGTGTTGAAGCCCTGCCGGCCGACATCGTGCGCTGGACCGACGGTCGCGCGATCATCGGCACCGGCAGCCCGTTTGCCTCGGTCGAACATGAAGGCCGCATGCACCACTTTGCCCAGACCAACAACTCCTACATTTTTCCGGGAGTCGGGCTGGCTGCGCTGGCAGTCAAGGCGCGCCGCATCAACGAGCGCATGTTCCTGGCTGCGGCGGAAGCGCTGGCCAGTCTTTCTCCGGCGCGCCTCGATGCCGAGGCCAAGTTGTTGCCGTCATTGAGCCAGATGCGCGAAGTGTCGTTTGTGATTGCGCTGGCTGTGGCCAAGCAGGCACGCGACGAGGGACTGACCGAGCCATTGAGCGATGTCGAGATCGAACGCTTGATCTGCGCCAAGATGTGGACACCGGTCTACCGCCCCTACGTTCGCAAGATGCGCTAAGCGGCGGTTATTTCTTGACTGCGTCGACAAGATCCAGCTTGCGGATCTTGTCGCGCAGGGTGTTCTTGGGGATTTGCAGCGCCGAGCTGGCGAGCGTCAGATTGCCGTCGTGGCGCAGCAGGGCTTCCTTGATCATCGCCCGTTCCACGGCATCCAATGCCTGGGGCAGCGACAAGTCTTCCTGAGGGGCTTGGGTAGAGAATGGCGGTGCATCGGCCTCGATGCCGAGCACGCAGCGCTCGGCAACATTGCGCAATTCGCGCACATTGCCGGGCCAGTCGTAAGCCATGATCTGGCGCATGCGCGCCGGGGAGGTGGCGGATGCCGGACGCCCGTAAGTCGCACTGGCCTGCAGTACAAAACTCTCGAACAATAACGGAATATCCTCGCGCCGCTCGCGCAACGGCGGCAGCGACAATTGCGCCACGTTCAGCCGATAGTAGAGGTCGGCGCGGAAACGGCCGGCCTCGGCCAGGGCGCGCAGATTCTCCTTGGTGGCAGCGATCAGGCGGAAATCCACGGCAATCGACTGGTTGGAACCGAGGCGCTCCAGCGTGCGCTCCTGCAATACCCGCAGCAATTTGACCTGCAATGCCATCGGCATGTTTTCGATTTCATCCAGGAACAGGGTGCCGCCATTGGCATGCTCGATCTTGCCGATGCGTCGCTTGGCCGCGCCGGTAAAGGCGCCGGATTCATGGCCGAAAATTTCGCTCTCGAACAAGGATTCCGGCAGGCCGCCGCAATTGAGCGCCACGAAATTGCCCTGACGGCGCGGGCTGGCCTCGTGCAGGCTGCGCGCCACCAGCTCCTTGCCGGTACCGGTTTCGCCCTCGATCAGGATATTGACGCTGGTGGAGGCGAGGTCGGCGATGCGTTGCCGCACCAATGCCATGCGTTTTGAATTGCCGACGATGCGCCCGGCAATGCTTTCCCGGTCTTGCAATCGCTGGCGCAGGGCGCGCACTTCCAGCACCAGCGCCCGTTTTTCCAATGCCCGTTGCGCTGCGGCGACCAGTGCTTCCGGGGTGAAGGGTTTTTCGATGAAATCATGCGCGCCGTTTTTCATGGCCTGGACTGCCAGGCTGACATCGCCATGACCGGTGATCAGGATCACCGGCAAATCCGCATCGATGCCCTGTACTGCCTGCAATAGATCCATGCCGCTCATGCCGGGCAGCCAGATATCGCTGATGACGATGCCGGGAAAATCCGCGCCGATCTGTGCCAGTGCTTTTTCTGCAGAATCCACGCCCAGAGAGGCGAAGCCGTCGATGCGCAGTGCCTGTGCGCAGGCATGCAGGACATTCGGATCGTCTTCGACCAACAGGATTTGCGGGGTATCAGCCATGAGCTTGCTCTTGCTCCCAGATCGGTATTTCCAGGGTGAAAACGGCGCCACCCTCCGGCGCATTGGCACCACTCAGGCTGCCGCGAAAGTCGCGCACGATACCCGCACAAATCGCCAGTCCCAAGCCCAGGCCGATGCCCGGCGCCTTGGTAGTGAAAAACGGCTCGAACAGGTGTTGCAGGGCATCATCGCTCAGGCCGCTGCCATAATCGCGCAATTGCAGGCGGATGCGGTCGCCATCCCGATACGCCGAAATATCGATCTGTGCTTTGCTGGTCTGTGCCATGGCATCGAGCGAATTACTGATCAGATTGAGCAGGACCTGTTCAAGGCGTACCGGATCGCACCAGACCTGCAAGTCGTCTTCGGGCAGGTTGCGCTGTACCTTGACCTGTTGGCGGTGCAACCGTTGTTCAAGCAGGAACAGGACATTGCCGATCGCTTTTTGCAGCGTGACGGCACTGGGCGTATCGGGTGACTTGCGGGCAAAGGTTTTCAGGTGACCGGTGATTTTCCCCAGATGCTCGACCATGCTGTCCATGCGGACGAGATTGCTGGTGACTTCATCGTACTCGTTGCGCTGCTGCAGGCGCAGGGCATTGCGCGAAAGTACGCTCAACGCGGCGAGCGGCTGGTTTATTTCGTGCGCGATGCTGGTCGAGAGCTGGCCGATGATGGCCAGCTTCCCCGCTTGAACCAGGCTTTCCTGTGCCTGGCTCAAGGTACGTTCGGCGCGGATGCGTTCTTCCACTTCCAGTTGCAGGCGCTGGTTGGCCGACGAAAGTTCGGCTGTGCGTTCGCTGACCTTGCGCTCCAGTTCGTCATTGGCGCGTTGCAGTGCTTCGCGTGCGGCCAGGCGATCACGAATGCGACGACGGCGCTCGTTTGCCATCAGCAGGCAGATCAGGACCAGCACAGCGCTCATGCCGGCGAGTGCACCCTGATTGCGAGCAATGTTCTGTACCTGTGTCGTTGGAAAAAAAGCGGTCAGTTGCCAGGACGTGCCCGGCAGTTTCTGGCTTTGCGCCATGAAGATGCCCGTTTCCGGCAGAACCAGGTTGGCTGACTGGATCGCGGTACGCGGGATGCGCACGAGGCGGGCCGTGTCGTCGATGCGGCGGATGTCCTGGCCGGGAAACGGCATCAGCGGGCGGCGGTTGTATTTGTAGGTGCGGTCGAAATTGCGGCGCGTGGCCTCGTCCAGCGGCTGGGTTGCGCTGAATTTCCAGTCCGGGACCGAAGACAGGATCACCACGCCGTTTTCGTCTTCCAGGATCACCGGGGCTTCCACGGCGGACCAGGATTTTTCCAGCTGTTCCAGCCCGACCTTGACCACGGCAATGCCGATCAGTCCCTGCGGCCCGGTCAGCGACGAGGAAAGATAATAGCCGGGTTCGCCGATCGTGGTGCCAATCCCGAAGAAGCGCCCGCTGCCCGATTCAACCGCATCGCGGTAATAAGGACGGTAGGCCAGTTCTTCGCCGATAAAACTGTCTTTCTGCTGCCAGTTGCTGGAGGCGACCACTTTGCCGTGCTGGTCGAGAATGAAGATCGATAGCGTGCCGGCCCGGATATTGAGTTTTTCCAGATACAAATTGACGCGCCTGGTCTGATCGGGATTGGCCGGCTGCGTCAGCAACTGAACGACATCCTGTTCCAGCCCCAGCGTGGCCGGAAAGTAGGCGTATTTTTCGATTTCCCGTTCCAGGCTGGTGGCATACACCTCAAGCCTGTGCTCGCCGGTCAACTGCAAGCTGGCGAAGCCGCGCATTTCGCTGATGCGATACGCGCCATAGCCCGCACTGCCGGCAAGGCAGAGGAGCAGGCCGAATCTGGCAAAGCGCACGGCAAAGCGGGACATGGCGGTCAGGGTTGAAATTATTCGCATCAATGGTAACAGGAAAAATCGGGTCGCTGAGACGTCCGTCAGCTGGAGATGGTCAGGTGGAAAAGAGCGAGTTTGGTTACCCGATACGACGAGCAATCATCTGCACTTGCAGCAAGTCGAGCGTGAGCGTGGTTTTTCTTCGAGACGAGGAAGGGAGAGGAAGGCGATCCTGTTGCAGGATCGCCTTGGGCTCGGGAATTACTTGTTGGCAGCGTTTTCCATGGACAGGGCGTTCACGGGAGTCAGCGCGATGACCGGCTCAGCGGCTTCCGCCCCTTCGTCGTCGATGGTTTCGCCCAGTTGACCTTCCCACTTGGCGACCACGGCGGTGGCGATGCTGTTGCCGACCACATTGATGGTGGTGCGGCCCATGTCGAGGAACTGGTCAATCGCCATGATCAGCAGCAGGCCGGATTCCGGCAGGTTGAACATCGGCAACACCGCGGCCACAACGACCAGCGAAGCACGCGCCACGCCGGCCATGCCCTTGCTGGAGATCATCAGCACGGCCAGCAGGGTGAGCTGCTGCGAGATCGGCATGTTGATGCCGTAGGCCTGGGCGATGAAGATTACCGCGAAGGACTGGTACAGCATTGAACCATCCAGGTTGAACGAGTAACCCAGCGGCAGCACGAAGCTGGTGATCTTGTTGCTGGCGCCGAATTTTTCCAGTTGTTCCATGGTTTTCGGATAGGCCGCTTCACTGCTGGCGGTGGAGAATGCCAGCAGCATCACGCCGCGCATCATGTGCATCAGCGTGAAGACGCGCCGGCCAAGGACCAGCCAGCCGGCAGCGATCAGGATCGCGATCAGCAGGAACAGGCCCACGTAGAACGAGCTGACCAGCTTGCCATAGGTGGCTAGCACCGACAGTCCTTGCGTGGAGATCGCTGCGCCCATCGCGGCGAATACGCCGATCGGGGCAAACTGCATCACGAAATCGGTAACCTTGATCATGATATGGACGGCTTCATCGACCAGCTTGACCAGACCCGTCGCGCGGTTCTTGGGCAAGGCCGCAATGGCCAGGCCGAAGAAGATCGAGAACACCAGGATCTGCAGGATCTGGTTGGTGGCGAACGCTTCAAAAATGCTCTTCGGGAAGGCGTTCAGCAGGAAGTTGTTGAATGTCAGCGACTTGGTGGCAAGGTTGGTCGCAGCATCGGCGGCAGGCAGCGGCATGCCGAGACCCGCGCCCGGATGCAGGATGTTGCCGAGCAGGCAACCCAGCAGCAGAGAGATGACCGAAGCGGTGACAAACCACAGTAGCGCCTTGGCGCCTACCCGGCCCACCGACTTGCTGTCGCCCATATTGGCAATGCCGGAAACCACGGTGCTGAATACCAGCGGTGCGATGATCATCTTGATCATGCGCAGGAAGATATCGCTGAGCAGCGTGAAGTAGCTGGCCGTGGCTTTCAGCGATTCCGGCGTCGCGGACATCTTGTTCACCGCATAGCCGGCGACGATGCCCAGGATCATGCCGATCATGATCCGGATGGTGAGTTTATTGGCATTCATTTGGATGAATCCTCCTGACGATGTTTAAGTGACAAGTTCGATGTTTAACGACTGGTTCTGTTTTTATTGGCCTCAAGCTGAAAGCTGCCCCGTGTGACTTTGTTGCGTTGACCGCGGGAAGGATTTCCAGCTTTGGATGCGTTCAAGAGCAGGATTCATGCCATTTAAAATGGCCTGTCTGTTTTTGTTAACTAACTGAATTTATTGATATTTAAAAATAGGTGCTCACGGAAAATCGTGAGCAGGGCGGGGTTTGGAATGGGAAACCGTGCTGGATCGGTTTTGGCTGAGACGTTTCTGGTGGAAGGTGAGGGGTATTAATCGCGGACGGGGAAAATTGTGCTGAATGTTTAACCCTGGCGAAGGCGTGAGCGGTTATTTTCTTGCCACGGTTTGTTGATGGTTTTATGCGCCTCGCGGCGCGGGGTTTTGGGTGCCTTCCTCTGGACTCGATCGGCTGTGCCGATCATCGCCGCCCGGTTTGGCGTGATACTTTCTTTGCTTCTGCAAAGAAAGTATCCAAAGAAAGCAGCCCCCCAACGGCCGGCGCTCCGCGCTGCCCTGCGTCGGTCGCGAGCCTGGGTCTCGCTCCACTCCTCGGCGGCCTTGCAGGGGATTGGGGTGTACTATTCAGCAGCCTTTGGATTTGGGGTGTTGTTAAAATCGCTTTATTGGATCACGGCTGTGGTTAGTACCACTTTGATCCCCTGTAGCCAGCCGAGCATCGCAGCCAGACGCGGGAGTTCGGCGAGGACTGTCTGAGGGCGCAGCCCGAGTTCCGCAGCCGCCGCGTTTGGCGAGAAGCGCAGGGGACCCGCAGGGCTGGCGGTCGGGGTCGCCTTGGGGGTGAAGGGGGGTTTGGCGAAGCAAGTCCCCCTTCCCGAGGCGGGGCGGAAACCCGCGTTCAAAACAATGCGCGAAGCGCTAAAAAGCGGAAAACTCGATACATCATCCGGATTCCGTTTCACTCTATCCGGGCTACTCGCCACAGCCCTTTATGTGTGGAGAAACGTGTTGATTCCATAAAATGTTGCTAGGCCGATTAACGATGCAAGAAACATGAATGCTATTTGGTGAAGATGAATGTTCCGCTTGGTTATCGCCGCAACCAGTGGCGCGAATAGAAGGACTGCGATCAAGACTGTGATGATTGCGGTCATAACTCCAAATGCTGAGGCAATGAGATGCCCCAAAAGTCCAGCGATGCAGGCTATGCCCAGAAAGGCAATGGGCTTTGAAATTGTCGTTTTTTCAAGGTGAGGGTTGGCTGCTTCCTTGGCGATAAGGGTTGTTATCTGCCATACGACGCCGCCTAAAGCAGCAAGGAACGCAAAGAGATGGGCAACTTCGGCGCTGAGCGCGAAGAGATTAGTTAGAACGGAGGCTAGTGCAATGCCAAACAGGACACAAACGGTGACACGCCAATAGTAAAAGGCCGCGAAGAGTACCTCGAGAGCATCCATGTTAAGGCCTCAAATGTTTATTCAATACCATCAATCCAATCAGAAACCAGTTTCCACAACCATCACCCCATCCGCCTCGACCAATGCCCCCTTCGGCAACGCTGCCGCCTGCACTGCCGCCCGCGCCGGAAACGGCGCGCTGAAGTACTCGCCCATGATCTCGTTCAGTCGCGCGAAGTTGGCCAGATCGGTCACGAACACGCCGAGCTTCACGATATCCGATAGATCGCCACCGGCCGCCTGGCACACTGCGCGCAGGTTCTGGAATACGCGATGGGTTTGCGCTTCGAAGCCTTCGGCCAGCGCGCCGCTTGCCGGGTCAAGGCCGATCTGGCCGGAGAGGTAGACCGTGTTGCCAACCTTTACAGCCTGGGAATAGGTGCCGACGGCTTTCGGGGCGGCGTCGCTGTGGATGATGGTTTTGCTCATGATGATCTCCTTGAGAATAATCGGTGACTGTAGGTCGGATAAGCCGTAGGCGTCATCCGATGCATGTGGTTTCAATTCCAAACGTCGGAAGGCGCTTCGCTTTTCCGACCTACGCCCTGGTTATCAGGGTAAAAATCTTTCCAGCAAGGCATTCAAATAGCGCTGCCCTTTGGCTGTCGGCCAAGCACGCAGGTGGTCGCGCGCGAGCAGGCCTACTTTCTCGGCACGCTCGAACTCGGCCAGCACGGTCGTCAGTGGCAGGCCGGTGCGCTCGCTGAACAGCGCCAGGTCGAAGCCTTCGGTCAGGCGCAGCGCGTTGAGCATGAATTCGAACGGCAGTTGATCGTGCGGCACGATCTCCTCGCTCTGCATGGCCGAGCCTTGCTGGATGCGAGTCAGGTATTCGGTCGGATGGCGGTAGCGCGTCTGGCGCACGATACGGTCGGGGAAGCTGATCTTGCCGTGCGCGCCGGCGCCGATGCCGACGTAGTCGCCGAACTGCCAGTAGTTCAGGTTGTGTTTCGTGCGCAGTCCCGGCCGGGCGAAGGCCGAGGTTTCGTAGTGCTCGAAACCGGCAGCGGCCAGATGCGCTTCAATGGCTTCCTGCATGTCGGCAGAAAGATCGTCGTCCGGCAGCGGAGGCGGGGCGGCGGCGAAAGCGGTGTTGGGTTCCAGCGTCAGGTGGTAGGCGGAAAGATGCGTCGAACCGGCGGCGATCGCACTGTCGATGTCGGCCAGTGCCTCGGCCAGCGTTTGCTGCGGCAGCGCGTACATCAGGTCGAGGTTGAAGTTGTCGAAGTTGGCGCGGGCGATCTCGATGGCCTTGTGTGCTTCGTCGCTATTGTGGACGCGCCCCAGCGCTTGCAGGTGGCGGTCGTTGAAGCTCTGGATGCCGATCGAGAGCCGGTTGATGCCGGCGGCGCGGTAGCCGGCGAACTTCTCGGCCTCGAACGTGCCGGGGTTGGCTTCGAGCGTGATTTCGGCTTCCGGCAACAGCCGCACCCGCGCGCGGATCGCATCGAGCAGGCGGCTGATCGCTGCAGCGGAAAACAGGCTCGGCGTGCCGCCACCCATGAAAATGGTCAGCACCGGCCGTCCCCAGAACAGCGGCAGGCTGTGTTCCAGGTCGAGGATCAGCGCGTCGACGTATTCGTCTTCCGGCAGGCCGCTTTTCACCGCGTGCGAGTTGAAGTCGCAGTACGGGCACTTGCGGATGCACCACGGGAAATGGATGTAGAGCGAAAGCGGCGGCAGGGTGGTCAGCAATGCCTTACCTGCGAGCAGCGGGCTCATGGAAAGTACCTCCAGAACTGTCGCGAGCGACTTGAGTGCAAGGAAGGGGCCGAGCGAGGTCCGAGATAGTACAAGGAGTACAGCGAGGGGTGAGCGAGGGACTGACGCAGCAATCGAGTCGCGCAGCAGGTTATTGGAGGCGCTTTCATGGCTTGCCGTACGGGTTGACGAGCTTATCGACCAGTCCGTGCAATACATCGCGAATCTGCCCTTCTGAGACTTCCATCAGCAGCGCATCCTCGAACAGGTCCTGCGCCATCTGCTTCAGCTCATCCAGGTTCTCGTTCATGACCTTGACCTTCTCGGTGCAGGAAACCACCGAACCATCGTCGCGTAGCCACAATGCCCAGCGCTTTTCGTTGTTGCTCACAGTCCATGCTCCTTCAGCTTGGCGATCAGTTCGCGCAGTGCGCGGCCACGATGCGAAATCAGGCTTTTTTCTTCCGCGCTGATTTCCGCCACGGTCTTGCCGAACTGCGGAAGCAGGAAATACGGATCGTAGCCAAAGCCGCCGTCGCCGTGCGGGGTGTCGATGATTTCGCCATCGCAGAAACCGTCTGCGATCAGCGGCTGCGGATCGTCGGCATGGCGTACCAGCACCAGCGCGGCGTAGTAATACGCGCGGCGGTCGGCTTGGCCCGCGAGCGCGGCAACCAGCTTTTCGTTGTTGCGCGCATCGGATTTCGGTTCGCCGGCATAGCGCGCCGAATACACGCCCGGTGCGCCATCGAGCGCATGCACGCAGATGCCCGAATCGTCGGCCAGCGCGGGCAGGCCGGTGATCCGTGCGGCGTGGCGTGCCTTGGTCAGCGCGTTTTCGACGAACGTGGCGTGCGGCTCTTCGGCCTCGGAAACGCCCAACTCGCCCTGCGGGATGATTTCGATGTCGAGATCGGCAAACAGGCGGGCGAATTCGCGCAATTTTCCGGCGTTGTTGCTGGCGAGGACGATTTTTTTCATGGCAGGGAAGACGCAATTATTACAACCTGCAAGTTTACCTGTTTGACTATATGATTGGCCGACCATTCCTCTCAACTTTTACCATCATGATTGTCCAGCAAGCCATCGATCGCGCACTCTGGCAGATCGCCGTCGATCTCTCCAATACCATGCCCGGCGAAGTGCAGTTCCAGCGACTGGTTTCCGCGGTCGGCACGGTGCTGCCTTGCGATGCGGTGGCACTGCTGCACCTGCAGGATGGCGTGCTGACGCCAGTGGCGAGCCACGGCCTGGCGCCGGACTTGATGGGGCGGCGTTTTACCCCGCAGGCGCACCCGCGTCTGGCGGCGATTCTGGATTCGAAGCGGCCGGTGCGCTTTCCGGTGGATTGCGATCTGCCCGATCCGTTCGACGGCCTGCTGGCAATCGATGCCGAGCACGAAAAGCCGGTGCATGCCTGCATGGGCTGCAGCCTGTATGTCGATCGGGAGCTGGTCGGTGTGCTGACGCTCGATGCGCTGGACGAACATGCGTTTGATCCCCTGCCGGATTCGACGGTGGCTGCCTTTGCCGCGCTGGCGGCGGCGACCTTGCGCAATGTAGCGCTGATCCGTGCGCTGGAGCAGGCGAGCGAGCGCCAACGAGCGATTGCGCGCGATCTGATGCAGGAGGCGTTGCGGCGCGAAGGCAGTCTGGTGGGCAACAGCCCGGCGATACGGGCGTTGCGGCGGGAAATCGCGCTGGTGGCCACGACCGATCTGGCCGTGCTGATTACCGGTGAAACCGGCACCGGCAAAGAGCTGGTCGCCCGGATCGCGCATGCGCAGTCGCCGCGTGCCGAACAGGCGCTGGTGCAGATCAACTGTGCAGCGCTGCCGGAAACGGTGGCGGAAAGTGAACTTTTCGGCCACAAACGCGGTGCGTTTACCGGTGCGGTGAGTGATCGGGCCGGCAAGTTCGAACTGGCCAACGGCGGCACGCTGTTTCTCGATGAGATCGGCGAATTGCCGTTGAACCTGCAGGCCAAACTGTTGCGTGCGTTGCAGCAGGGCGAAATCCAGCGCGTGGGCGCTGACGAGATCATCCGGGTGAACGTGCGCATTATTGCCGCGACCAACCGCGATCTGTTGCAGGAAGTCGAAGCCGGGCGTTTCCGCGCCGATCTCTACCACCGCCTGCACGTTTACCCGATTGCCGTGCCGCCGCTGCGCGAGCATCGCGAGGATCTGGCGGTGCTGGCCGGCTATTTCCTTGATGCCGCGCGTCATAAACTGGGGATGCCGCGTATCGACCTGCACCCGCTGGCGCTGGCCGCGCTGGAAGCGTACGACTGGCCCGGCAATGTGCGCGAGCTCGAACATCTGCTGCTGCGCGCCAGCCTGAAAGCCGCGCAGCGCGATGGCGAGCGCGTGCTGCTGCGTCCGGACGATCTGGCTTTGTCCACGCCAGTCTGCCCGCCCGTTGCCGCTGTTCAGCCTGTTGCCGCAACCTTGCCGCAAACCGGCCTGCGCGAGGCGATGGATGCCTACCAGCGTCAGTTGATCGAATCCACGCTGCTTGCCAATCAGGGCAACTGGAGTCAGGCCGCGAAACTGCTGGAGCTGGACCGAGCGAATTTGCAGCGTCTGGCACGGCGGCTGGGCTGTGTCATTTAGACTTTACGTGTCTTTTTGACTCGATTTTGCCTGTGTCAAAAAGACTCTGCGATACAGGTTGTTTTTGTAAATACCGTTATAAATCAATTGCATGAAATGTTGGCACGCTTCTCGCTATTAAGGTTTCAGTTTCCACCTTAATTTAGCCAAGGAGTTTTCCCATGTTTTGCGTGCAATGTGAACACACTATCCGTACCCCCCAAGGCAATGGCTGCAGCTACGCTCGCGGCATGTGCGGCAAGACCAGCGAAGTTTCCGATTTGCAGGACATGCTGGTCCATCTGCTGCAGGCTGTTTCGACCTATGCCGTGGCAGCACGCAAGGTCGGCGTGATCGATGCCGAAATCGATGCCTACGCCCCGCAAGCGTTCTTCTCTACCCTGACCAACGTGAACTTCGATGCCGATCGCATCATCGACTTCAGCCAGCGCGCCGAAGCCTATCGCAACGATCTGCGTGCGCGTTATGAAGCTGCTTGCACTGCACAAGGCGTGGCCGTCGAAACCCTGTCGCCGGCCGCGCATTACAAGCTGCCCGATGCCAAGACCGTGATGCTCTCCGATGCGATGCAATTCGCGCTGAACCGCCAGAAGGCGGAAGTCGGCGAAGACATCATCGGCCTGCGCCTGCTGTGCCTGTATGGCCTGAAGGGTGCCGCTGCCTACATGGAACACGCCCGCGTGCTCGGCCAGACCGATGTGGAAGTCGCCGGCAAATACCACGAGTTCATGGCTTTCCTCGGCACCAACCCGGATGACATGGGCGCGTTGTTCCAATGCGCGATGGATATCGGCACACTCAACTACCGCATCATGGAAATGCTCGATACCGGCGAAACCGATACCTTCGGCCATCCGGAACCCACCCGCGTGAACACGCAGCCGATCGCCGGCAAGGCCATCGTCGTTTCCGGCCATGACCTGCACGATCTGGAACTGATCCTGCAACAGACCGATGGCCTCGGCATCAACGTCTACACCCACGGCGAAATGCTGCCGGCGCATGCGTACCCGGCATTCAAGAAGTACACCCATCTGGTCGGCAACTACGGCACGGCTTGGCAGAACCAGCAGAAGGAATTCGGCGAGTTCCCGGGCGCGATCGTGATGACCTCCAATTGCATCGTCGATCCGAACGTCGGCCAGTACGGCGCGCGCATCTTCACCCGCAGCATCGTCGGTTTCCCGGGCGTGACGCACATCGACGGCAACGACTTTGGCGCCGCGATCGAATCCGCGCTGGCGCAACCCGGTTTTGCCACCGACGCAGCCCCGGTCTACACCACTACCGGTTTTGCCCGCAACGCACTGATGGGCGCAGCCCCGGCCGTGATCGAACAAGTGAAGGCTGGCAATATCAAACACTTCTTCCTGATCGGCGGCTGCGACGGCGACAAGACCGAGCGCACCTACTTCACCGATCTGGCCAAGGCTGTGCCGCAAGATGCGGTGATCCTGACGCTGGCTTGCGGCAAGTTCCGCTTCAATACACTGGAGTTCGGCGATATCAACGGCGTACCGCGCTTTCTGGATATTGGTCAGTGCAACGACGCTTACTCGGCAATCCAACTGGCACTGGCGCTGGCCGATGCGTTCGGTTGCGGTGTGAACGAGCTGCCGCTCTCCCTAGTGCTGTCGTGGTTCGAGCAGAAGGCGATCGTGATTCTGCTGACGCTGCTGTCGCTCGGCATCAAGGACATCCGCGTCGGCCCGACCGCTCCGGCTTTCCTGACGGCGAATCTGGTCGGCGTGCTGAACCAGCAGTTCGGTTTGAAGCTGATTTCGACGGTTGAGCAAGACCTGGAAGAGATGCTGGCCGCTTAAGCCTATTATCCCATCAGGGGGCTGCGCCTTCGCATCTAGCAGTTGGTTCTTAGCGCCTACGGCGCCGTTGTTTAGGCGCCGGTTCCGCCCGGCGGGCAGGGAAGGGAGCTTGCCTCGCCAAGCCCCCCTCCACCCCCAAGGCGACCCCGCTGCCACGCCCTTCGGGTTCCCTGTGCTTCTCGCCAAACGCGGCGGCTGCGGAACTCGGGCTACGCCCTCAGACAGTCCTCGCCGAATTCCCGCGTTTGACTGCGATGCTCGGCGCGGCAAGGGGAGGGGTGTTCTAAATTGGCGTGATTGGATTGCGATAGTGAGCAAGGGCCACCCCGATCCCCTGTAAGGCCGCCAAGGAGTGGAGCGAGACAAGTTTGCTTGCAAAATTGGCTCGCGACCGACGCAGGGCACCCCGGAGGGGCGGACGTTGGGGGCTGTTTTCTTTGGATACTTTCTTTGCAGAAGCAAAGAAAGTATCACGCCAAGCCGGGCGGGACCGGCACCCAAAACAGCGCGCCGCAGGGCGCATAAAAATTGGGTCAGAGCATACGAGCAATCCCGATTGCACGAATAGGCAATTGTCCTACTACAGGTTAACCAAGCCCATGAACAAACCCATCGAACTTCCCGCCATCTGGCTGGGCGAAACGCCGCTGGTCTGCATCGCCCGCACCGAAGAAACTCACGATTGCGCCACTTTCGAACTCGCTGCGCCAACCGGCCAGCGCTTCGACTATTGCCCCGGCCAGTTTGTCTCGGTTGGTGCCGAGATCGATGGCAAGACGCACTGGCGCGCGTATTCGATTTCATCCAGCCCCAACCAGCCGGAAACGCTGGCGATCACCGTCAAGCGCGTCGACGGCGGGCTGGTTTCCAACTGGCTGCTTGATCACTGGCGCGTCGGGATGAGCTTGCCTGCGCTGGCGCCGGCCGGTGATTTCGGCCTGAAAAAAGAAGAGGCCTTGCCCCCGGCAGTGGCCTTGTTCTCGGCCGGCAGCGGTATCACGCCGATGATGTCGATGTCGCGCTGGCTGCTGGAGAACGAGGCCGGGGTCGAAATTCATTTTTTCCATAGCGCACGCAGCGAAGGTGATTTCATTTTTGGGCGCGAACTGCTGGCGTTGGCTGCGGATTACCCGCAGTTCCGTTTGCACCTGTTTCTGACCCGGCCGCAGGGCGGGATGCCCTGCCACAGCGGAAGGCTCGATGCCGCGCGCTTGAAAGCGCTGTTGCCGGCGCTGCCGGGCCTGCGTGCTTGGTTGTGCGGACAGGACGGTTACATGGATGCCGTTAGCGAATTCTTGCGCGCAGCTGGCGTGGCGGATGAGTGCATCCTGCGCGAGAGCTTTACCCCGCCGGTGATTGAGATCACGGACAGCGCACCGCGTTATGCGTTGAGCGTACCGGCTTTCGGCAAGACGGCCGAGATCGCCGAGGGTGAAAGCTTGCTCGATGTGATGGAACGCGAAGGCTTGCCGATCATCGGCGCTTGTCGCACCGGCGTGTGCGGCTCGTGCAAGTGCAAGGTGGTGTCCGGCAGGGTGGAGTCTTCCAGCAGCGTTCCGCTGACGCCGGACGAGGTGGCAAACGGCTACGTGCTTGCATGTAGTAGTACGGCACGGGGCGATCTGGAAGTGGCGCTGAACTAATCAGTAACGCTTGGTCAGGATCAGCCGGTCGCCATCGCGGTCCATTTTGAAACGGCTCAGGATGCTCATGCCGATCAGTGGCTCCTGCGGACTACCGCCTTCGGATATTGCCGCTTGTACGTTATAGAGTACGACGTTAGAAAATTTAATCTCATTAACAGTGGTGATGGAAACAGGAACTACCCCATTCGCTGTGCTTGAATAGGCTTTTGATGCATTTTTCGCATCAATGTTTGCTTGTCTGGCACTGGTATTGGAGAGGGATAGCATGGTCGCGCCAGTATCGATCATGCCGCGAAACGGCATGCCGTTGATGGTGATGTTGGCAAAGAAATGCCCGCCTTGCTCGGCAAACAGGATGATTTGCTTGCCATTGCCTTCCTCTCCGGCAGCTACGCCACTACTTTTGAACGAGCGGCTATCCATCGACAGTGTTTTCTTCTGGCCACCCACATCAAACACGGCGGTGCCGCCCCCGACCGAGAGCAGTTTTGCGCCGTTGGCACTCTGGCCTGATGCCAGCAGTTTGGGTTTGCTGCCGTCGATTTCGACCATGGCCTTGTCGCCCATGATGGCGACCAGATTGAGTTCCGTGGCCTGGGCGCACAGGCTGGTCAGCAACAGCAGCGTGGCAAGTGTCAGTCGCATGATTCCTCGCGTCGACGGTGGCTGGCTTCAACGGCCGCCAGCGCCTGTTCGATCAAGCCGAAATTGGCATCTTTCAGTAGTTTCGCATCAGACAGCATTCTGCGCCACTGTCTTGCACCAGGCTGACCTTGATATAAGCCAAGCACATGTCGGGCGATCAATCGCAGCGGCAAGCCATCGGCCAGTTCGTTTTCGATGTAATCGCGCAAATCAAGCATGATCTGTTCACGTGTACGCAGCGGATGATCGTCGCCGTAATAGCGTCGGTCGACTTCGGCCAGGATCCACGCGTTGTGGTAAGCCTCGCGCCCGAGCATCACTCCATCCACATGCTGCAGGTGTTCTGCAACTTGCTCGTGCGTGGTGATGCCGCCGTTGACGATGATTTTCAGGCGCGGAAAATCCTGCTTCAGTTGATAAGCGTAGTGGTATTTCAGCGGCGGAATGTCGCGATTTTCCTTGGGGGACAGGCCTTTCAGGATCGCGTTGCGGGCATGCACGATAAATGTTTGGCAGCCGGCTTCGGCAATCTGGCCGACGAAATCACGGGCGAATTCATAGTCTTCAATCTTGTCGATGCCGATGCGGTGTTTGACCGTGACATCAATGTTGACGGCATCGCGCATCGCCTTGATGCAATCGGCTACCAGATCGGGCTCCAGCATCAGGCAGGCGCCGAAGCTGCCATTTTGTACCCGCTCGGAAGGGCAGCCGATATTCAGATTTACTTCGTCATAACCCCAGTCCTGTGCCATGCGTGCGCAACGTGCCAGATCGGCCGGGTCCGAGCCGCCTAGTTGCAACGCGAGCGGGTTCTCTGCCGGGTCGTAGCGCAGAAAGCGCTCGCGATCGCCGTGAATCAGCGCGCCGGTGGTCACCATTTCGGTGTAAAGCCAGGTATGGCGTGAAATCTCGCGCGCAAAACGCCGGTAAAAACGGTCTGTCCAGTCGAGCATCGGCGCAATGGTGAAGCGCCTGGATGGCGTAATTGGGCGAGTTGCAGGATTTGATTTACTTATATCGTTCATTTCTGCTGCTTTGTTTAAGGTGCGTGCTGCCGATTGTAGTGTGAATTGGGGCTGTTTTTGGTCTTTGGTGCGGCCAAAGTGCTACATGTAACCTTGTTTTTTGAATCTGTAGCACCGAAGGAAATAGCATCTGAACAGGGAAGAAAAACGACTGCAACGAGCACGTTGCAATTGTTCACCTACATCACTTTGACCGGCAAGTTTTCGAAGCCATTGCAGTCAGTCTGTGGGCCGTGTGGGTAGCAGAAATGCCCATTGCATGCGGATGTTGAGAATTAATATCACATATTATGCGCTGTGCAATTAGTCAGTTGTCCTAATAAATCCAGAATACGTGACTGATTTTATGTCTATTTCACGATATGTAGTTGATGTTCGTAGTACTACATTAATGAGCCCCGTCAAACTAGACGGTAGCTTTCGACAATACTATCAGGAAGAAGCGCATGCGAAAATTATCAAAAACGTTGAGAGTCATAGGTCTGGCGACATTGGTATCTGGCGTCTTCGGTGCCGCTCCAACCTATGCAAAAACCTTTGTCTACGTCTCTAATGCGGAAGATGGAAATATTGACGGTTATGTAATGAACATGACTAATGGCGCATTGACCTCGCTCGGCAAAACCGAGGCAGGCAATCAAGTTATGCCCATGGCAGTGAGTCCGAACAAGCAGCATCTGTATGCCGTCATTCGCTCCAAGCCTTTTACCGTAGTGACCTATGCAATTGATCCATCTAGTGGCTCGCTGACCAAAAAAGCAGCAGCGCCACTTCCGGATAGCATGCCTTATGTTTCGACCGATGTGACGGGGCATTACTTGTTTACATCGTCTTATGGTGGCAACAAAGTAGCAGTCAGCCCGATCAGCGAAACGGGCCTGGTCGAATCTGCTGCCATTCAAGTGATTCCTACCGGAGAAAAAGCGCACAGCATCCGAACGGATCTCACCAACAAGTTCGTATTTGCAACGAACTTGGGCAGCGACCAAATTCTTCAATTCCGGCTGAATGCCCAAACCGGTCAATTGACCCCCAATGATCCGCCATTGATCAAAACACCGGCAAACAACGGTCCTCGCCATATCATTCTGTCGTCGGATAACAAGTACTTATATGTCAGCAACGAGTTGTCGGGAAATATTGCGCAGTTCGCGCTGGACGCTACCAACGGGACGCTGACAGAGATCGCTTATACCAGTAGTTTGCCCGCTGATTCAGGGCTGTTGCCGGGATTCACCTCACAAGCCCTGGCGGCAAAAGCGGTACCTGGATACAAGCCTACGGAGGATGACAACAAGCCAAGAGTCTGGGCTTCCGATCTTCAACTTACCCCCAACGGAAAGTTCATCTATGCCTTGGAGCGCACCACCAGCAAGATTTCCTTGCTTTCGGTGGCGCCCGGTACCGGTAAGTTGACTTATGTGACCAATTTCCCGACCGAGAAACAGCCCCGTGGTTTCCGCATCGATCCGACTGGCAATTATCTGGTCGCTACAGGGGAAAAATCGGATAAGTTGTCGGTTTACAAGATGAACCAGACCACGGGCGACCTTGCTTTACTCGACCGTTATCCTGTTGGCAGTGACGCCAACTGGGTTGAAATCGTCGATTTGCCCTGATCAATAGCCCTCGAACTGGCGGCTGCCCACAGGCGGTCGCCAAGTTACGCGATGTGCCGACATGAGTATCCCCATGATTTCCACGCGCACGGTTATCCATAGTGGCCATTCAGAACACACGGGGTGGTAGGTCGGTAAAGCCGCAGGCGCCTTCCGACGATTGGGCCGTTCAATCCACGTAGTTATCCATCAAGAATTTCCGAACGTCGGAAGGCGCTTCGCTTTTCCGACCCGCGAATTGGGCGCGTATTCCGGGTTGGCCTCACGCAGAAAACCGATAATCTGTTCTTCCGTGTGGCGCTTCTTCATGTCCAATCTCCTTCGTTGATGGGATTGGACTCTACATCCAAGTGCTACTCAATTCCTGGGGGGGCGTCGCCCATTCGAGTAAAAATTAATCTGGTGTCAACAGCACCTAGAGCCAGCCATTGTTTATGAATTCCATGATTGGGTAGAGCCGGTTCTCCAGCTTTTGGACGTTTACCGCGGAGACGATTCGAGCGACACCGTCCGCATAGGGGGATTCACCGTAAACACTGGCTTCAAGTTTCAAGCCGCACGGACCATCCTCGATCAGGACCTGGTGATAAGCGTGACGCGCAAGGTGTGCTTGCGGAATATGCAGTTCCGCTTGTTGAACATTTGGGTCCCGTACCGAACGAATGTCGCTGTTTTGTAAGCCCAGCGAATGGGCCATGCTGGCGGCTGTTCCTGGCACAGAGGTTTTGTGTGCCTGATGTGACTCTGTGAGCTTGATCTGGTGGTCACTAAAGAGGGGGCCACTCTTTTCCAGCATCAACATGAATTTAAGCATGAGGATGTTTGTATTGGGACACAGAACGACCGGGAACTGATGCGATGCCGATTCGATTTTCGAGCCCGTCGATAGTTCGATAAGGGGGGAGTGCGTCGCATCACAGTAGGTGGTAATGGCATCAAGTTCTCTGCCAGAGCCTGCGTGGACGACGATTGATTTTTCCGTGTGGTGGCTTCTGTTTGCCTAGGATGTTACCTGGCATCCGCTGTCAACTTTCAGCGAGCTCAGCAACTCGGTTGCCAGTTTGCCTGTTCCAACGATGATGACTTGCATTAGATTGTTCCGATTGGCACCGATGTCGTGCTTGAAGCGCCTAGCCAATGAATAAAGCCAAACTATAGCAGTCGGGCCGACCTTGCGCTTCTGATCGACTGCCTCTTGATTGGAAAGCGTAGCGTCTTCAGCGGAGAACGTCTTTGTGTAAATGAAGGCCGTGAATCTATGTCGGCTCTGGTGCGCGGTTGATCGGCAGATGGATGGTGAAGGTTGTGCCGATGCCCGGTTGGCTCATGGCGTTGATATGACCGCCATGGTTTTTGATGATGCTGTAGGAAACCGAGAGACCGAGTCCAGTACCCTTGCCGACGGGTTTGGTGGTAAAAAACGGGTCAAAAATCTTGGGCAGGATGTCGGCGGGAATGCCGTGGCCGGTATCGGTGAAGGCAATTTCAACCTGGTCTTCGATACAACAGGTGGAAATCGTGATCTTGCCTTGTTCTACGATGGCTTGTGCCGCATTGACCAACAGGTTCATGAATACCTGGATCAGGCGCGATGGAATGCACTCGATGGGTTGCAGTTTGCCGTAATTTCGGACCAGTTCCGCCTTGTATTTGATTTCGTTCCAGACCACGTTGATGGTGCTTTCCAGCCCGGCGTGAATATCAAACAATGTCCACTCTGCGCTATCGACACGGGAAAAATCGCGCATATCCTGGACGATGCGCCGCACTCGGTCGGCGCCGTCAAGCGATTCGTTGATCAGGTTGCGCATGTCGTCGGTCAGAAAGCCGATATCGGCTTCGCGCTTGGCTTGTGCAATACGATCCCTGACTTGTGGATGATTTTGCAGCAAAGGTTCGGCACTCTCGTATATGGCAACCAGATTCAGCAGACCGTCGGCGTAGCTCTTGAGGGTGAATAGGTTCGAGCGGATAAAGCCCATGGGATTGTTGATTTCATGTGCCACCCCGGCGGCCAGTTGGCCAATGGCGGCGAGTTTTTCCGATTGAACCAGCTGGTTTTGCGCTTCTTCCAGCTTGTGGATCAGCACCGCCTGTTCGGCTTTTTCCCGGTGCAGCTCTTCCTCCATCCGTTTGCGCTGGGTAATGTCCCGCAGATCGATGATGATGCAACGTTCGCCATCCAGATCGATAATCTTGCCAGAGATCATCGCGGTCATGATCGTGCCATCTTTACTTCGGAGTGGCGCTTCAAAGCCCAGAACCTGGCCGTCGCGAGCCAACAGTTCGCGCCAATGCTGCTGGTATGTTGCATCACCCCAAAGGCTGAGGTCATCAGGCAGGGCAGAGCGCCCAATCATTTCTTCACGTTCATAGCCGAAATAAGCCGGCCAACTTTCGCTGACTTCCAGTAGAACTCCGTCATGGAAGCGCGACAGAGCCATGGGTTCTGGTGTCATGCTGAACATGGCCGAGAATTTTGCTTCGGAATCGCGCAGTGCTTTTTCGGCCGTCTTGCGCTGGCTGATATCGTGGCCAATCGCGATGAAATAAGTTTGGCCATCGTATTCGAAGGCGTCCGAATCCACCTCGATGGGAATCAAATAGCCATCCCGATGCTGGTGCTGAGTTTCGAATTTGCGCAGGCCGGAAGTTTTCAATACGCGCATCAATTCGCCATCTGGCCCCCAGAACTCTGCTGGCGTGTTGGGATCGATCTCATAAACGCGCATCTGGCGCAATTCGGCGGGCGAGTAACCCAGTGCATCTGCCATGGCGGGATTGACGTAAATCATGCGGCCGTATTCGTCGATCCAATGAATACTTTCACGCGTGGTTTCGAGCGCCCGCATGGCGATCCGCGCGTATTTTTCTTCGATGCGTTGCGCAGCATCCAGGTGTGACGTGCCATGGTTCAGGATCAAGGCATGCAATCGGGCCAACGTTTCCACATTTCGGGTGAGCACGGCGATGTCGCTGTTGCAGCAGAAATTCAGAACGACCAACGCGCCGAGTCTGTTTTTTTCTACGCTGAGTGGGACCACCAGGCAGTTGGCTAGCTGTGCCGTGCTAAGTATGTGCGCCACCTCGGTTGGGGCATCGCTGGCTTGCCACAAGACCGAGCCGTCCATTTCAGGTAGCTGCCTGAGAAATGCAGTGAGTTCGGTATGCTCAAGCAAATGGCGCGAGGGATGGGCGGTAACTTCGCGGGCCCCATCCGGATAGGTGCGAAGGAGTGCAATACAGCGGGCGGAACTTAGTCGACGAATCTCTTCTGCCATGACCAACCAGGCTTGCTGTGGGTCGGCGGTGAGATCAAGAAGAGTGTGAAAAACATCCCCAGAAAGGGAATTAGCCATAACAACAGGATGGATATCTGTGGTCATTTCGTTCCATTCAGCGTCGGTTAGCGAGGCTTGGGGTGAACGGCTGCGGTCCGGTCTTTTCATCATAGCCACTACCCTTGAAACTGTCGGGGCGAATATGGGGTGATGACAAGCGTTGAATTTGGACTGCCGGTATTGTCCACCAAACCGAACCAGCTTGCGAAATATTTTCAATGTTCTGTTGATGCTGGACAGGCCAAATTTAAAGGCCAGTCAGAACCGTCGAAGAGGCTGGCTATTGTTGCGTCGCCAATGCGCAAAATGATTTTTGGGGAGCCTTAGGTTTTGATGTGTTTGATGGCCGAAATTTATCTTTTCTTATGCGCTAGGGTCATGATCGTTTCGTTGCCAATACCGGTTAGAACAGTTTGTAGCTGACTTAACCGCGCATTGAAGCCGTCAGGCGGGAAGTTTGGCCAAAGCTGCGCGAGCGGCCACGCTGGCTTCCTAGAATTAACAGCGATGATCCTGTTTTGGATGCAAATTTGTTCGGAGTGGTTTTGTTCGTTGTCGTACTGCTTCGACATGGTGTTTCCCAAGTAAAACCAATAATAAGGAGTGACAAAATGTCTGCTGACTTTACCTGGTTTGCTGTCTTGATTGCGGTGATGGTATTGGTTTCGCTCGGCTCTTCCGCCATTTGGATTTTTCGTGAGTATGAGCGTGGCGTCGTGTTTACCCTGGGGCGTTTCTGGATGGTGAAAGGCCCGGGACTGGTGCTTGTTATTCCGTTGATTCAGAAGGTGATCCGGGTCGATTTGCGTACGGTGGTTCTGGAGGTGCCTACCCAGGATGTTATCTCGCGTGACAATGTGTCGGTGAAGGTGAGTGCGGTGGTCTATTTGCGGGTGATCGATCCGGAGAAAGCGATTATTCAGGTTGTGGATTTCCTCAATGCCACGAGCCAGTTGGCACAGACCATGCTGCGGTCGGTGTTGGGCAAACACCTGCTTGACGACATGCTGGCCGAGCGCGAGAAGCTGAATACCGATATTCGGGAAGCGCTGGATGCACAAACCGATTCCTGGGGGATCAAGGTTTCCAATGTCGAGATCAAGCAGGTGGACCTGACTGAATCGATGATCCGGGCGATAGCTCGGCAGGCTGAGGCGGAACGGGAGCGGCGCGCCAAAGTCATTCATGCCGAAGGCGAGTTGCAGGCCTCGGAAAAACTCTACCAGGCTGCTGCTGTGCTGGCACAGGAACCGCAGGCTATTTTGCTACGCTATCTGGAAACGCTCACCGTCATCGGCGCGGATAAAAACACGACAATTGTTTTCCCTTTGCCCATGGACCTGGTTGCTCCGCTGCTGGCAAGGGTAAAAGCCGGTGGGGATGGCAGCTTGCCCAAGCCTTCGGTGGACCCGGCGGCGACGACTTAATCGCCGGCGATTCGATATACGGCGCAGCGCTTTGGGCCGGTTTTTCACATTGGAACAAGTGCGTTGCGCAGCCAGTCTAACGAACCTGCTTCAATGATGCCGGAGACTTCCCTATGCAATATCCTCGTCGCGTATTCCTCTCGGTTTGGTTTCTGTTAGTCGGTGGCGTGGTAGTCGCCGCACCTGTGGTGCAACGAATTCATGGGGATGTGGTGGCAATAACGGGCGCGGTCTTGCAGATCAGATCAAGCGAGGGAGAAGCCTTGACGGTAAAGCTGGCCGACGGTGCCCGTTTGACCGCTGTTTCCCGTGCCGATGCTGCAGCAATTAGCTCCGGGGCCTATGTCGGGGCCACGGCAGTGCCGCAGCCGGATGGCACCTTGGCGGCGGTGGAGGTGCATATCTTCCCGGAATCGATGCGTGGCACGGGCGAGGGTTATCGCCCGATGGATGCGCAACCGGGCAGAACCATGACCAATGCCACGGTGGCCGAGGTGTCAGCGGCCGGGCGTCCTGCGGGCAATACCATGACCAACGCGACTGTGGCCAGTATCACGGCTGCGAATCAGCAGCGAAGGTTGACGCTTCAGTATAAGGGGGGCGAAAAAGTGGTGACGCTGGGGGCTGATGTCCCGGTCGTTATGCTTGAACCGGGTGATCGGAGCATGCTTGTTCCGGGGGCGCACATCGTGGTGAATGTCGTGCGGCAAGACGATGGCAGTTTGACTACCGACCGGATCACCATCGGTAAAAACGGCATGGTTCCGCCACTGTGACAGCGTATCCGGTCAGGTCCGGATGAAGTAGGGGATTACCATGAGTGCCACGCCGATGGCCACGAGCAGCATCCAGTTTGAAATAAAATACGGGTAGACCATCAATACCAGTCCGCACAGCAGTGGAACCAGGGTTTTCTGCTTCTTGCCGTAGATGAAAAAGCCAAATCCGATTGAGCTGAACAGCAAGCCCAGAAATAAAGATGACGTGTTCAATTCAGCGATCTCCCTCGGTTCGAAATCAGGTTTCCTTGCCACTCAGCGCGATTTCAATACGCCGGTCTGGCACGAGCCAAAGCAGCGCAATCATCACATACAGCCCCTGAGAAAGCCATTGCGACCAGAATGCCAGCGGAATGGCGACAGCGTAGACCAGGATCGAAATCTTCCCTTTCCCGTCACGGCCAACCGCCTGTTTTAACAGGGAGTCGTGGCCTTGGGAGGCAATGATGAGTTGCTGCAGGGTCAAGTAGGCGATGGACGCCATAAGCAGGACGATGCCGTAAAAGGCGGTGGGTGCTGCGGCAAAGTGGTTCTCTCCCATCCAGCCCGTGGTGAAGGGGAACAGCGAAAGCCAGAACAAGAGATGCAGATTGGCCCACAGTATTGGCCCGGTCACCTTGCGGCAGGTCTGCAGCATGTGGTGATGGTTGTTCCAGTAAATGCCGACATAGACAAAGCTCAAAACATAGCTCAGGAACGCGGGAACGAGCGGCGAGAGCGCTTGAACGCTCTCGCCGTGCGGCACTTTTAACTCCAGTACCATGATGGTGATGATGATGGCGATCACGCCGTCACTGAAGGCTTCAAGCCGGTTTTTATTCATTCACCACCTGCATTCAAGAGAATTTCCGTTTTTAGAACCTGTTCACGATCTGTCGCGAGAGGCCGTCAGCAGGGCGAAGAGCAGCGCAAAAACCGGAGTGTACACGTAGTACATGAGGCTTTTGAGCAGCGCATGAGCTCGGATCACGGCTTCGCAGCAAGATCGTGAACAGGTGCTCAGAGGAACATGCCGCCCGAGGCTTCGATCCGCTGCGCATTGATCCAGCGGTTGTCGTCCGACAGTAACGCGGCAATCATATCGCCAATATCGTCCGGCGTGCCGACCCGGCCCAATGCGGTCTGCGAGGCGATGAAGGCGTTAATCTGCGCATTGTCGCGCACGACGCCGCCGCCGAAGTCGGTTTCGATTGCACCCGGGGCAACGACGTTGACGGTGATGCCGCGCGACCCGAGTTCCTTGGCCAGATACTTGGTCAGCACTTCAATTGCACCTTTCATTGCAGCATAGGCAGCATATCCGGGCAAGGCGAAACGGGTCAGTCCGGTCGAAATGTTCACGATGCGGCCGCCATCGGCCATCAACGGCAGCAGTGCCTGGGTCAGGAAAAACACGCCTTTAAACTGGATATTCATCAACTGGTCGAATTGGGCTTCGGTGGTTTCGGCAAAGCTCGCATGGATGCCAATGCCGGCATTGTTGACCAGATAATCGAAACGCTCGCGCTGCCAGCGGGTTTGTAGCGCGGTTTTGACCTGTGCGGCGAAGCCGGCGAAGGACTGGCTGTTCGCTACGTCGAGTTGTAGTGCCACGGCCTGCCCGCCCATTTTTTCGATTTCCGCAACCACAGCGTCGGCTTCTGCCTGTTGGCTGCGATAGGTCAGGATCACATCCACGCCCTTGGTTGCGAGTTTAAGCGCGGTATTGCGGCCCAGTCCACGGCTGCCACCGGTCACGATAGCGATTTTCTTGTTCATGTTTGGCTCCAATTTCAGTTCAGATCACCTTGCAAAATAGCCGGCAGCTTCTTGATGCCTGCATTGTGATCCCAGTCTATTGGTTGTCATAAATAAGATAAATATCGATATATTGATTAAACTGTTCAAAAATATAGATCAATTGGAGTGGGCAGCAGATGAACCAACTCGATGCCATGCAAATCTACATCCGCGTTGCGGAGCTTGCCAGCTTTACCCAGACGGCCGAGAGCATGGGCTTGCCCAAGGCCAGCATTTCAACCGCAGTGCAACAGTTGGAAGGGCTGCTCGGTACGCGGCTTTTGCATCGCACGACGCGCCGGGTGCACATGACGCAGGACGGGCAGGCTTTTTATGAGCGTTGCAAGGATGTGCTGGCCGACATGGAGGAATTGCAGGGCATGTTCCGGCTTGGCGAGGCTGCGCTGGAAGGGCGGCTGCGCATCGATATGTCTCTGGGTATCGCCCGCAACATCATCATCCCGCGCCTGCCCGAATTCCTTCGTCTTCATCCCCGGCTGGAGATCGAGTTGAGCAGCTCGGATCGACGGGTTGATCTGGTGCGCGAAGGCTTCGATTGCGTGTTGCGCGTGGGCCAGTTGGCGGATTCAAGCCTGGTTGCGCGCAAGCTCGGTTATTACCGGCAGATCAATTGCGCCAGCCCGGACTACCTGGCGCGTTTCGGTACTCCGCAATCACTGGACGATCTGGCAAGTCATCAACTGGTGCATTACACGCCGACGCTGGGTGCAAGATCGGCTGGGTTTGAATATGTGGACGAATCGGACGAAGGCATGCCACGCAGCCTGCCGATGGCGGGAGCGGTGACGGTCAATAACTCGGAAGCGTATCAAGCCGCCTGTCTGGCCGGATTGGGCATCATTCAGGCCCCCGAGGTTGGATTACGTGCGCTGATTGCCGCTGAACAACTGGTCGAGGTATTGCCGCAATATCGCGCCAGCCCGATGCCGGTGTCGCTGCTGTATGCCAACCGCCGCCATCTGCCCAAGCGCATGCAGGTTTTCATGGCTTGGGTGGCCGAGATCATGGCGCCTTCCTTGGTAGTATCGCCGGAAAAGTGAAGGTCTATGTGCGGTTTGCGGCATGCAATTGCTTCCAAACCCATGCCGCAAAGCATGGGGATTACTTGGACGGGCGCCCGGTCTTGATCCGCTCAACCTCGCTGAGGGCCGTGAGCAAATTGGATTCGGTCATACTGGCCAGTACCTTCAGCCCGGCACGCAGCAATTCGCTTTTTTTGACTTCGTGTCCGGCACCCAGGGCGCGTTGCTTCAGCTCGGCCAACAAGGCGTAATCGCTCTCCGGAAAAGTGAAACTGTCGCGCACCAGTTTTGGTTTTTTGGGCGTCTGTTTCTTGGCTTTGATTTCCACTGCCGGTTTTTCTGCTACGGCAGGTATTTCGCTGACCACCACAGGCGGAATAGCCTTGGCTGGCTTCACGGTACGGGGGGTGGATTTGGCCGTGGGTTTGGCGATAGTGGCCTTGGGCGCAACTGCTTTTGATGCAACGGGCTTGGCGGCGGGCGTTTTGCGCTTGGTGCTTGCTGGTGCTGACGCAGTGGTTGTTGCCGTGGTGCCGGGTACTTCAATGGCATCAGTCGTGGAGGGAATGGCTTGTTCTGGTATCGATGCGGTGATGTTCATGCGGCTTCTCTTCCTTTTGTTATAAACGATATAAATGGTATATATCATTTATGCGGCATTTACAACCGAGAAAAGACCGCCGAACTGGATCGAACAGCCCTGCGTTTGCTTCTTTCCGGCAAGCGCAGGGCTGTGGAGGGAATGACTGCCGCGCTCAGCAGCTCAGTGTCTGCAGCGACAGTGCTTGTTGCTGCAGGGCAAACAGTTCGCGAATGCCGGCTTCGGCCAGATCGAGCAGCGCATTCATCTCAGCGCGGCTGAAAGCTTCGCCTTCGGCGGTACCCTGGATTTCAATGAACTTGCCGCTGGCGGCCATCACCACATTCATGTCGGTTTCGCAGTTGGAATCTTCCGGATAATCCAGATCCAGCACCGGCACGCCTTCAAATACGCCGACCGAGATCGCGGCTACCGCTTCGCGGATCGGGGATTCGGTCAGCTTGCCGGCGGCGATCAGGCCATTGATCGCGTCGGCCAGCGCCACGTAGGCACCGGTAATACTGGCAGTGCGCGTACCACCGTCAGCCTGGATCACATCGCAATCGATCACGATCTGGCGCTCGCCCAGCTTTTTCATATCCACCACGGCGCGCAGGCTGCGGCCGATCAGTCGCTGGATTTCCAGCGTGCGTCCGCCCTGCTTGCCACTGGCTGCTTCGCGCCGCATGCGGCTGCCCGTCGAGCGCGGCAACATGCCGTATTCCGCAGTCACCCAGCCCTGGCCCTTTCCGCGCAGGAACGGCGGAACGGATTCTTCGACCGTGGCGGTGCAGATGACCTTGGTGTTGCCGAATTCGATCAAGACCGAACCTTCGGCATGACAGGTGAAGTTGCGGGTAATACGCACGGGGCGCAGTTCATTGGGGGTGCGGTTTGAAGGGCGCATGATGATCTCTTTGGGAAACAGACCTGAATTATAGCGCTACATGGCGTGTGCAATTCGGGCCAGAAGGTAAGCTGCCAGCGTGAGTGCCAGAATCAGCGCCGGAAAAGTCTTGCTGCGGTGTGCCAACCAGGCCAAGCCCATTCCCCACAGCACGGCGATAATCCAGCCCCATTGCCAGCTGTTCAGCCACAGCGCGGGCAAAATTGCCAAGCACCAGCCGGCCAGTGCGGCACGCAGGAAATCATGGCGCTCGGGCGCAGGCGGCGCTAACGTCGGCAGTGCATTGATCAGCCTGGGCAAGGCTTGATCGGGCGCATTGCGTAATGTACCGAGCAGTTCTTGTGCGTCGGCTGGCGTTAGTCCTTGCGCCAACAACATGCCTTGCAAACCCAATGCCGCTTCCGCGCCGGGTAGCGTTTCTTCGCCGGTGATTTCTGCTTCTGGGCGATGTGGGTGCTGCTTGCGCACGCGCCAGTATTTCACCGCGCCACCCAGTAATAGCAATAGCCAGGCAGCGAACTGGCGGCTGGCAGGCAGGCGGTCAAAGCCAGCCAAAAGCGCCGTGATGCTGACCAGGAACAAGGTTGAATCGTCCTGCGCCTGTCGGGCACAGCGACCGAGCTGATGGGCTTTATCCTGATAAAGCGCGATGCCGGGAAGTCGCCAGTGCGCCAATAACGGAAATAGCACGGCAATGCCCAGCCAGCGAACGACCAGCGCGGCCATCCGCGTGCGCCGGCTGGCCTGCGCCGGGCCGAGTGTCGCGGCGATTTCCAGCAGCAGCCATTGGCGCGGCGAACCCGATTCCAGATCGGACAGCGCGTGCAGCAGGGCGGCTTGTTCGGGCGGGGAGAGCGGGGCGAGGAGTTGGTGCAGGCGGTTCATGGGGTGGACTGGTCGGGGCGAGGCGTAATGGTACTGCTTATGGCGTGTTTTGTTGAATGATCATCGCGTTCCTCTAACGGATTTCCTTCGGGGCAAATTGCGCTGTATGTTGGCTATTTGGATGGTTTTATGCGCCCTGCGGCGCGCTGTTTTGGGTGCCGGTCGCGCCCGGCATGGCGTGATACTTTCTTTGCTTCTGCAAAGAAAGTATCCAAAGAAAGCAGCCCCCAACGGCCGGCGCTCCGCGCTGCCCTGCGTCGGTCGCGAGCCAATTTTGTAAACAAATTTGTCTCTCTCCACTCCTCGGCGGCCTTGCCGGGGATATGGGTGGCATAGCCACTGTCACAGGAAAAACAGGCTTTTGTTCTGGTTTTGGTTTTTGTGAATACGCACCAAATATCATAGCTGCTTGTTCGACAGACGATTTTCCTATCCCCTGAGACCAGCGCCGAGCGAGTGGAGCGAGACCCAGGCTCGCGACCGACCGAGGGAAGCCCGGAGGGCCGCAGGGCGGGGTCGCCTTTGGGGTGAAGGGGACTTTGGCGAAGCAAAGCCCCCTTCCTGCCCGCCGTGCGGAAACGGCTGTAAATTAGTCAGGCCTGAATAATTTTCAATGCAATGATTTTTAATGGGAAAATGACTTGGATCGAGGCATGGATTTGCAAGAAATCATTAAAATTGCCCTGATTTCTTGCAAATTCTGA
>JARLJJ010000418.1 GCA_031291275.1 Formivibrio sp.
CGAGCTTGATCTGCCCTTGGACGAGCCCACGATTGCCGCCCAGCATTATGTCGATCTCAAAGCGCCGGAGATTCAGGCGGCCTTCGCCAAATGGCTGCGTCCCGACGATCTGGTGCGGGTCACGCAAGGCCCGGCACCGCAGTAGGGCGAATAGCGAATAGCCAGTAGCGAATAGGGGCTTGACGGTGAAATCTGTCGAGCCCTTTTTTTAATCACTACTCCGATATTAGAGCGCAACCGCCACTGGGATTTAACCCAGCGCCCCCAAATTGGCGGCTATGGTTGAGCCGCTGATTTCACTGACATTGGCTTGTCGGATTTGATTTTCAACCACACCGCAAATGCCTTTGTTGGAAGACGGTACTCTCCCTTCTTCTGCTCGTTGGCTAATATTATTCCGCGTGTTTTTAACGCCGCCAAGGCATTGTTGACCTGCGTTTCTTTTATGCCGGATGATTTTATTATCTGCGCCCGGCTAACCCACTGGTCCAAATACTCGGTCATCGCGTGCAGCACACGGCGATAGTCTTCAGACCAAATCTGTTCAAAATACATTTTATTGTAATAGCGTTTCGCTAACTGGTCCATTGCCCCATTTTCAGAAAATGCCCCATCCATTACATCTTCTTCGGTGATGTTGTAGTCTTCATCACTGGCGAACGCAGAATGCGAAAACTGCTGAATAAAATGCGGGTAGCCCTCCGATAGCGCGGAAATTAGTGTGAGTGCGCTTTCGTCGATTTTGGTCTCTGTTTCATTCTTGGCGTTGGCTTCAACTAGACCTCTGCGCACTACTTCTCGACGCTCTTCCGGTCGCAATGGCTGAAGGTTAAGGTCTTGAAATATCCGGGGCGACGATTCGTGACCGTCCTTCAGCTTTGGCACTAAGCTTGGGAGCCCTGCTAAACCAAAACACACGCGGTCACATTCTCTCTTAGATAAACGTTCCGTAAAAAGCTTGAGAAAGCGGCCTAAGTTTGCAGTGTCGCAAGCAGCATCAGCTTCATCGATAAGAACCAAAATGCCATCCAGTGCTCCAAGCGTGTTCGATCCAGCATCTTTGATAACGCGCGCCATGAGATCGGCAAGGTCTTCCATTGCTCCCAAGGAATCTATGCCGTCCTTGTCCTTTTTGTATTCGACACCCAAGACGTTCCAATTGATCACCCAGTCATAGATTCCCTTGGCAATTGCCTTAATATCGAATGACCGGATCAATTCACGTTTCAACGCCATCCCGATTTTACGAACAATATCTGTGTCGTCATCAACGTCATTGAGTTCAATCTGTAGGGAAATGAAATTGAAGTACTCGCTCCCTACGAGCTGATTGGTCGCCAGCAGGTTGACGTATAACATCAGAGACGATTTCCCGATGCCACGCTCTCCTTCAATCAGGAAGTGGGCTGGGTTCCCATTTTTTGTCTGGAATAGACTTTGTTCAATTGCGATGACTTCGGCGCCTCGGCCGCAGAACATGCCTGGGCTCACGATGCTACCCGGTCGAAATGGATTAAAGCGCATTGCCGTCCCCGATTTGGGAAAGCTTACACCATTTTAGGGAAATGCTGCTGCGCTACATTAACGGCCACTAGGCACCACTAGGCACCACTAGGCACCACTAGGCACCACTAGGCACCACTAGGCACCACTAGGCACCACTAGGCACCACTAGGCACCACTAGGCACCACTAGGCACCACTAGGCATCACTGGGCACCACTAGGCACCACTAGGCGATCCTAAGCTCCATTATCCCCGTGGCTTCCAGGTAATGGATCAGAAAAGCAGCATTAAAGGCGACTTTGGTCAATTTGTTTCCGATGTTTACATAGCAATCCCGATTCCAACAAATTTCTCGTCCATTTGGGAATAGGTCACGTCTTTTCGTTTAACATTTAATTCCAATAGTTTAGCCGCTCTAGCGTTTCAGTACGTGGCGTGCGCTATGTGCTACTCGCTAACGTTGACTTTTCCGCCTGCTTTGCCCGCTGTCAGCATGGCATCGACGAGGTGATGCACGTTCAGCGCTTCGGCGGCGGGGATACGGGGAGGGCGACCGCTTTCGACGGCATCCAGAAAGTCCGCCCAGACCGCGCGATGCAGATCGTGCGGGAAATCCATCGGGTCGGCGCCGCCGCCCATGGAGGCCGCGGGCGGGGAGAAGGTCTCTTCCGTGCCGTCGTGGAATTGGGCTGAGAAGCCGTAGCCCGAGAGCACGGCCGTGCCTTTGCTGCCGATGAACTCGATGCGTTCGGCGGCGCCGGGATAATTGGCCGTGGTGGCTTCGATCACGCCCAAAGCTCCGC
>JARLJJ010000055.1 GCA_031291275.1 Formivibrio sp.
AGTTCTGCAGCTGTGGATGAAATTATCCACCGGTGGAAATCAGTGGTTTTCCACAGACACTTCGCAGGCTTTTAGGTTTTCTAAGTGAGGTCCATCCAAACAGGGCGGCCTTGCTGCCCTGTTTGGATGGACCCGCGTGGACAAGCGGATCACCGAGATATGAAGATCGAGCGCTTACTCGATTGCGCCATGTTTTGGTTTTAGTCGAGTGACGTTCACGCCCGTCTGATTGGCGAATTCGTGTGGGGTGACATGCTCCTGTCGATTAGCCTCAAGGTAGCGACTCCACCAGTTCATGATCAGCCTGCGCTCCTCGATGAACTCAGCCTTGTGGATGTAGGCTGCCCGGACGTTGTTGCGTTCCTTGTGGCTCATCTGCCGCTCGATGGCTGTATCCGTCCACAAACCTGACTCGACCAGTGCGCTGCAGGCCATCGCGCGGAAGCCGTGTCCGCAGATTTCCGTTTTGGTGTCGTAGCCCATTTTGCGCAGGGCGTTGTTAACGGTGTTTTCTGACATGGGCTTGCGGGGATTGGAGTCGCCTGCGAATACCAGCTCATATCTGCCGGTTAGGATTTGGATCTGTTCGAGCAGTGCAATGGCTTGCGGCGATAAGGGTACTAAATGGATATCGCCTGCCATTTTCGTACCCCTTGTGGAAAAGGGTACTCCCTCGAGAGCGGGGCGTGTGTCGGGGATCTCCCATACGCCGCGTTTGAGGTCGAATTCGCTCCATCGAGCAAAGCGCAGTTCGCTGGAGCGGACGAATACATGGAGCGAGAGCATGACCGTCAGCCGGGTAAGCGCTCGACCTGTATAGCTGTCGATCCGTTCCTGCAATTCCGGTAGGCGCGATAAGGGTAGAGCGGGGCGATGGACTACTCGCGGGGCTTTGATCGAGCCTTCGAGGTCATGGGCAGGATTTGCGCTGACCAGGCGAGTACGTTTTGCCTCGCGCATGATGCTTTGCAGGTAATTTTGTACCCTCAAGGCAACGTCGATGGTTCCTCTCTTTTTGATTGCCTCTAAAGGCAGCATCAAATCATGGGTGTCCAGCTCGACGATGGCACGAGCGCCGATCAGCGGGAAAACGTGGGTTTTGAGGCGGCTCATCACGGTTTTGGAATGTCCGGGTGCCCACTTGGCTGACATTTCGGTGTGCCAGTCCCGAGCAACGCTTTCAAAGGTGCGTCCATTGATCACGGCGTCGGTCTTGGCTTTGTGCTTGGCGTTTATCGGGTCGATAGCTTCCGCCAGCATCCGCTTGACCTCCAGGCGCTTGTTGCGCGCATCGGCGAGGCCGACCACGGGGTAGTTGCCGAACGAGGTCAGTCCCTCGCGCCCATCAGGTTTGACATACCTGAGGCGCCAGCCTTTGCGGCCATTGGGTTGGACTAGAAGGTAGAGGCCGTCGCCGTCGAAAAGCTTGTAGGCGCGGTCGGTGGGTTTGGCTGAGCGGCAAGCCGAATCGGAGAGTGGAGCAGTGGTGCGCGACATAAGGGTACTCCCCCTTTATCGAATGACCTTACCCCTAACATTACCCCTAAAACGGCTGGAATCCACCAGATTTTGACGGAGTCCGACGGAACGCCAAAACGAAAAAACCCGCCAGAAGGCGGGTTTTTCGGGGGTTTCAGAGATTTTGAAAGCCTTCTCTGGAACCTTGTATGGTGCCGGCACCAGGAATCGAACCCGGGACCTACTGATTACAAGTCCAAAACAATTGCCCGCATTCATTGGGAAACGTCTACAGCTCCTGGTTTTTCGGCACCATTGGTCACCATTGCTGCAACCGTCCCCATCAGGTGTGGACGGTTTGTGGACACTTTTCTGCCATGTTTTTGCATTGCTCCTCCAATTGTTTCACGCAGTGAAATCTCATTTGTAGCGACAAGCCCCAGGCCGGCCTGGGCTGGCTGGTCAGTTTCGCGTCAGAGCAGTTTGCACAAAAAAATGAGGCGAAGCCCGTCGGCGGGAGGGGGAAAAGTGCGTTTCGGAGGATTTTTTTGCGGCGGCGATTTATTTCGTCCCACCACTTGCCTGGCTAACCACGGCTGTCTCGCATCAGGTTTGAATAGACGAAAAAAAACCGGCCAAAGTGACCGGTTTGTTTGTTCATTTCGGCGGGCGGGGCCTTCTTACCAATTTTCGGTGCGTTCAGCACGCTGGTGAATCACCCTCAGAACTTGAATCTCCTCCTGAACCACCCGATAAGGGGCCAGAAATGGAATCTTTGTGAGGACCAACTCCCGTACATCTGGAACCTGAGACTGTCTTCCCATGGATGGGTACATTTCAAGCATTTCCAATGCTTCGATGACTTTTCGCATCAAGTCGCTGGCTTTTTCACCACCAATATTTGACTGATAGTGTTCAAAAATTCCTTCCAGGTCGCTCTCAGCTTTGCTGGTCAAGACGATCTTTTTTGGCACGGCCTACCCACTTAGCCTTTATGGCTTTGAGATCAGTAAGGTTGCCTGCATCTGCATCCGCTATACCCTCGGCAATGGCATTCACATGCCATGCTTCTGTCTCGACGTAACGGGCCAAAGCGCGCTTCAAGTGATACTGGCGATCACGATCAGTCGCTTCTGCAAGGTGGTCGAGTTGACGAACCAGGTCATCCTCTACACGGAATGACAGTACAGGCGAAGCCATGGTAGCACCCTCGGTTTACGTTGTATACAGTGTTTACTTACGGTCCTACTGTACACGTCACGGTGTGTACTATTCAAGTAATGGTTGAAATCAAATTTGAATAAGCGGTGCGACATTGCTGCGCATTTTGTGGGGTTGGGCATGCGTCTCACGGGCCGATGTTCGTTACGGCATGGCCTATGACGGCTTTTCTGTACGACAGAGTCCGGAGTACTCGGTCGATGAGCGAAACGAAATCTTGTGAAGGAATTATTTTTAGCAGTACTGCTTAGAAATTACTCCAGACAACGGTGATTTCTGCGCACGTGTGCACGCAGCAAACTCGGTCATGGCCCGGTGATAGGCTTCTGTTTCGCGCCAAGATCAGCAGCTTGCGACGCCTTTGAGGCAAATTCGGTTGCGTCCGTCGGACTTGGGGTCGGTCCAGGTATGTGAGAATGTCCGGCTAGCTGATTGCTCAGTTGCTGAACCAGATCAATCAAATCGCATAGTATTTGCAGCATGTTTACTTCCTCCGACCCCACCCAAACCTTCGGCGCCTGCAGCCTCTGGCTCACCTGAGCCACGCTACTGCGCAGCCCCTGTATCCGCTCCTCCAAATCCCCACCCACCGCCGCATTCAGCTTCTGCCCCACCCACTTGCTCGGACGAATGGTCATCGGTGGCCACCGCACTGCTCTGGTACCGCTCTGTGTTCTCCAGCGCCTCGACGCAGCGAGTGTTGGCCACGTCTTCGATCTTGCCATCCGTGTGCCTTAACCAGTTGCCATCCGCATCGACGCGCTGCTGGCAGGCTTCGCTGTGTTGCCACACCTGGTCGCCTGTCGGTACCCGGGGCAGGCTGAGGCCGTGGGGCAGGATCTGCAGGATGAATGGCTTGTTCGGTAGGCCGTAGGCGAAGCTGATCACCACCGTGGTCCCTTCCTCGGGAAAACCGTAGAAACCGGCCTCGGTACCGCCGGCCGGCACCGGCAG
>JARLJJ010000419.1 GCA_031291275.1 Formivibrio sp.
CCTTGCACTTCGACCTGTGGGCGCCGAACTTCGGCATGCAGGAATACATGGGCTACCACGAGCAGACCATGGACGTCTTCAAGTGCGGCTGGAGCTTTAACGACGGCTACATGCATCCGGGCGAGCTGCCGGGTCTGGGTGTGGAGATCGACGAAGAATTGGCCAAGAAGTATCCGTACGAACCAGCTTATCTGCCGGTGGCGCGTCTGGAAGACGGTACGTTGTGGAATTGGTAAGTAACTGAATATTTTATATTTTCGGACGGATGTTCGAGAGTACCCCTGACAACATTTGGAGTAATAAACAATGGCACGTATTCCTTTTGAAACCATGCAAGAAGTGATCACTGACGCTTTCGTCAAGGTTGGCATGAACGAGCAAGATGCCAAGACCTGCGCCCGCATCCACACCCAAGCCAGCTGCGACGGTATCTATTCGCATGGCCTGAACCGGGTCGCCCGCTTTGTCGATTACGTGAAGCGTGGCTGGGTCGATATCAATGCCAAGCCTTCGTTGGTCAAGAAGCTCGGCGCGATCGAGATTTATGACGGCAATCGCGCCACCGGCATTCTGAATGCGTTCGTAGCGACAGACCGCGCGATTGAAATTGCCGCCGAACAAGGCGTGGGTATCGTCGCCTTGCGCAATACCACGCACTGGATGCGTGGCGGCTCTTACGGCTGGTATGCCGCCGACAAGGGTTATGTGGCGATCAGCTGGACCAATACCGAATCGTGCATGCCGTCCTGGGGTTCCAAGGAACCGCGCTTGGGCAACAACCCGTTCGTGATGGCCGTGCCGCGCAAAAAAGGCCACATCGTGCTGGATATGGCGATGTCGCAATACGCCTACGGCAAGCTGCAGGTGACACGCCTCAAGGGTCAGCAACTGCCGTTCCCGGGCGGCTTCGACAAGGACGGCAACCTGACCAGCGAACCGGGCCCGATCGAAGAATCCATGCGCATCCTGCCAATGGGTTACTGGAAAGGCTCCGGCTTCTCCATCCTGCTCGATACGCTGGCTGCAGTACTGTCCGAAGGTCTGGCAACCAACGATATCGACAAGATCAAGCAGGGTAGCTGCACCGGTTGCTCGCAGATCTTCATCGTGATCGACCCGCGCAAGCTGGGTGGCGAAGAATTCACCGACAAGGTGGCCGATGGCGTTGTCGACTACGTGAACGGTTCCGCACCGGATGAAAAGAGCAAGGAAGTGCTCTACCCAGGTGAGATGGAAGTACGTACTCGCGTGGATCATCTGGCCAACGGTATCGTGGTTGATGATGGCGTCTGGGCAGAAGTGCTGGCCCTGGCCGGCCGGAGCGCCTGAACATGATTGCAGGCCACATTGATTGCCTGGAGCAAGCGGGTGCCGAGTTTCCCAAAGCCATTCTGGCGGCTTTGCAAACCCTGGCCAAGCTCGATTTCAATACGCTGGAAGATGGCGTGATTGCCACCGAACATGCGGAAATGAAATTCACGTTGTTCCAGGCTATGAGCGATGTGGCGGCCAACAAAAAGCCCGAGACGCATATCAAGAATATCGATATTCACTATCTGGTTTCCGGAGAAGAAGCGCTGGGTTACCAGCCTTTTTCGCCGGAGTTGAAAGTGACAGAGCGTTTTGTTGATGCCGACAACATCTTTTACGAAAACCATCCGGATTGCCAATCCATGACCCGGCTGGCACCGGGTGGATTCGCAATTTATTTCCCTTGGGATGTACATATGCCTTTATGTGCGACCGGGGTTCCGGGAAAGGTCAGAAAAGTAGTTGTGAAAGTTCCCGTGTCATCTTTGTAGGCAATTGTGCCTAACGTGAGAATTTCACCGTGTGGTTTGTGAGCGCATAAATTAATTTTTGCCTTTAAACATAATGGCAAAAACAATAAAACCAATAATCTAATTTATCGCGCTTATTTATTAAATCTTGGAGGATTGAATTATGAGTAGTATCGCCGCAGTTGCTCCGATGAGCCTCGACGTTGGACAAGAGGAAGAAGATGCACTTTATCGAAAGGTTATTTTTAGAATAGTCCCATTATTCTTTTTGGGATTCATCATATCCTACTTGGATCGAGTGAATATTAGCTATGCAAAACTTCAAATGGCAACGGATTTTGGCCTGACCGATGCCACGTTTGCGCTAGGGGCGAGTGTCTTCTTTTGGGGTTACATGCTGTTTGAAATTCCTAGTAATTTGGTACTGCAGCGATTTGGCGCTCGCATGTGGATTGCCCGGATCATGATCACATGGGGGATAGTTTCCATGTGCATGGTATTTTCAAGTAACTCGACAGTTTTTTACTCGTTGCGGTTCTTGTTGGGGGTGTGTGAAGCCGGGTTCGTTCCCGGTGTGATGTATTACACAAATTGCTGGCTGCCTTCCAAACGTCAAAGTGGCATGTATTCGCTGTTCCTGATGGCGCTTCCTGTCTCGATTGTTTTTGGTGCTCCAATCTCTGGTGCAATTCTGGACTTGATGCAAGGCGTCGGCGGCTTGAAGGGATGGCATTGGCTGTTTCTTCTGGAAGGGATTCCATCACTTATTCTTGGTTTTGTAATTATTGCCTTCTTGCGTAACAAGCCAGCCGATGTCAAGTGGCTGACCGAGCGTGAAAAGAAAATTATTGAATCCAATGTGACCGTGGAAGCTGGCCATAAACTGTCTGGTATTGGCGATATGCTGAAGTGCGGCAGGATCTATCTGCTGATCATCACCATGATTATGTTTAATACTGGTTTTTACGGACTGACCTTCTGGATGCCGACATTGTTTAAAAATGCCGGTATTACGAGCAGTTTACAGAATGGCCTGTGTACGGCAATTCCTTTTGGTATCGCGGCAATTTCGATGCGCTTGAATGCACGGCATTCTGAAAAAACCGGGGAACAACGTTTGCATGGCACGATCTCTGTATTACTGGGTGCTATTGGTCTGTTTTTGGCAACCTACTTTCATGAAAATTTCGCTTTTTCTCTAGCCATGTTGTCGGTTGCTGCTGCAGGTATCTTGTCGCTTATGCCAATTTACTGGACGCTTCCAGGCCGTATTTTGTCGGGCTCGGCGGCTGCCGCAGGCTTGGCGCTGATTAACTCATGTGGAAGCCTGTCTGGGATCATGGGCTCTCTGATCATCGGGTTTGCAGGTATGCAGGTTGGGATGTACACCCTGGCGGCCCTTCTGCTGGGATGCGCAATCATGTTTTATATCATTTGCCCGCCAAGAGTTAATGAAATAAAGGAATAATTTTTGTTAATGGCACATCATTGCTGTCCTGGATTTGTTTGGACGGCAATGATGTTGCTGTAGTAATTATTAATTAAATATTATTCTAAGTTGGTAAATTAAAAATGGTTGAGCCTGTTGAAAACGCATCAATTCGATTATTAACGGGCACCGGTTCGGTATATTTGTTCAATAAACCAACGAGCCAGCATATTTATGACTGTTTGCGCCAAGCCATTATTCATGGCGACATTTTGCCCGGGACGCAATTATCTGAAAAAGAAATGTCCCTCCAGTTTTGTGTGTCTCGACAACCAATTCGTGAAGCTTTTATCAAGCTTAGCCAAGATGGGCTAATCCATATTTTTCCGCAGCGCGGTACGCTTGTTAGCCGAATTTCGGCAAAGCGCGTGGCAGATGGTCGTTTTATCCGGGAGGCTGTCGAGATTGCCATTGTTGAACAAGCTGCACAATGTATTAATGCGGAACAATTGGCGCGACTGGAATGTAATTTGCAAGAGCAGGAACGAGAAGCTCAAATTGAAAATAGGGATCGGTTTCTTGAATTGGATGATGAATTTCATTGTGAGTTGGCGCAATCAATTGACCGTGTTGCAGCTTGGAAAAACTTGGAAAACATCAAGGCCAATATGGATCGGGTACGTTATTTAAGCCTATTTAAAGAGTCCCCGCTTCTCACTTTAGCTATGCAGCATCGGGCTATTTTAAATGCAATTCAAGCGCATGACTCAGATGCTGCTAAATCTGCTATGAAAAACCATTTGAACGAATTGGTTATTTATTTCTCATCAATTTCAACTAGAAATGCCGAATGGTTTGAGTCTTAAATGCTTGTATATTTTATAAACGCAGGGACCTTTTAAAATTAAGTTCTCACTACTGGTCTCCAGTCCGACACATTGATTCTTCTGGTAGGCAATGTAATTCGTGCAGGAGGCAGCAACTTTAGCGTTGTTTCTTTCGTATTGAACCCACCTTTTGGTGCAGAACTGGGGTGCCTGATATTGTTGTTTTTTATATAAACAGGAAAAGTTAAATGAAACTGAAACAAGGTTTGTTTACATCGCTGTTGTTGGCGGGTTTGGTGGCTGTTGTGATGGGTACTGCGCACGCACAGACCTTCCGCTTTGCCTCTGAAGCACCAAGTTCTGATACTCAGTTTATCGGTGCCGAAAAGTTCAACGAACTGTTGAAAGCCAAGACCAAAGGCGCACTGGACATCAAGATTTTTGCTGATAGTACGCTGGGCAACTCCTCGGCGGCGATCAGCGGCACTCGTGGTGGCGCTATTGATATTGCTATCTCTGGTTCGTCCAACTTCACTAGCCTATCCCCACTCATGGGGGTGCTGGATATTCCGTTCCTGTTCAAAGACAATGCTCATGCTTATCGCGTATTGGATGGAAAAGTCGGCCAGGATTTGCTCGATAAACTCGGTGAGTTTGGTCTGAAGGGCTTGGCTTACTGGGACAATGGCTGGCGCGAAATTACCAATTCCAAGGGGCCGGTGCGCATCCCTGCCGATGTTAAAGGTCTAAAGATCCGCACCACGGCTAGCCCGGTACATATCGAAGCCTTCAAGTTGCTGGGCGCCAACCCGGTGCCGATGCCCTTGGCTGAGCTCTATACCGCACTGGAAATGAAAACAGTGGATGCACAGGAACAACCGTTGAGTGTGTTCTGGTCAGCCAAATTGTACGACGTGCAGAAATTCCTGAGTATGTCGAACCATGCTTACAGTCCGCTGATCCTTGTTATGAGCAAAGCCAAGTTTGATGTCCTGCCGGCAGCCCAGCAAAAGGCCCTGCTTGAGGCCGCGCATGAGGCCGCACAATACCAACGCAAGCTGAATGTCGACAACACTAACACCATCATCGCCAATCTTAAGAAGGCTGGTGTGCAGGTAGTTGATAACGTCGATCCTAAGCCGTTCATGGAAGCCATCAAGCCAGTACGTCAATCCTTCGTAGCCAAGTTCGGCGGCGATAATTTCATCAAGGCGATCGACGCCCAACGTGATGCCAAGTAAATTTTTGGCATGACCCGACAGCCCGGCTTTCCCTCCCAAGCTGGGCCGCGTGGGCCCTAAAGTACCGTCAAAGTATTTGAACATTTTCAAAGGAGATACAAAATGGAAGCAAAAGCCTGTGTATTGCACGCAGAAAAAGATATGCACATTGAAAATGTCCCGGTCGCAGAGATGGCGGACGACCAGGTGCTGGTGCGCATCGGCGCCGGCGGCATCTGCGGTTCCGACCTGCATTACTATTTGCACGGCGGCTTTGGCGTGGTTCGCGTCAAGCAGCCGATCGTGCTCGGTCACGAAGTGGCCGGCACAGTTGAAGCCGTCGGCAGCAAGGTTACCCGCGTCAAAGCCGGCGACCGCATTGCGCTGAACCCGAGCCGCCCGTGCGGCAAGTGCAAGTTC
>JARLJJ010000420.1 GCA_031291275.1 Formivibrio sp.
ACGATCAATTGGCCGATGGCCGCAGCATCCGGCTATTCAATGTGATTGATGATTTCAACCGAGAAGCGCTGACCATCGAGGTGGATTTCTCTTTGCCGGCGGAGCGGGTGGTGCGTGCCTTGGATCAAGTGATGGAATGGCGGGGCAAACCGCAAGCGATCCGCAGTGACAATGGCCCAGAGTACATTGGGCACACGCTATTGGCCTGGGCGCAAAAGCACGGCATCCGGCCGGAACATATCCAGCCTGGCCAACCTCAGCAGAATGCGTATGTGGAGCGATATAACCGGACGGTGCGATATGACTGGCTGGGGCATTACTTGTTTGATTCAATTGCTGAGGTGCAGGACTACGCGAGTGAGTGGATATGGACTTACAATCATGAGCGCCCCAACATGGGCCTTGGCGGCATCACCCCCAAACAGAAATTGGCCCTTGCTGCATGACCTCTACTTTTAACTACAGTTAGAAATGGGGGGATTACCACTGAGCTTGAGTTGCGCAAAGCAAACACGCGCCCGATCCACTGTTGTTGAGGAGGGAAAATCATGGCAATACCCATTAGCATCGCTTGCTCCGAAGCGGGCAAACAGATTTGGCTCAAGCTGGACGTAGATGAAGGCACTACCGTACTCGATGCAATCGGCCGAGCCAATCTCGCCAACTCGCTGCCCGGTTTCACGCTGGAAGGACGCAGCTTTGGCATCTTTGGCAAACTGGTCAAAGCTGAAACTCTGCTCAAGCCAGGCGACCGGGTGGAAATTTATCGTTCAATCACCTGCGATCCTGAAACCGTTCCCAAAAGGAAGGTTGAAGAGTAGCAAACCTGAATGAATGAGCATTCACTCAGCGCACAGCGGCCAAATTCCATACGGACTTTGGCAATTTTATTTTATATTTCAATATATTACGTTATAAAACTCCAACAGCAAGAATATCGACATAGTCCCCACAAGCTTTAAACCTCACTCGGCCTCACCCGCGATTCACCCATCCTAATTCTTGATGCTCGACCGCAAACAAGAGCTTGGCTTAATTCCTTTTCTGTGGAGGATTGAGTCCTCGTGTGGATCCAATCCAGAATCGCGCCAAAAAATAACAGCCAACAATCAACAAAATAAACATTTCCGACTACAGCAGTATGATTTAATAATCGCCTTGCGTAAAATATATATTCCTTTAAATACAACTACTTGAATAATATTTGTAGTTTAATACAAAATTGATACGTGAATGGTTACAGAAATATTTGGTACTTTTTCGTATCTATACAGGACGAAAGTTGGTAACTTTATTTCACGGCAAAGTTAGCCGCAACACAAAGGAGAAACATCATGATTGAAGCATCTTTTCTGATTAGCATCGCACCATTCGCCGTTCCTGCCGCCGCAAGCATCGTCAGCGCCGGCGTGATCACCCTAGCAGAAAAAGTTTTGCCAAGCGAAGACAAGTAACAAACAGCCGATTTACTTTAAAGGAGAAGTATCATGATTTCACCAGAAGGCATCATCACCCTGGCTCAAGTTGCTGCTCCAACCATCGTCGGCATTGTCGGTTACGGACTCTCCTCTTTGGGCGATAAATCCAAGTCCAAAAACAACGAATAAACCGCTTCTTTAATTATCAAGCAAGGAGATCCATGATGTTTGAAGCAACCTTACTACTCTGTGTAGCGCCTTTTGCAGTCAGCGCCGGTGCTATTGCCATTGCAGAGAATTTTTTTAACCGCGCCGAGAAATAAGCATTACCCCATTAGGAGAATCATTATGAATGAATACATTGGCTTCCTGAATTTTGCCGACATTTTTTCTTTACTGAAGACTAGCAACACTGACTCACATCACGAAGCTAGGTAATTTCCATCCAATAAGGAGCAACATCATGACAGAAGCACTTTTTATTTTCGACATAGCCACTTTTGCCGCCCCAACCATCGTAAGCATGATCGATCTGGGCGCTCTCAAGAAGGACAAAAAGGACGGCAAATAAGCACCACAAGCCACTCCGCCCACATGACATCGAATATGCAGGACGGATTACAGGTAAAATTTCATGCCCCAGAAAAAAATATTTAACTCACAAAACATGGACGCGGCTAGATAAGTCAGTACCCCTATCTACCGCGCTCCATCGGTTTTTCATCCCAAGACCCCCGCGATAAATCTCCCTCTTGGTATCACCCATTCACACATGCCTAGAGCGCACCCAAGCATTAACCATGCTTATCCTGTAAACATATCCACCAGAATAAACAGCCAATGCGGCATGTCTTAAAAACGTGTAGCCTAAAGCTCTTCACTGGAGCTCAAGCGATGACCGTCAGCCAAATCGAATTGGGTATTTCACCACTCTCGACCACAGAGATGGAACAAGCACTTGCCGCTTTGTGCCGTGCGTGGCATCAGCCTGCCTGGATAAATCGCCAAGCCTGTGGCGATGCATGGCTACTGGCGATCCGCCATGAAGCGGAGCTTCGACCAGGAGAAAGCCCACTGTGGTTTTCCGAACGCATAGCTGCTGCACTATGGCAAGCAGTGGGAAGGTACGTACGCATCACTTTGGCACTCAGCACACAAGAGAGCGATATTCAGCTCACCCTGAACGAATCTGACTATCAGCGCATTCTGCGTGATTTTCGGCTGTCGCCAACAGTCCGCTAAACACCATCAACAACCAAAAAAGAAAAGGCCCCGGAATCCGGGGCCTTTGCACAAAGAACATCAAGCCAGATCAGGCAGCCAATGCCTTGATCGCAGATGACAAGCGGCTTTTATGACGAGCTGCTTTGTTCTTGTGGAAAATTTCTTTATCGGCAAGACGGTCAATCACGCTGACGGACTCTTGATAAACCGTTTGAGCGACAGTCTTGTCGCCAGCTTCGATTGCCTTCAGCACCTTTTTGACAGCGGTACGGAATGCGGAACGCTGGCTGGCGTTGTGCTGGCGAGCTTCTTCAGCCTGACGGGCACGTTTGCGAGCTTGGGCGCTGTTAGCCATGTTTACTTAACTCCTGATGAGATCAAATCATGGCCGGAACACCGACCATATACAAATACGTAAGCCGTAGATGATAACGCCTCTACCGTCTCTTGGCAAGCATTCCTACGGTTTGCGTGCATCCTTGGAAGCAAAGAAGGCATCCGAGTAAAACTCGTCGCGCGGCAGGCCGCGGGCAGTGAGGGCTTCGTGCGCCGCCTCGACCATGACCGGCGCGCCACAGGCATAGACCTGATAGGGCGCGAAGTTACCGAAATCCTCCAGGACAGCCTCATGAACCAGCCCAGTACGCCCCGTCCATCGATCCTGTTCAAGAGGATCAGACAGCACCGGAATAAAGCTGAAGTTGGCATGCTCGGACTGCCAGCCTTTGGGCAAATCAGGCATGTAGATTTCCCCTAAATTGCGCGCTCCCCAATAAAGCACGATCTTCCGTTCGATGCCTTTTGCGAAGGCCTGCTCCAGCATTCCTTTAATCGGCGCAAATCCGGTACCGGTTGCAATCAGGATAATCGGTTTCTGCGTATCTTCGCGCAAAAAGAAACTACCCAGCGGTCCAGTAAAGCGCAGGATTTCACGCTCTTTCATCGTATTCCATACATACCCGGAATACTCCCCACCCGCATGCCGGATGTGCAACTCAAGCAAACCGGCATCCTGCGGCGCATTGGCCAGTGAAAATGAACGCTTCTTGCCATTACTGGTATGAATATCAATGTATTGACCTGCCAGAAACAAGAATTTTTCACTAGGCGGCAGGCGCAGCGAAAGCACAACCACGTCATGAGAAACCTTGTTTATCTTTTCAACGCGGGCCGGTAAGGTTTTCGTTGGGATATCGCGAATTGCATCGACTTCGCGGCATTCCACGACGGCATCACCCAAGGGATGAGCACAGCAAAACAGCGCAAGGCCATTTTCACGTTCGGCTTCGGAAAGGGCCGAGAGCGAGTGATCATCGTGCTCGACCTGACCAGACAGGACTCGACCCTTGCAAGCGCCACAGGAGCCATTCCGGCAACCGTAGGGCATATTGAAATTGGCACGCAAGGCCGCCGCGAGAATAGTTTCATCCTCACCCAATTCAATCTGCCGACCATCAGGCTGAATGGTAAGTATCTTGCTCATTCGGTATCTCTTGTTGTGTTATTGCAGGCAGATGGTAGCCATGAGCCAATTTGGCAAGGCATGACAGAAAAATTAGCCAATCAAGGCCTTGCGTTCGCGCTCTAGCAGCGAAATTAATTTTTGTAGGCCGGCTTCCTGCGCACGCGCCATATTGCTGAAACGGACGCCAACGATATACTGCGTCTGTCCTTGCCGATTGATGACGGGCCGGCAATTGCGCACTTCGATATCCACGCGCATGACACCGCCAGGCCCTAAATCAAACATCACTTGCGAAAACTTCAGCCCAATTCCAATCTTGTCAACATGAGCCTCAGGAAACCACATGCCGGCACCGCCGAGCGAAATGTCATGCACATCCAGGCGAATTGTTTCAACCCCCTTCAGCGATAAACGACAGAAATAAGGATTGGACAGTGGCGTGACCAAACGAAAGAACTCTCGGCGCTGCAGCTTGATCAGATCCTGCGGGAACGGTGCGGCAAACGCAGGTTGGCCTTCAAATGAAACCTCGTGAATCGGTCCTGTCGAAAACTGCACCTTGACACCATCCGGCATGCCAACAAAAACAGCCTTATCAACCTTCTGAAGCGCAGCGTTACTGGCTTGATGCCCGCTCAGATCAAAGACAAATTGCCGCGCCTTAAGATTGGCATCCAAAATACGCGTTATCAGCAAGTCACGTCCGCTATTAAAGTAGACGGTAATGAAATCGGCGCGCTGCGCCAGTGAACGCAACACGAATCCCACTTCAATAGGGGAAGAAAGCCGGTAAGGGCCAATGTCCGCAGATTCCGGGATTGGGTTAGTTGCGCCGTCGTCTTGCTGCATGATCCTCTGCTTCTAAAATTTGGTTAGCTGCCCATACACAATTCTAGCGTCAAACCGCCAAAAACTGCATGCCAAACGCCACGCTTTCAATCCGGCTTGCCACCAGCAGCACAAAACGGCCTTATTGCATCGATGCATTCAGCAGGCAAGGCAAGATTCGTGGCGTCCTGCGAATAAGCTATTTCAGCCAGACAAGGAGCAGAGATATCCTTGCGTAAACACGCCAGATTTTCGGCGTAACAATCCATGTCCGGATCAATCCGATTGGCGATCCACCCGGCAAACGGCAAACCACTCTGCATGATTGCCCTTGCAGTCAGAAAAGCATGGTTTAAACATCCCAGACGCATACCGACAACCAGAATCACCGGTGCGTTGAGTCTCACTGCCAGATCTTCCATGCACGCCTCATCAGACAACGGCGCCAGCCAGCCCCCCGCACCTTCAATCAGCAGAACATCTGAGAGTTGCTCAAGCTGCGCAGCACATTCAACCAAGTGATCAAGATCAATAGGCATACCGGCTTGACGCGCAGCCAGATGCGGAGAGATTGGTGGTTCAAAACGATAGGGGCTGACCCATTCTAAAGGTGCATGCACACTACCTGCAGTGGCATGTCGTGCTACATCACCATTACAAAGCTCACCTTGGCGCCATTCACAACCGGAAGCTACCGGCTTCATGCCAATTGACCGAAATCCTTGGACAACAAAAGCACGCAAAAGCTGGCAGGTCGCTACAGTTTTTCCTGCATCCGTATCCGTTCCAGTAATGAAGAATCGACTCATTGTTTAGGCATTACTTTGAATTCAATAATTTGCCGACCGTCAGGCAAAGACTTGCGGGAATCGCTATCCGATTTCCAAGCATGCCCATACAAAACCTCATAAGTCGCCGGCAGCAGGCCTTTATTGCGGAATTTTTCATACCCAGCTTCCATCTCACGCCAGGCTGACTTGCCCATCAATCCAGTGCGACGACCGTCACGCACACTATGTGCACCTATCCCTTTCAGGTCAGCCAGCACCTCACGCACCGTGTCGTAGGTCATCACCAGATTTTCCATTTCCATCACCGGCGCAGCAAATCCAGCCCGCCCCAGCGCATCGCCCAGATCATGCATGTCGATAAAACGGTTCACATGCGCTTGACCATCGACACCAGCAAAAGCCGTTCGCAATTCATTTAGCGTATTCGGCCCCAAGGTAGAAAACAGGAAAAGACCGCCGGGACGCAGCACCCGAAAGCACTCGGCAAAAGCTTGATCAGGGGTTTCGCACCACTGCAGCGCCAGATTCGACCATATGCAATCCACCGAAGCACTTGCCAGCGGCAAAGCTTCGGCATCGCCGCAGATCTGCCAAGGTAGTTTTTTACCCTTGAGCCGTGCAATCCAGTGCCGAGATCCTGTTGGATGACGTAATCGTGCCTGCAGCAGCATGCTTGGCGCAAGATCCAACTCGATCAACCGCGCATCGGGAAAACGCTGCAAAAGCAAAGGCCCGGCATAACCCGTCCCACAACCGACATCGAGCACATGTTGTGGCGCCAATTTCATGATGGAAAGTTTTTCCAGCATACGATCAACGACTTCACGCTGCAAAACGGCAGCAGCATCATAGCTACTTGCCGCTTGATCAAAAGCGGCACGAATAGTCTGCTTGTCAATCAAGGTACGGCCTTCCTCGTACGCCCTCGCAGGTATTGGATTGCAGCCGGCAGGAAAGACAATGCCACGATGCCAATCAAGACGAACGACAGGTTTTTCTTAACAATATCGACATTTCCAAACTGGTAGCCCAGGGTAGTAAGCCCCCCGACCCACAACATCGTCCCCAGCGCACTAAAGCTCAAGAAGCGGAAATAGGGCATTTCGCCAACCCCCGCCACAAACGGCGCAAAGGTTCGCACAATCGGCACAAAGCGCGCCAATGTGACGGTTTTCCCACCATGCCGCTGGTAAAATGCATGGGTGCGGTCGAGGTAATCACGGCGGAATATTTTAGAATTGGGATTGGCAAATAATTTTTCGCCAATGAATCGTCCGATAAAGTAATTGGTTGTATCCCCAAGGATGGCTGCTGCCATCAGTACACCTGCCAACAGATACGGATTCATCCCACCAGTGGCGGCCACCGCCCCAGCAACAAACAAGAGTGAATCACCGGGCAGAAATGGCGTGACCACGAGTCCGGTTTCACAGAAAAGCACCGCAAACAGAATCGCATAGACCCAAGTGCCATAATTGGCTACTAATTGGCCAAGATAGGCGTCCAGATGCAAGAAAATATCGATCGGATTAAATTCCATGAATATCCTTTACATATGAAAACGCCGACGATGGACTCGCCGGCGCCAAAAAAATTCCATCAACAGCCCATCAAACGACTGCTTCTTCCTTAATGGTGACCGGTTTGATCATGTTTTCGCGAGTCAGCCCAAACAGCAACAGCAACGGACTCGCCACCAGCACCGAAGAATAGATACCAAACACAATACCAATCGTCAGGGCAATGGCAAAGTAATGCAGACTCGGCCCACCCAGCACCAGCATGGAAACCACCATCATTTCCGTGGAAAGGTGAGTGATAATGGTCCGGCTCATGGTGGCAGTAATCGCATTGTCGATCACTTGCGGTACAGCCCTGCCACGCATTTCAGGCTTACGGAAGTTCTCACGTATCCGATCAAACACCACAACCGATTCGTTCACCGAGTAGCCGAGCACCGCCAGCACCCCGGCCAGCACCGGCAACGAGAACTCCCACTGAAACAGGGCAAAGAAGCCCAGGATGATCACGACATCATGCATGTTGGCGATCACCGCCGAAACAGCGAATCGCCACTCAAAGCGGATTGCCAGATAGATGATGATACCGAGACAGACCAATAGCGTGGCAACCAAACCATGCGTCACCAGCTCAGTACCGACCGAAGGCCCGATAAACTCAACCTTGCGCATTTCCACGCTGGCGTCGTCTTTCTTGAGTTCAGACAGTACTTCATTGGAAAGCTGAGCCGAGGTCTTGCCCTTGATATTGGGCAACCGGATCATGATGTCGTGTGTAGTGCCCAAGGACTGCACCACCGATTCGCCATACTTCAGCGAATCAACCCGTGATCGAACCTGGTTGGTTTCAGCAGCCTGAGTGTACCGCACCTCCATCACCGTCCCGCCCGTAAACTCCACGCCCAGATTCAGGCCCTTGAAGACCAGGAAAAACACGGCCACGACAAAAGTAGCCAGCGATATCGCCGTCGTGAGCTTGCCGTAGCTCATGAACGGCACATCGCGCTTCACATGAAATAATTCAATCATTATTTTCTCCCTGTTCCCGGCTTAGACCGCAATCGAGGTCAAACGGCGACGGTAACCGTAGATCAGGTCAACCACCCCGCGCGACACAAACACCGAGCTATACATCGAGGTGAGAATACCCAGACAGTGCACCACGGCAAAGCCGCGCACGGCACCGGAGCCAAAAGCCAACAGCATGACACCGACGATCAAGCTGGTAACGTTCGAATCCAGAATTGTCGCCCAGGCATGCTCATAACCGGCACTGATCGCCGATTGCGGTGGCATGCCATTGCGCAACTCCTCTCGAATCCGCTCGTTGATCAGCACGTTGGAGTCAATGGCCATCCCCAGCGCCAGCGCAATGGCCGCGATACCGGGCAAGGTCAGGGTAGCTTGCAACATGGACAGTAACGACAACAGGAACAACAGGTTGGTTGCCAGGCCGGCAGCCGAAACCACGCCAAATACGCGGTAATACAAGATCATGAACAGCGTGATGGCGGCGAAACCGTACAAGGTCGAATGGAAGCCTTTGGTAATATTTTCCACGCCCAGACTTGGTCCAATCGTACGTTCTTCCACAATGCTCATCGGCGCCGCCAGCGAACCTGCACGCAACAGCAGCGCAACATCATTAGCTTCCTGCACATTCATCGAACCCGAAATCTGGACGCGCCCCCCACCAATTTCAGCCCGAACCACCGGAGCCGTGACCACTTCGCCCTTGCCTTTCTCGACCAGCACCATGGCAATGCGTTTACCGATATTGTCGTGCGTCAGGTCGCGAAAAATGGTGGCGCCAGCACTATCGAGATTGATGTGCACCGCCGGCTGGTTCTGCTCGTCGAAGCCGGCCTGCGCATCATTGATATTCTCGCCGGTCAACTCGACTTCCTTGTGCAACAGGATGGGGCGTGACTTTCCGTCTCCGCCACGTTCGGACATCAGTTCATAACCAGCGGGCACCTGGCCATTAATTGCCTCATTAAGCTTGGTCGGGTCATCCTCGACTCGCCGAACTTCCAGCGAAGCCGTGCGGCCCAAAATATCCTTGGCCTTGGCCGTGTCTTGCACACCTGGCAATTCCACTACGATCCGGCCTTCGCCCTGCTGCTGGATGATCGGTTCTGCCACACCCAGCTCGTTCACCCGGTTATGCAGGGTGGTCACGTTCTGGGCGACAGCATCGGTCTTGAGTCGCGTCAGTGCTTGCTGGCCATAACTCACCAGCACCTTGTAATTGCCACTTTCCTTGACATCCACGACAGAAAGCTGTGGCAACACGCGGCGAATCGCCTGGCCTGCAGCATCCACGGTCTCGGCATCGCGCAACTGGACTACAACCTGATCACGTTCGTGACTAATGCGACCGTAACGGATTTTCTTGTCACGCAGTTCGCGGCGCATTTCCCCGGCCGTTTTTTCCAGTGCCTTGTCTACTGCCGCTTTCATATCCACTTCGAGCAGAAAGTGCACACCGCCGCGCAGATCAAGACCAAGAAACATCGGCTTCGCGCCGAGTCTCGTCAACCAGGAGGGCGAACTGGAGAGCAGGTTGAGGGCAACGATATAGTCCTCACCCAAACCGGCCTGGATCGCATCCTTCGCCTTGAGTTGATCCTCGGTATTCTTGAAGCGCAACTTGACCGAATTGTTCTCGAACAGACTGTTTTCCGGCGTAATGCCTGCGGCCTTGGCCAGATCTTCAGCACGTGTCAACAAACTGGCATCAGCCTTGATTGTGGCTCGAACGCTGGAAATCTGGACGGCAGGGCTCTCACCGTAAAAATTGGGCAGGGTAAACAGAAAAGCCGCAACCAGCGTCACGGCCATCAAGAGGTACTTCCACAGCGGGTAACGATTCATGGCGAACCCATCAGAATTGAAAAGGCGACACGCACGAAGCAGAGCCTCGTGCGTGTCGCCGGATTGGGTTTACAGGCCAGCTTTTTTCAGCGTGCCATCTTCGAGCTTGCTGGCAACTGCGCCGCGCTGGACAGTGATATTCACACCGTTGGCAATTTCCAGAACATAGTAGGACTCGTCAACCTTGATCACGCGGGCCAGCATACCACTGGTCATCAGCACTTCATCGCCCTTTTTCAGAGCTGCGAGTAGCGCTGCATGTTCCTTGGCACGCTTTTGTTGCGGACGAATCAACAAAAACCAGAACAACACGCCAATGACAATCATTGGCGCCAATTGCAGAAGAAAACTATCCGGCCCAACCAGACTGGCTGCATAAGCGGGGGCAATAAACATAAGGAATTCCTTTGCTCTGTTGAATTTTTCGAAAATCAAAGCGGGTCATTCTAGCCGCAGCTACCACCAAAATCCACAACCGCTAACAAGTTTAGCCGGTATTGGCCTTGCTGGCGTTATGATTAAGGGTAATAGTTGTAAACTGCACCCTTTGAAAGGAGAGATCATGCGCATCATCATTTCGGTCTTGGCAGTCGTATTTGGGGCCGCCATGGCCAGCGTTTCTGCCGAACCGTTAACAAGTAGTCGCACCCGCATCGATACGGATTATCAAGCCGACGCAGCGGTCTGCAAGGAACTCAGTAAAAGCGAGATTCCCGCTTGCATGAAAGAGGCCATTGCCAAGAAAAAAGCAGCTTACGCCTCCCTCTGGAAAAATCGTGACCCAGCAGCACAAACCCGCGTTTACTATGGCGACCTTAATACCAATAAGCCAAAAATAGAAAAGGACTACCAAGCAGACATCGCTTTCTGCAGGGAACTCGACAAAGCCGGTTCGGCCACCTGCCAGCGCGAGGCGTTGGAGCGCAAAAAATTCGCCCTCAAGTCGGTCATGACTGCACCCAAAGATATGAAGGCCGTCTGTCCGACATGCGGCTTGGTCACGCAAGTGCGAGAAGTGGACAAACCAAGACAAGGCTCACTGATCGGTCAAATTGGCGGAGGCGTGGTCGGAGGCGTACTTGGCAACCAGGTCGGTGGCGGCAATGGCCGCACCGCCGCTACGATTGTTGGGGCCTTGGGCGGAGCGTTGGCCGGCAATGAAATTGAAAAACGGGTAAAAACCAACAAGTATTATGAAGTGGGTTTCAGACTCAACAATGGTGAGGAAAAAACCATCACCTTCGAATCGGAAAATCACGGATTCAAGACTGGCGACAAAATTAAATTCGAAAACAACCAGTTGATCCACCAGCAATAACGCTTATGGCATCAAACAGAAACGGGCAGCCAACTGGCTGCCCGTTTCTGTTTTGTCATTTCTGGGGCTTAGTCCACGCCATGTGCCCGCTCCGCGGCAAACCGCGCGGTAAAAGCTGCAAATTCATCCGCTTCGATCACCGTGCGAATTTCACGCATCAGCTCCTGATAGTAATGCAGGTTGTGGATGGTATTGAGCTGAGATGCCAATATCTCGCCTGAACGGAACAAGTGATGCAAATAAGCCCGGCTGAAATTGCGACAGGCATAGCAGGTGCACCCCTCGTCCAGCGGACGTGGATCATTCCGGTACTTGGCATTCTTGATTTTGATATCACCCCAGCGCGTAAACAGCATCCCGTTTCGAGCATTGCGCGTCGGCATTACGCAATCGAACATGTCTACACCTTGCCCGACCGCGAACACCAGATCTTCCGGCGTACCCACGCCCATCAGATAGCGCGGTGAATCGGTTGGCAGCTTCGGCGCGGTATACGCCAGAACACGCGTGAATTCCTCTTTGGGCTCTCCCACACTGAGACCCCCAATCGCATAGCCATGAAACCCAATGTCTTTCAGACCCGCCAGCGATTCATCACGCAGTTCCTCATGCATGCCCCCCTGCACAATGCCGAACAATGCGTTGTGGTTTTGCCGCAAATCGAACTCGGCGCGCGAGCGCTTGGCCCAGCGATAAGACAAGCGCATCGAATCCGCAGCCTGCTTGCGATCAGCCGGATACGGCGTGCATTCGTCGAAGATCATCACAATGTCGGAATTAAGCACCGTCTGGATGCGCATCGATTCTTCAGGGGTCAGAAACAACTTGTCGCCATTGATCGGGCTTTGGAATTTCACCCCTTCTTCGGTGATTTTGCGCATCGCCCCCAGGCTGAATACCTGAAACCCGCCCGAATCGGTCAGAATCGGTTTGTCCCAGCCCATAAAATCGTGCAGCCCGCCAAAGGCTTCGATCACGTCCAGGCCTGGGCGCAACCACAGATGAAAAGTATTGCCGAGAATAATCTGCGCCCCGATCTCGTTCAGATCGCGCGGCGTCATTGCTTTGACGGTGCCATAAGTACCCACCGGCATAAATACCGGGGTTTCAACGATGCCGTGATTGAGGGTTAGGGTGCCACGCCTGGCCGCACCACTGGTGGCTTTGAGTTCAAACTGCATTTGGAAACGTCCTTGTGCTAACCGGAAACACAGTCCGGCGCGTTGATTAAATCAAACCTGCTTTTCCAGCAGCATGGCGTCACCATAGCTGAAGAAGCGGTACTCCTGCGCAATTGCATGACGGTAAGCCGCCATGATCGTGTCATAGCCGGCGAAGGCGGCAACCAACATCAAGAGCGTTGACTTGGGCAAGTGGAAGTTGGTGATCAAACGATCGACCACCTTGAACTCATACCCAGGGGTAATGAAAATATCGGTATCGCCTTCCAGATCGGCCAATAGCCCATTTTGACTGGCCGCCTCCAGCGCACGCAAACTGGTCGTGCCGACGGCAACCACCCGCCCACCTGCTTCACGGGTTGCGCGGATCAGCGTTTCAGTGGAAACAGGAATCGTATAACGCTCGTGGTGCATCGTGTGCTCGGCAATACTTTCCACCCGCACCGGCTGGAAGGTTCCAGCGCCGACATGCAGGGTGACAAACGCCGTATTGACGCCCATGGCACGGACTTTATCGAGCATGGCATCGGTAAAATGCAACCCTGCGGTCGGCGCAGCCACGGCACCCGGATCACGCGCATAAACGGTCTGATAGCGCTGTGCATCTTCGTCGTCCGGGGTATGGGTAATATACGGAGGAAGTGGCAATTGCCCTGCGGCATCGAGGATATCGAGGACATTATCCGCCCCGGCAAAGCGCAGCAAAAACAAATCCCCACGCCGCTCCACCATCTCTGCCGGCCATTTATCGGCGAAGATCAGCTTCGTTCCAGGCTTAGGCGCCTTGGAAGCACGCACGTGCGCCAGCGCGCAGTGCGTATCCAGGACGCGCTCGATCAGCGCTTCGATCTGGCCACCGCTTTCTTTCTTGCCGAACAGGCGCGCCTTGATCACCCGCGTATCATTGAAAACCAGTAAATCACCGGCACACAAAAAGCGCGGCAATTCACAAAACAGCGTATCGTCCAGATCATTGCCAGCCACATGCAGTAATCTGCTCGCGCCGCGCACCTCGAGTGGGAACTGGGCAATCAACTGTTCGGGTAATACATAATCAAAATCGGAAACTTGCATGAACCGCTCATCATCTGAACAATCGGCGGATTATAGCAGCCACAAGGCACGCTAAACCGCGTCAGAATTGGCTCGTTTCATCAGCATTTACTAAAACTCGTCGCGCTTTTTCAGCGATTTTTCGCAGTTTTACACGCATTTTTCTGGACAAGTCTGAACTCTCTACGGCAAACTGCGCCGGATCGACAGGGCTGTCAGGGTCTGTCTCTGCCCGTTTTCTCATTGAGAAAGCCCGCCGAAACAAGCTCTCTAAAGGATAAATCGATGCCCAATACCCGCAAGATTTTGGTTTTGCATGGCCCGAACCTGAACCTGCTCGGCGTACGGGAACCACAGCACTACGGGGCCGATACATTGGCTACCATAAACGCTCGACTGACCACGCTTGGCCAGGAACATGGGGCGGAAGTGCAAGCGTTCCAATCCAATCGCGAATACGAGTTGATTGAACGAATCCAGGCCACATTGGACGACGGCACGGATTTTATCGTCATCAATCCGGCGGCATTTACGCATACCAGCGTAGCTATTCGCGATGCGCTGGCAGCCACAAAGAAGCCTTTTGTTGAAGTGCACCTGTCCAACGTGCACACCCGTGAAGCTTTCCGTCACCACTCGTATTTCTCCGATCTTGCAGTCGGTGTGATTTGCGGGCTGGGGGCCAAAGGCTATGAATACGCGCTGCGTTATGCGCTTGAATACACCCCGAAGGCGTGCTAACGCCCTGCTTTCCAAAGAGGAGAATATTCCGGTATGGACCTGAGAAAACTGAAGAAGCTGATCGACTTGGTCGAAGAATCCGGCATTGCCGAACTTGAAGTCACTGAAGGCGAGGAAAAAGTACGGATTACGCGCGTCAACAACAATGCGCCGACCTATATTCAGCAAGCTTCGCCCATGCAGTATCAGTTCCCTGGGGCGGCACCAACGGCTCCGGCACTCACGGCAGCAGCGCCTGTCGCCGTCGCCGAAGCAACCAGCGGACTGCCGGAAGGTCATGTAGTGAAGTCTCCGATGGTCGGGACGTTCTATCGCTCCCCTTCGCCGGGGGCTGCCGCATTCGTCGAAATCGGACAAACCGTTAACGCTGGCGATACGCTGTGCATCATTGAAGCGATGAAGCTTCTCAACGAAATCGAAGCTGACAAGAGCGGCGTCATCAAGGCAATCCTGATTGAAACCGGCCAGCCAGTTGAATACGGCGAACCGCTGTTTATTATCGGCTAACTAAACTAGGGAAGGGAGAAGGAGGAGAGGAGTTGAGGATCGGCACTTGCGACCCTCCCCTTTCCCCCTTCCCCTTCTCCTTTATTGGGGTTCCCTATGTTTGAAAAAATTCTGATCGCCAACCGCGGCGAAATTGCCCTGCGTATCCTGCGTGCCTGCCGCGAAATGGGCATCAAAACCGTCGTCGTCCATTCCGAAGCCGACCGCGAAGCTAAATACGTCAAGCTGGCCGATGAGTCCGTCTGTATCGGCCCGGCACCCAGCGCCCAAAGTTATTTGCATATCCCTGCCCTGATCGCCGCCGCAGAAGTGACTGAGGCCGAAGCGATCCACCCAGGTTACGGCTTCCTGTCGGAGAACGCCGATTTCGCCCAGCGCGTGGAAGAATCCGGCTTTGTGTTTATCGGCCCACGCCCTGATTCGATCCGTCTGATGGGGGACAAAGTGTCGGCCAAGGCAGCGATGAAAGCTGCCGGAGTGCCGTGTGTCCCGGGTTCGGATGGTGCATTGACCGACGATCCGCAAGAAATCCTGAAGATGGGCCAGCAAGTTGGTTACCCAGTCATCATCAAGGCCGCGGGCGGCGGCGGTGGCCGCGGTATGCGCGTGGTCCATCATGAAGAAGAATTGCTGCGCGCCGTCGAAATGACCAAATCCGAAGCTGGCGCGGCTTTTGGAAATTCCATGGTTTACATGGAAAAATTCCTGCAAAAACCACGCCACATCGAGATCCAGATTCTGGCTGACCAGCACGGCAACGCGGTCTATCTGGGCGAACGTGACTGCTCGATGCAGCGCCGGCACCAGAAAGTGATTGAAGAAGCACCGGCACCCGGCATTACCGATGCACAACGCAAACGCGTGGGCGAAGCCTGCGCCGAAGCGTGTCGCCAGATCGGCTACCGCGGTGCGGGTACCTTCGAATTCCTGTTCGAGAACAACGAGTTTTATTTCATCGAAATGAATACTCGTCTGCAAGTTGAACACCCGGTGACGGAACTCATCACGGGTATCGATATCGTCCAGGAACAGATCCGTATCGCTTTTGGTGAAAAGCTGCGTTTTGCGCAAAAGGACATCAAGATCCGTGGCCATGCCATGGAATGCCGGATCAATGCCGAAGACCCACTCAAATTTCTGCCCAGTCCCGGACGCATCACCACATATCACGCGCCGGGCGGCCCGGGAATCCGCGTGGATTCGCATGTGTACCAAGGTTATTTTGTTCCGCCGAATTATGACTCAATGATCGGCAAGATCATCACCTATGGCGACACCCGCGAGCAGGCGATGGCTCGTATGCGCATCGCTCTATCGGAAATGGTCGTGCAAGGCATCAACACCAACATTCCGCTGCACCAGCAATTGCTGGTCGATCCCGGTTTTGTTAAAGGTGGCACCAGCATTCACCATCTGGAACACCGCATGCCGGAAATCCGGGTCTTGCTGGAAAAACAGCTGTAAGCGTGTGAGGGGCAAGGTGTGAGGAGTAAAACCTCCCGCATGCCATGCCCTTCGCTTTTACCCCTCACCCTTGGCTTCTCACAACCATATGTCCTGGCAAGAACTTCGCATTACCGCAATTTCCACTCACGCCGAAGCGCTCTCTGACGCGCTGTTCGATCTGGGCGCGCTTTCCGTTTCAATCGAGGATGCCGCTGCCGGCACGTCGGAAGAAAAACCCATTTTCGGCGAACCCGGTGAGCCGGTTGATCAGCTTTGGGAAAAAAGCGTGGTGATTGCCCTGCTGGAAGAGAATGCCAGTGCCGATTTAATGGCTGCAGCGGCTGCCAATGCAGTGCGTATCCCCCTCCCTCCGTACACGGTCAGTGTGGTCGAAGACCAGGACTGGGTGCGACTAACACAGGCGCAATTCGATCCGATCCCGATTTCCATCCGGCTCTGGATTACGCCCACCTGGCACGAATGTCCAGACCCGGCGGCTGTCAGCATCCAGCTTGATCCGGGTCTTGCCTTCGGAACCGGCAGCCACCCGACCACCCGTCTTTGCTTGAAATGGATCGATGCCAACCTGAAACACGGGGAAACAGTGCTCGACTACGGCTGTGGTTCGGGCATTCTGGCGATTGCAGCGATGAAGTTGGGCGCGGCCTCAACTGATGGCGTCGATATCGATCCGCAGGCCATGATTGCCTCGAAGCAGAACGCCGAACAGAATCATGTTGAGATCGGTTTTTTCTTGCCCGACGCAGCGCCGGATGGACAATATGATGTCGTGCTGGCCAATATTCTGACCAACCCGCTGAAGGCCCTCGCTCCCCTGCTTTCCGGCAAGGTACGCTGCGGTGGACGAATTGCACTCTCTGGCATTCTGGAAGAACAGGCCGATGATGTCATGGCTATCTACCGGCAATGGTTCGATTTTGCCCCGGTAGCCATGGAAGAAGGATGGGTCTGTCTGTCAGGGACCAGAAAATGATTCCGAAATGATCTAATATCTGCGCATGGACCACATCACCCGCTGCCCAAATTGTTCAACTGCCTTTCGGGTGACCGACGAGCAGCTTGCTGCATATCACGGACAAGTTCGCTGCGGGCGCTGCGCCTTTGTCTTCGATGCACTTGATTGCCTGCTGCCGCCCGCAGCACCCTCCGCCGACGAAACACCAGCTCCTCCAGAACCCGTCGATACCACGCCAATTGCTGATCTGTATAAGCAACTACAGACCGACTTGGCAGAAGAAGCGGAGGCACTGGCCCATTTTTCACATCCCGTCACTAGCCCTGAACTTCCGGCTGCAACCAAAGCACTGGATCACGCCACCTTAGTGCAGGCTGCAACGCCATCCTTTACGGAAGAAGCTCCTGATGCATTGATGGAAACGGCACCTGAAACGCCGGAACAGATGGCCAGAGCGAAAGCGGAAGGCTACCGGCCAATTGCCTTGCCCGAAGACGATGCGCTGTTCGCGCCCTTGCCCATCCCGCGCCATCGCGGCGTTTGGATTTTTGCCACGCTGTTCGCCGGCTTGGTGCTATGTCTGCAGATTGTCTTTTACTACCGGGTCACACTTGCCATGGAATACCCGGCCTTGCAGCCGCGCTTCACCCGTCTGTGCAACACGCTGGGCTGCAGCATGCCCTTGCCGCATCAGGCCGACCAGTTGCGCCTGGAATGGTCAGAACTAACTTATGTGCCAGACCACCCCACCCTGATCCAGCTCTCCGCCACCTTGCGCAACCTTGCCCAATACGAACAAGCCTTGCCCTTGCTGGAACTCACATTGACCGACAATCAGGAACATGTGGTCGCAAAGCGCATCTTCAAACCGGCCGAATACTTGAATACCAATGAAAAAACCCGCCAGAGCCTGCCCGGTCACGACGAGTTGCACGCCTTCCTGCAACTGGAAACCGGCGATCTAAAATCCTCGGGTTATTCTCTTTTTTGGTTCTACTGAGCCCAAGCTATTACGCAGCACCTGATTCAGTGCAACAGCCATCCAGCAGTAATGACTGAATATTTGTGACTATTAATTCGTGCTTCCAAATTCGTATTGAGACCTTGCCCAAAACAGGCAAGCACGTGTGTAGGCGACCAGGTACACGCCTTGTTTTCGCGAGATTACGTTCCATACTGAAGCATATCAACTTAACGTTTTAAGGAGCTTTCACCTCATGGCCACCGTCATGCTCAATGGAACCCCGGTCAGCGTTGGCGGCCGTTTCCCACGTATTGGCGATATCGCTCATAGTTTCATGTTGGTCGATATCCATCTGCAGGATGTTCCGCTGTCCAAGTTCTGGGGCCAGCGCAAACTGATTGCCATCGTCCCGAGTCTGGATGCAGCCATTGGCTTGGCAATTGCACGTCGGCTGGAAGCGCTCGCCTATGATATTGATAACGTGGTGGTTATGGTTGTATCAGTGGATACGCCATATGCGCTTTCGCGAATTGCCAGCACCGAGGGATTTCGCAAGATTCAGTTGCTTTCAACCTTGCGCGGCCGTGACTTCCACAAAGATTACGGTGTCATGATCACGGATATTCCGCTTTCCGGCTTGATGACAACAGCGCTGATCACGTTGAATGTGAACGATGATGTTATGTATGCCGAATTAGTTTCGGACATGAACTCCGAGCCCAATTACCAGGAAGCACTCGCCCCCTTGCTACCGCCACAGGATTTGTGATCTCCCGGCACCTCTACTCTCCCAGCCGGCCTTTGCCGGCTGTGTCTTTTTAAACCTTGCCGGTCACTGCCACATTCCCGATAATAGGAATGGCTCTCAAGCAGTACCCAACAATAATCATGGAGATATACATGGCATCGACTCAACTCGGCGGCACCCCCGTCACCCTCAATGGTACTTTCCCATCGGTAGGCAGTACCGCCAAACCGTTTACTCTGGTGGGTAAGGATCTGGCAGATGTCTCACTCGCCAGCCTGGCCGGCAAGAAAAAAGTACTGAATATTTTCCCAAGCATCGACACTGGTGTTTGCGCCACTTCCGTACGTCGCTTCAATCAAGAAGCCGCCGGGCTAAGCAACACCGTTGTGCTCTGTATTTCTGCAGACCTTCCTTTTGCGCAAGCCCGTTTTTGTGGCGCAGAAGGTTTGGATAAGGTCGTGACCCTGTCGACCATGCGCGGTCGGGCATTCCTGTCCGATTATGGCGTGGAAATCACCAGCGGCCCCTTGTCCGGCGTTTCTGCTCGTGCCGTTGTCGTGCTCGACGAGCAAGACAAGGTTATTCATGCCGAACTGGTTCCGGAAATCAAGCAAGAACCGGATTACGCAGCGGCCCTCAAAGTTCTCGCCGCCTGAGTCCCATCAGACGAAAACAGCACGGCGGGGCAACCCGCCGTTTTGCATTGTTACGCACAGTCACCCTGCAACAAATGACATCGGCTAGAATCAAATCTGAAAAACCTTGCTGGAGATACGCCATGTTACGCCGTGCGCTGCCCTTATTCCTTCTGACAGTCACACTTGCAGCCCAGGCAGAGACTCGCTTGACAGTCCGTTTCGCCAACCCGGCCTGGAATGGCGTAACCATTCCTGCGGGCCAGCAGTGTCCTAAAAATGGGGGGGCTGGTGCCACGCCGGCATTGAATGTATTTGATCTGCCGCCAGGCACCGCAGCGCTGTTGCTGGAATTTTCAGAAAAAGGCACAGGACTGGACAATGGCGGCATGGGACGGATCGGCTATACCATCGGCAAGGGGGTTAATAGCGCCCAAGTGCCATCAGCGCCAGGCAACAGCATGGCGTTGCCTCCAGGTTTCTTCCTCGTCAGCGCCCACCGGGGCGACGACAAGCCAGGTGCCTACCTGCCACCTTGTTCGGGCGGAAAGGGTGCGCGCTACGTTTTAACTGTCCGCGCGCTGGATGCAGCAAACAGCAATGGCAAAGTATTGGGTGAAGGACGTCTGGAGCTGGGCAAGTATTGATCGGCCAACATGCGAAAAGCCTGCACAGGAGTGCAGGCTTTTTTCATTTCACTCGTCCTGACTCAACAAAGCGAATCGAATCCGCGCAGATAGGCCAGGGCAGGATCGCGCGCATCGCCCGCGGTCTCTTCCATCAAGACCGGCACGCCAGGCTTGAGCTTGCCCACCTGCTGCAACAGTGCGGCATAATCCAGCAGCCCTTGCCCCGGCGGTACACGGACCAACAGGCCATCGCGCAGCACAAAATCCTTGGCATGCAGCGCAACAATCTTCTCTCCAATCAGCGCCAGTGCCCGTTCAAAATATGCCGGTTGATTCTGGCATTCTGCCGGCAAGATGATATTGACCGGATCAAAGATAACCTGCACATGGTTGGAGTCGAGCGCTACAAGCAAGCGATGCAAGCGGTCGACATCGTAAACCACATGCTCGGCGGCAGCTTCCAGCGCAATCATCACACCCCATTTTTCCGCCTCTTCCGCCAATTCTTGCAGCGTCGCCAGCAAGGTAACGAAGGTGGCCTCGCTGCGATTACCGGGATGCGGACTGCAATCGGCATTCAGGGAACCGGTTTCCGTACCGACCACACTTGCACCGAAATCGCGAGCGTAACGCAGCGCTTCCTTGAAGCGCTTGATCTCAGCACGCAGCAAAACAGGATCGGGATGCACCGGATTGATGTAACAACCCAACACGGCAATCTGCACACCGCGCTGTGAAAAAGCCTGGGCCGTCTGCCAGGCAAAGTCCGGATTCCAGCCACCGACCGGCGGCGCACCCGGTATTGCCTTGGCGGGCGCCAGCTGCACTGCCTGCAATCTGCGTTGTACGGCCAAATCGGCCAGTTCGGCTGCGCTACCAGTGCCCAGGTCATGAGCGCGAATTCCCAGAATCATGTTGTCCCTCACTTGATCATCAATATGCGGACCATGTTTGGCATGAACCACGTTATTCTTGCGCAAAGAATATGACTGGTCAGCCGGCATCACCTTAAAATCGTTGCCATCTTCTGCCACAACTGGCAATCGGATGAAGGCGTGCGCCGATACGAAGCCTTACCTTAGTGCCCATCCGGACGACCAGCCCATTCGATGGGCCCAAGAATCAGATCGCCGCTTTCACATTCAAAATATGAGGAGCTAACCATGGCAGCCAACCATCAACCCAAAGTGACCGCCCGCGAGGTGCACGGCCACATCGCCAAGCTGATGGACAACCTGGTCAACATCAAGGACGAAACCGGGGAATTCCTGCTGAAACTCGACGATGGCCGCATTATCGATACCAAGGGCTGGAACGACTGGGAATGGACCCACGGCGTCGGTTTGTACGGACTGTATCGCTACTTCGACCAAACGCACGACGCCGAATGCCTGCAGATCATCACGGATTGGTTCAAGAATCGCTTTGAGGCCGGCACGCCGACCAAAAACATCAATACCATGGCAGCGATGCTGACCTTGGCCTATTTGTACGAGCGCACCGGAAACAGCACCTACAAGCCCTACCTGGAAATCTGGGCCGACTATGTGATGTACGACATGCCGCGCACTGAAGACCACGGCTTCCAGCATATTGTTTTCAACAACGATAACCACCAGCAGCTTTGGGACGACACGCTGATGATGAGCGTACTGCCGCTGGCCAAGATCGGTTTGCTGCTGAACCGCCCCGATTACGTGGAAGAAGCCAAGCGCCAGTTCCTGATTCACATCAAGTACCTGTTCGATACCAAGACCGGGCTGTGGTTCCACGGCTGGCATTTCGAAGGCCGCCACAACTTTGCCGAAGCACTGTGGGCACGCGGCAATAGCTGGATCACCATTGTGATCCCGGAATTCATCGAGCTCCTGAACCTGCAACCCGGCGACCATCTGCGCGAATTCCTGATCGATACCTTCAAGTCGCAAGTGTCGGCACTGGCCAAGTTCCAGGACAAGGAAAGCGGCCTGTGGCACACCCTGCTCGATGACAAAACCTCGTATCTGGAAGCCTCTGCCACCGCCGGCTTTGCCTTCGGCATGCTCAAGGCGATCCGCAAGCGTTATATCGGCGCGGAATACCTGCCGGTCGCAGTCAAGGCCATCGAGGGCGTGGTTGCCAACATCGACAGCAAGGGCGAACTGGTCAACGTTTCGTTCGGCACCGCGATGGGTTCGACCAAGCAGTTCTACAAGGACATCAAGCTCACCTCGATGCCGTACGGCCAATCGATGGCGATTCTGGCGCTGACCGAGTACCTGAATCATTACATTTGACGGATCAACCGCTCCCGCATAAAAAAAGCCCCTTGGTCATTCCAAGGGGCTTTTTGCTGCGGACAATCAAGCTTCCTGATAGCGCTTCATCAACAGCACATAGTTATTGGCTGAATAGTTGAAACTGGCCAGCTCTTCCTCGGTCAACGGACGAATTTCCCGGACCGGGCTGCCAAGATACAGGTAGCCAGAACGCAGTTTTTTGCCCGGCGGCACCAGCGAACCTGCGCCAATCATCACGCGATCCTGCACGACTGCACGGTCCAGAATAATCGTGCCCATGCCAATCAGACATTCGTTGCCGATGGTGCAACCATGCAAAATGACGTTGTGGCCAACGGTCACCCGATCGCCGATCACCAGCGGCGCGCCATCCGGGTCGGATTCGCGTTTGTGCGTCACATGCAGTACCGAACCGTCCTGAATGCTGGTTTGCTTGCCAATTTTGATGAAATTGACATCCCCGCGCGCAGCCACATTGGGCCAGATCGAAGATTCTTCACCTAGAACGACATCGCCAATAACCTGCGCGCTATCATGCACCCAGGCTCCTTCAGCGAGTTGCGGCGTTGCTGCGCCGAATTTGCCAATTGCCATTATTACTCCCTGCTTGTAATTTGTTACCGGTGCGCCCATCTGTTTAACTACGAACTCTGACCTATTTTACCCGAGGCCCTGCTCCATGACCGCTGCTGTAAATAATCCCCTCCTTGATTTCTCCGGCTTACCCCGTTACGCCGATGTTCGTCCGGAACACATCTCGCCCGCATTGGATGTTCTGCTGGAATCCAGCCGTGCTGCAGTCAGTGCTGTCGAAAGCATCGCCAAACCCACCTGGGACAATTTCGTTCGTCCGGTTGAAGATGCACTGGAACAGCTCGGTCGAGCCTGGGGTATTGCCGGGCACATGGAAAGCGTAGTCAACACACCAGAACTGCGCGAAGCTTATAACGCCAACCTGGGCCGCATCTCCAATTTCTATACCGAGCTGGGCCAGAACGAGGCCTTGTATGCCGGTTACAAGAAGTTGGCGAAAAGCGCTGAATTCAAAAAATACCCGTTGGCACGCAAGACCATCGTCGAACATGCGCTACGCGACTTCCGCCTCTCCGGCGCGGAATTGCCGCCCGAGCAAAAAGTCCGCTTCACCGAGATTGCCGAGCGCCTGTCCGAGCTGACCAACCGCTTTTCGCAAAACCTGCTCGACGCCACCGATGGCTACGTCACCTACATCGAGGACGAAAAACGTCTGGCCGGCCTTCCCGCCGACAACCTGGCTGCTGCCCGCGCCGCCGCCGAAGAAGACGGTTGCGCTGGTTACAAGTTCACATTGAAGGCCCCCAGCTATATCCCGGTGATGCAGTATGTCCTCGATCGTGCGCTGCGCGAACAGATGTATACCGCCTATGTGACCCGTGCATCGGAATTCGACCAGACCGAATGGGATAACACCTCGCTGATCAATGAGATTTTGCAATTGCGCCAGGAAGCCGCGCAAATGCTGGGCTTCGCCAACTATGGCGAAGAATCGCTTGCCACCAAAATGGCCGAATCGCCGAAACAAGTTCTGCACTTCCTGCACGATCTGGCACATCGCTGCCGCCCGTTTGTGATGAGCGACCGCGTAGAAATGTCGGCCTGGGCCTTCCAGAACCTGGGCTACAAGCAACTCGAACCTTGGGATGTCGGCCTGGTCTCGGAAAAAATCCGCGAGAGAAAATACGCATTTTCCGAGCAAGAGGTTAAACAGTACTTTACTGAACCGACCGTTCTTTCCGGCTTGTTCCACCTGATCGAAACCTTGTATGGACTGCGTTTCATCAAGGCCGAAGCGCCGGCATGGCATCCGGATGTAACTTATTACGAATTGAAAAACGCTGACGACTCACTCGTTGGCGGTCTGTATCTGGATCTGTATGCGCGGGCAGCCAAACAAGGCGGCGCTTGGATGAACGATGTTCGTGGCCGGCACAAACTGGCCGATGGCAGCATTCAGACACCGGTTGCGCTGGTCGTCTGCAACTTCGCCAGCGGCGTCGATGGCAAGCCTGCCCTGCTGCCGCACGACGATGTCATCACCCTGTTCCACGAATTCGGCCATGCCTTGCATCACCTGCTTACCCAGGTGGACGAACTGGGCGTATCCGGCATCAGCGGCGTTGAATGGGACGCGGTCGAATTGCCCAGCCAGTTCATGGAAAACTTCTGCTGGGAATGGCAAGTGCTGCCCAAGATGACCTGCCATGTCGAGACCGGCGAAACCCTGCCCAAGGAGCTCTTCGGCAAAATGCTGGCCGCCAAGAACTTCCAGAGCGCCAGCGTCATGCAACGCCAGTTGTATTTTTCGATCTTCGACATGGAACTGCACCAGAAAACCGAAGTCCCGGCCGTGCAAGCGCTCGCTGAAAAAATCCAGCAAGACCTTGGTCTGATGCAACCGCCGTTCTATAACCGCTTCCCGCAAAGCTTCAGCCATATCTTTGCCGGCGGTTATTCAGCCGGCTATTACAGCTACAAGTGGGCGGAAGTGCTCTCGGCCGATGCCTATTCCGCATTCGAGGAAGAAGGCGTGCTCAATCCGCAGACCGGCGCGCGCTTCCGCCAGGAAATCCTCGCCCGGGGCGGCGAGCGCCCGGCACTGGAATCGTTCAAGGCCTTCCGCGGCCGCGAACCGTCCATCGATGCCTTGCTGCGCCATAACGGATTGCAAGATGGCCATCACGGCTAAACCTGCCCGCAAGTAAAAGGCCGTGCTGCCCGCGCAGCACGGCCTTTTTTCGTGATTCATCCAAACACCATCAGAACGGGATCAGCCGTTTCTCGTCCGCAGACTGGCGCGCCAGCAAGCTCGCTGCCGTACTGCGAAAGGAATCCTCGGCAGAGACCAGACATGGCCGCTCGCCACGAATACTGGCGACAAAATCGGCAAAACACTGCACTTCGGGTAGTTGCGGCACGATTTGCTCACCGGCCGCGTTCAACAAGTGAATCTCCCGGTTGCGCACTTCCAGCACCCCGGCATCGCCCACGATGCGGATCCGGTCGTCGTCATGGTTGGGCGCATTGGCCGGACGCAGGTAATCGATATTGACTGTGGCCGCGACCTCGCCAGTCATCTCGAACGCACACATCGCGCTGCTTTCCAAGTCGCCATGACCACTATTGGCGCGGGTGGAATGACTGGCGAACACCGAGACGAATTCCTGCCCGCTGAACCAGCGCAGCCAATCGATTGCATGGCAGCCCACCCAGGGGATCGTGCCGCCAAACGAGTCGCGCCGGGTATAAAAAGCCTCGCGTTGGCCCAGTCGATAGGATTTCTGCGCATGCAGCAGGCGCACCTCGCCGATCGCACCGGCCCGTACCGCCTGATACGCAGTCAGAAACCACGACTTGTAGCGAATGCCGAACATCACCGCTGCTGCGCCAGAGCGTTTCTAGCCGTGCCAGATCGTCCAGTGTGGTCGCCAGCGGTTTTTCCGCGTACAGGTGGATGCCGCGACGCAGGCATTCGATATTGATCCGCGCGTGATCGCCGAAATGCGGGTTCACCGCGACGATATCCGGCCGGATTTCGTCGAGCATCGCTTGCCAATCGACGTAGCGGCGCGGATGCAGATCCAGCGCTTGCAGACGCACATCCAGCTTGCCGAGGTTTTCCCCAGCGGAACCGGGCGCCACCGCACACAGATCGACCGCTATCCCCTGCGCCAAACCGCCCAGCACATAATCGAAATGCCCGGACCCGCCGATGATGCAAAGCTTCATGATTTGCCTTTTATTTTCCCGCCACGCCGGCCGCCAGTATGCCACCAGCAAGGACAGGAAGAACAATCGGCAGTGCCAGGAAAATCCCGTTAGATATCCAACGCCTTGCCCGTAAACACATCTCGCAAAAACACGCGCATGTCTTCCGTCGTGACCGGAACCGGGTTGACCCGCGTCGAGCCCTTGAGGGAGTTTTCGACCAGGATTTCAATCTCCTGTTCGAACGCGGTCTCAGGAACACCGATTGCGGCAAAGGATGCTGGAATACCGATTGATTGATTGAGCGCGAGAACGGCCAAAGCCAGATCGTCGGCGCCGATGCGGCGGGCCAAATAGGCATACCGATCACGTGAGCGCGGATCGCGGCTATTGAATCGAATGACATGCGGCAAAGCCACGGCGTTCAGCAGGCCATGCCCCAGATCGAAACGTCCGCCAAACGCATGGGCAACGCCGTGGCCCATGCCGGTTCCTGCGTTCGAGAACGCGCAGCCGGCCATGCTCTGATAGTGGTGCACCTTCTCCCGGGAATCGATATCGCCATTCAGGACCGAGGATCTCAAATAAGTGAAAAGGCCTTCGACTGCACCGGCGGCCAGGCAACTGGCGAACTCCTCCACCGAAGGGTTGGTGAAGCATTCGATGGCGTGGGTCAGCGCATCGATGCCCGTTTCGGCCGCCACGTTGGCCGGCATCGAAAGCGTGATTTCCGCGTCAAGAATGGCCAGATCCGGCACCAGTGCCGGCGATCGTGCGCCAAGCTTCAGCTTGTCGGCCGGATAGGTCAATACGGCGAAGGGAGTGACCTCGGAGGCCGTGCCGGAAGTGCCGGGGATGCAGATCAGCTGGATGTGCTTGCGCTCTTGAGGCAGGCCCGCTCTGAAAGTCGTTTCAATATCCAGATCGGGATTTTCATAGAAAACCGCCATGAGCTTGGCGGCATCCATGGCCGCGCCGCCGCCGACACCGATGACGGTGTCCGGAGCGAATTCCCGCATCGATGCGATACCGTCAACGATGGCGCCAACGTGGGGGTTAATCGGGATGCCGGCGTGCACCTTCACCGCGATATTTCGAGACCGTAACAGAGTATCTATTTTTGCGATGGTCTGGTTGGCAAACATGGACTGCCCGCCCGTCACGACAAAAACTCGCTGGGCTGCAATATTCTGCAGGCTGGCCAAGGAACCTCGCCCGGTAATGATGGATCGACCATGAAATCGTAATTCTTTCAAAACAGTTTCCTTCCAGAAATAAATTGCTAGTGCCAACATCGGTGATGGCGGGCGTCCTGATCAAATATTCACAGAACGCCCGCAGTTGAAACCACTTGCAAGCTACCCGTCACACCATCCAAGCCAGCACATGCGTCGATTGCAGATACACCAGCGCCGCCATCACGAACATCAGGCCCAGACTCCAGCCGATGACCTGGCGGAAAATCACGCCTTCCTGTCCGATGATGCCGACCGCAGCCGCCCCAACCGCCAGGCTTTGCGGCGAAATCATCTTCCCCAGTACCCCGCCGGAAGCATTCGCCGCTGCAAGTAGCGCGGCCGACAAACCGGTTTCCTGGGCGGCGGCGACCTGCAACGCGCCAAACAAGGCATTGGCGGAATTGTCGGAACCCGTTACCGCCACACCGATCCAGCCAATCACCGGTGACAGAAACGCGAATGCAGCCCCTGTACCGGCCAACCAGCGTCCCAGCGTTGCCGTCTGCCCTGAATAATTCATGACAAAGGCCAATGCCATCACGCATAGCACGGTCGGAAAAGCCCAACGCAGTTGTGTCAGTGTTTTTACGTAGGTATCAAGCGCGGCGCGTGCGTTGACTTGCAACAGCAATGCCGTGAGGATGCCCGACACCAAGAGCAAGGATCCTGCCGCGGATAGCAGGTTGAGGGTAAAACCCGTACCGACGGTCTTGCCTATCGGCGAAGTGATCGCCAGCCCTGGCCAGCTGAATTTGAAAGTCGCAAGATTAAGCAAATGCTGAATCGCACTGAACTGCGCCACCGCAAAAATCGCAATGATCACCAAATACGGCATGTATGCCAAAATTTGATCGCGCCCGCTGTGCTTTTTCGCCACGCCCCCCGCAGCTTGAGTTGCCTCGTTCTCAAAGGCACCTTCAGGCAGCTTCCCGGGGGTCCATACCTTCAGGAACAGGATGACTGCACCAGCGGAGGTCAATGCCGCGACGACATCGGTCAATGGCACTGAAACATAAGTCACGGTAAACCACTGGGCAGCGGAAAATGCCAGTCCCGCGACCACGGCGGCAGGCCATGTCTGACGCAAACCACGCTTGCCATCCATGATACAAACCAGCACCAAAGGCACGATCGCGGCAACCACGGGAGTCTGGATGCCGACATGATGACCCAGTATTTCGATCTGAATGCCCGTCACCTGTGCCAATGTCGAAATCGGTACGCTCAACGCGCCGAAAGCCACGGGCGCAGTATCGGCCACCAACGCAATGGTCGCGGCCTTGAGCGGTTTGACGCCGATCGCCACCAGCATTGCACCGGCAATCGCTACTGGCGTTCCCGCTCCAGCCAATGCCTCGATCAACGCACCGAAATTGAAGGCGATGATAATCGCTTGAATGCGCGGATCGTCGCTGATCAATGCAAAGCTGTCGCGCAGGATGGCGAAGTGTCCGGTCCGGACGGTGAGGTTATAGAGCCAAAGGGCGTTGACGATGATCCAGAGCACCGTCAAGACACTGAAAACGGCACCGTATACGCCCACATTGAATACCGTGGCAAGTGGCATGCCATAGACAAAAAAGGCGATCAGCCCACAAACAACGAGAGATACCAAGGCTGCAACATGCGGTGCAATGCGAAGCCATCCCAGCATCAGGAACATCGAAAGCAGCGGCAGCATTGCAAACAGGGATGATATGAAAAACGATCCGCCGACAGGATCATAGATTTGTTGAAACATTATCTTCCTCCAAACGGTTTTTTTATTAGCCGACCACTTTTGCATTCCTCCGCAATAGCGGTATCAGCAACAAAATCCAATAACGTTCAAACTTTCATTGCGATGCCCAAACAACACCAAAGCCGAAGTACCCTGCGCTTTAGCAATAAGCACTTGGCCCGAGACATCTGTTGCCCGGAGCGAAGCCCAATTGGCGACATTGACTCGTTAGGGGTTGTCCAAGCCAGATTGGTCAACCCCGAGCCCCATGGCGCACACGATGCGGATTTTTTTATTCTGTTATTTGCCCGTGTTGCTTCATCAATTCCACATGCTCCTTGCGTGGCGGCGAGAAAATGTCGATTCCCTTGAATCCCGTCAGCGTACGCCCGCCATGCGGCACATTGGCGGGGTGGATACAGACGTCACCGGCTTTCATATGGATGGTCTTGCCATCGACGATGTGTTCTTCCGTGCCTTCCAGAACAACGAGAATCTGCTCGCAATCATGGGTGTGGATTGGGAATTCGGCGCCGGCTTCCTGCTCGATGAAACTGACCAGGATGCTGTCACCCAACAGGAAGCGCGTTTTTGCCTTATCGTTAAACGGGATATAAGTCACATCGCCGATGGAATGGACGTATTTTTTTTCTTCAGTCATGAGCTTGACTCCAAAAGTGTGAGGGGAAAATCAATCTTCATGAAGAAAGCTTCAACCTCGTTTTACTTTGTATCGAGCAGCGAACTTTCAGCACGTTGCCACGATAACAACCGTACGCCACCCCGAAAATCACAAAGTTTTTGACTTATTGTTTCAAAAAAGTAAACTATTGCCATGCGACACATTACTTTTGACCTGGATATTCTGCGCAGCTTTGTGCTAGGCACCGAGCTCGGCAGTTTTTCCCAAGCTGCGGATCGGGTGGGCCGATCAACCGCCGCCGTCAGTGCCCAACTAAAAAAACTCGAAGACCAGTTGGGTACACCCATCTTGCGCAAAGCAGGGCGTCATCTGGAGCTCACCCCGGCCGGTGAAACCCTGTTGGCCTACGCCAGGCGCTTGCTGGAGCTGAACTACGAGGCGGTCACGGCGGTGCGTGGTGTGGAACTGGAAGGCACGGTGCGTATCGGCTTGCAGGAGGATTTTGGCGAAAACCTGCTCCCCAGCGTGCTGGGGCTCTTTGCCAGAAGCCATCCCCACTCCCGGATCGAAGCGCGTGTCGCACGAAAAGCTGATCTGCTGGAAGGACTGACTACCGGTCGGCTCGATTTGGCATTGGCCTGGGATGCCGGGCCGACCACCGCGCACAAAACCGTTCTTGGAACGCTGCCTTTGGGCTGGATAGGCTTAAAAGAAGGACTGACAACGCCTTGGCTCGAAGGCGAGCCCGTGCCGCTGGTGGCGTGCGACGCCCCCTGCATGATGCGCAACGCTGCCACCACCGCGCTCGATCGGGCCGGCATCCCTTGGCGCATGGCATTCACGAGCGCAAATTTGAGTGGAATCTGGGCGGCACTTGCAGCAGGCCTGGGAGTAACCGTGCGTACCTGCGTAGGTATGCCGGAAACACTGAAAATGCGCAGTGATTTACCTGTCTTGCACACCATGGACCTGGTGTTGCACCGCGCGGAGGCAGATCCTGCGCCGGCCATTCAAAAGCTAGCGGTGATGATTGAAGAACAATTCCATGAAAAATTCCCCCACCATGCCGCCCACTCGCCTATAGCGGCGATGGATTCCGACTAAAAATTCCAGCGTCTCACGTTCGATGCGGGGGAATAGCCTTCACCCGTTGCGTATAACCACACCGGGCTTGCAAGCCATGTTTGGCGAAGGAGCACCAAGACAGCTCACTCCACCGGTGTCAGCGCGGCTTCTCCGGCCAGCACGGCGGCGAGATTGTCGAGCGCGCAATAGCCCATCTTGTTGCGCGTTTCCTTGGTCGCACTGGCGGCATGCGGGGTGAGAAATACGTTGGGCAGTTCGGCAAAGCGCAGGTCGAAATCTGGTTCGGACTGGAACACGTCGAGCCCCGCGCCAGCCAGATGACCCGATTGCAGCGCTTCCAGCAACGCATCTTCATCCACCAGTTGACCGCGCGCGGTGTTCACGAAGACCGCGCCGGGCGGCAATAGCGCCAGCGTTTCCCGATTGATGATGTTGCGGGTGTCCGCGCCACCGGGTGCGTTCAACGAAAGGAATTGGCAGTGCGGCAGCATTTCGCGGAAATCGGCGAAATAGGTAGCGCCCTGCTCCAGCGCTTCCGGCAAGCGCGTGCGGTTGTGGTAGACGATGCGCATGCCAAAACCGCGGGCGCGCTGGGCCACTTCGCGGCCGATGCGCCCCATGCCGAAAATGCCCAGCGTCTTGCCGCTGACCTGTACGCCCAGCATCTCGCCCAAGCCCAGGCGCCGACGCCAGCCATCGTGCATCAGCGCCAGGAATTCGGAAGCCCGGCGCGCCGCGCACAGCAGCAACATCATGGTCAGATCGGCCGTGCATTCGGTCGGGCATTCCGGAGCATTGGTCACCACGATGCCGCGCGCCTTGGCGGCAACCACGTCGATATGATCGAAACCGGCGCTCAGGGTGGCAATGATCTTCAGGCTGTCCGGCAGTCTGCCGATGGCTTGTGCATCGAGCTTGACCGTGGCACCGATCATCAGACCTTGCGCTTGGTGGCGAGTGACGCGTGCCAGTACTTCTTCGGTATCGGGTACGCAATCCTGCGCCAGCAGCGCATCAAATTCCTGGCTCGCCCGCTGGGCGACCGCATCCGGCATCGACCGGGCAACAACGATTCGCGGTTTCATGACAACCTTTTCTCTTGATGTTCAACGCATCCGTACGCCGGGCTACCAGTGCTCGGCAAAGCGCATAGTTTACTCTTCGCGTCATGATGGGAAACGCTGCAAAACCAACAGGGAAAACTGAATTTCCGCCCTGAAACCAAGGCATTTGCCCAATATCTGGATCACACCAGCATGAAAGCACCTCGCCACAGTGTACCGATCGGCCGCGCGCCCCGGCGCCCAAACATCCGGCACAAAATGTTCGGGGTCGCCCATGAGGTAAAACCTCAAGATCCATCGTTCATTTGCCGGCCACACCGGTGGCCAACATGCCACCGGCGATCACCAGAAACACGCAGCCCAATACTTTCTCGACCAGCGCAAGCTGCCGCAGCAGGCAACGCCGCATCGTGCTGTTGCCCACTCCCAGCGCCAGCAGCGCATCCCAGCCGAACACCACCGAAACCATCCAGACACCATAGAGCAGCCGCCACGCCAGCGGTGTATCCCGCGGTGTCGCCACGCTCAGCAGGCTGAAATAAAACAGCGCATTCTTGGGGTTGAGCAGCCCGGACAGAAGCCCGGCCATAAAAACGGAACCGCCCGGCGGCGGCAATGCAGTCACCCCCTCATACAACGGCGCGCTGTTGCTGCTGCGCAAAATGCGCCAGCCGAGCCAGGCCAGATAGCCGCAGCCGAGCCAGCGGATCGCTTCCAGCAGCAGCGGCACCCGCTGCATCAGCGCCACCCCGGAGAGCGCGCACACCACGTACAGCGCATTGGCCAGCGCAATTCCGGCACTGGTCAAAACGCCGGCACGCGAACCGAAGCGTGTGGAGGTGCGCAGCACCAGGAAGAAATCCGGCCCCGGACTCAGCAGGGCCAGGAAATGCGTACCCGCAAGCAGCAGGAACAATTGAAAATGACTCATGGCCAGCCTCTTAGCGTGAAAACCGGCCAAGCGTAGGCGCAAGAGTCATTGCGGGTATTGCAGAAAATTGCGCTGAATCTACGGCAAATTGCTCACGGATCAAGCGGCGGACAGCATGCCCTGGGTTTCGATGAAGGCAATGATCTGGTCCAGCGACTGCCCGGTTTTCATATTGGAAAACAGGAACGGCCGCTCGCCACGCATTTTTTTGGCGTCGTGCGCCATGACCTCCAGCGAAGCCCCCACCATCGGCGCCAGATCGATCTTGTTGATGATCAACAGATCGGATTTCATGATGCCCGGCCCACCCTTGCGCGGAATTTTCTCGCCAGCGGCCACATCGATCACATACAGGGTGAGATCGGACAATTCCGGGCTGAATGTCGCCGCCAGATTGTCGCCACCGCTTTCCACGAAGATCACGTCCAGATCGGGGAAGCGCTCGTTCAGACGGGCAATCGCTTCAAGATTGATCGAGGCATCCTCGCGGATCGCGGTATGCGGGCAGCCGCCGGTTTCCACGCCGATGATGCGATCCGGCGTCAACGCTTCGTTGCGTACCAGGAATTGGGCATCTTCCTGGGTGTAGATATCGTTGGTCACGGCAGCCACATCGTACTTCTCGCGCATCGCCTTGCACAGGCCCAGCGTCAGTGCCGTCTTGCCGGAACCGACCGGGCCGCCGATACCCACGCGCAGAGGGGGTTTCTTCATGCTTGTCTCCAATCTTGTTTGAATGACTTGGTCACCACTTGCCGCCCAGAATCTGTTTACGATCTGTCGCGAGAAGCCGTCAGCGGGGTGAAGAGCAGCGCAAAAACCGGCGTGTACAAGTAGTACATGAGGATTTTGAGCAGCACATGAACCCCGATCACGGCTTCACAGCAGGATCGTAAACAGGTTTTCAGGAACGAAACAAGCGGCTGTACTGCGTTTCATGCCGTGCCGACAGCCAGGCCAGCGCCGGGGCAAAGCCGGAAAGATCCGCTTGCGGCAGGCTTTGCGCCCGTTGGGTTGCAACTTCCAGTTCCGGCAACAGCTCGCCGAGCAATTTCTGCCCCGCCACCTGCCCCATCGGCAAGGCTTTCATCAAAACCATGACCTGGTTTTCCAGCCAGCTCCACAGATAGGCCTGCAATGCCGCCTGCGGGTAGATGTTCCAGTGTCTGGCGGCCAGCGCCCATGCCGCCAGCAGGCCCACCGACCCGGCCAGCGGCAATTCGCCGGCATCGAGCGCCTTGAGCAACTGGATCAGCGAATAGCCGGTCTGCTCGGTCTCGGCGCGCAGTTCGCGGGTTTCGCGGCTTGCCAGCCAGCGCTGGTTCAACCCATCCAGCTGCGCCCAGTCTTCCTGCTCCGCCGCCAGCAGCGAATGCCAGAGCAACGGGGCTTCCCAGCGACCGACCGGGCCATCCAATTGATCGGCGATCCAGATTCTGGCCGTGACGGAATCGCGCACAACCGCATGTTCGATGGCCGATTCCATGCCCTGCGAATAACTGTAGGCCCCAATGGGTAACGCTGGACTGGCCAGGCGCAAGAGCTGGAAAGCCGCCATCTCCATGTTCAACGCCCGCCGAACAGATGCAGTTTCGGTTTGCTGTGAAATTCCGGATCACCGTGACTGTGATGGCTGCCACCGCCATAAGCGCCGGATTCCGGTTCGAACGGCGCTTCCATTCTGGCGACGGTGACACCCAGCTGCGCCAGCATGTCGGCCAGCACATAATCGTCGAGCAAGCGCAGCCAGCCGTCGCCGACCTGCAGCGGCACATGGCGATTGCCCAGGTGATAGGCTGCACGGGTCAATTCCAGCGCGTTGCGCGCAGTTACATGCAACACAGCCTCCGGCTTCGCCACCAAGCGCACCACGCGGCCATCTTCGGCCAACAGGCAATCGCCGCCACGCAACGGACGGCCATCGTGTTCCAGAAACCAGCCCACTTCCTCGCCCTCGGGAATCCTGGTACGAAAACGCGCTTTCTGGCGGTATTCATACGGCAGCGGCAATTCCAGCGCGGTTTGCGTTGATTCAGTTCGTTGGGTCAACACCAGCATCTTTGAATATCACTTTTACATCACGCCGTAACGAGCCGCCCTCAGCGGGGTGAAGAGCAGCGCAAAAACCGGAATGTACATGAAGTACATGAGGATTTTGAGCAGCACATGAGCCCCGATCAGGGCGGCGCAGCAGGCGCATTAGAAGAGGAAATAACGCTGCGCCATCGGCAACACCTTTGCCGGTTCACACCACAGCAACTCGCCGTTGGCACGCACCTGATAGGTTTGCGCATCGACCTCGATCCTGGGCAGCCAATGATTGTGAATCATGTCAGTCTTTTGTACCGAGCGGCACCCTTTGACCACCGCCATCCGTTTTTTCAGCCCCAGGCGCTCGGCCACGCCGCTTTGCCGGGCAATTTCGGAAATAAAGGTCAGCGAAGTCGCTTGCACGCTACTGCCAAAACTCGCGAACATCGGGCGGTAATGCACCGGTTGCGGGGTCGGGATGCTGGCATTGGCATCGCCCATCGCCGCGGCGGCAATCGCACCGCCCTTGAGGATCAGGCTCGGTTTCACGCCAAAGAAAGCGGGTTTCCACAACACCAGATCGGCAAATTTGCCGACTTCGACCGAACCCACTTCATGCGAAATGCCATGGGTAATGGCCGGATTGATTGTGTATTTGGCGATGTAGCGCTTGGCGCGGAAATTGTCGTTGCCTGCCGCATCTTCGGCCAGCGAGCCGCGCTGCTGCTTCATTTTGTCGGCGGTCTGCCAGGTACGGATGATCACTTCACCGACGCGGCCCATGGCTTGCGAATCGGACGAAAGCATCGAGAATGCGCCCAGATCGTGCAGGATGTCCTCGGCCGCAATCGTCTCGCGCCGGATACGGCTTTCGGCAAACGCCACATCCTCAGCAATGCTCGGATCGAGGTGATGGCAGACCATCAGCATGTCCAGATGCTCGTCGATGGTGTTCACCGTGTACGGCCGGGTCGGGTTGGTCGAGCTAGGCAGCACGTTCAATTCGCCACAGGCGCGGATGATGTCCGGCGCATGGCCGCCACCGGCACCTTCGGTGTGATAGGTATGAATGGTGCGGCCCTTGAACGCGGCCAGCGTCGCTTCAACAAAGCCGGACTCGTTCAGCGTATCGGTATGGATCGCCACCTGGACATCGTAGCGATCGGCCACATTCAGGCAATTGTCGATGGCCGCCGGCGTCGTCCCCCAGTCCTCGTGCAACTTCAGTCCGATCGCCCCCGCGGCCACCTGCTCGATCAACGGCCCCGGCAGGCTGGCGTTGCCCTTGCCGGTAAAGCCGAGGTTCATCGGAAACGCTTCCGCCGCCCTGAGCATCTGCTCCATATGCCACGGCCCCGGCGTGCAGGTAGTGGCATAGGTGCCGGTCGCCGGCCCGGTGCCGCCACCGATCATGGTGGTAATCCCGCTCATCAGGGCTTCTTCGATCTGCTGCGGACAGATAAAGTGGATATGGGTATCCAGTCCGCCAGCGGTGACGATGCAACCTTCGCCGGCGATGATCTCGGTGCCCGGCCCGATGATAATGTCCACCCCGGGTTGGATATCCGGATTGCCGGCCTTGCCGATCGCGGCGATCCTGCCGCCTTTCAAGCCAATATCGGCCTTGACGATACCCCAGTGGTCGAGGATCACGGCGTTGGTGATCACTGTATCGGCCACGTCGGCCGCCATGCGCTGGCTTTGCCCCATGCCATCGCGGATGACCTTGCCACCACCGAATTTCACTTCTTCACCGTAAATCGTGTAATCGCGTTCCACCTCGATCCACAGATTGGTATCGGCCAGCCGCAGCTTGTCGCCCACCGTCGGGCCGAACATCTCGGCATAGGCTTTGCGGGACATTGTTGCCATGAAAATCTCCTTGCGTGAGGTAGGGGAAGTGAAGAGTGAGGGGTGGTTTTACTCTTCGCTCTTCACGCCTTACTCCTCACAATTTGCCCATCACCTTGCCTTGAAAGCCATACACCGCCCGCTCTCCCGCCAGCGCGACCAGCTCCACCGTGCGGGTCTGGCCCGGCTCGAAACGCACCGCGGTACCCGCTGCAATATTCAAGCGAAAACCGCGCGCGGCAGCCCGGTCGAACTGCAGAAAATCGTTGGTTTCGAAAAAGTGATAGTGAGAACCGACCTGAATCGGCCGGTCCCCCACATTGGCCACGATCAGCGTCATGGTTTCCCGGCCCGCGTTGATCTCGATTTCGCCGTCAAGAACCTGCATTTCGCCTGGAATCATGATTTATCCTTAAAACGCACCAGCCAAAAATCCGATACCCAACAGCGCGATGCCACCGCCGATCACACGCGAATACCAGACGCTGCGTTGCTTGAAAAACACACCCAGCGCCATGCCGGAAAGATGCAGTGCCATCGTGCCCAGCACCATGCCGGATAGCGTTGCCACGGCCTGTGTCGCAGGCAGTTCGCTACCGTGCGCCACGCCATGAAAGATCGCGAACAGGCCGACCAAGGCCGACCCCGCCAGCAGCGGCAAATTCACCCGTGCGCTGATCAACAGGCCCAGTACCAGCAAGGACGCAGCAATCATCGGTTCAACCATCGGTATCGCAACACCGCCAAGCCCGAGCAAGCCACCGACCAACAGCAAACCGGCAAATGCCAGCGGCATCACCCAGACACGGCGAGTCGCCAGAACGCTCCACACGCCCACCGCCAGCATGGCGGCCATGTGATCCATGCCGGTAAACGGATGGATAAGCCCGATCATAAAAGCCGAGCCATGATGTATACCAGCATCTGCGCCAACATGAGCGGAGGCCAAACCCGGCAGCAGCGCCAAGGCAACAACAGCAAACAAACGAAGATGTTTCATGAATTAACTCCTGTTTAAACGATAGGTTGATGGACAGTCACGAGTTTGGTGCCATCCGGGAAAGTAGCTTCGATTTGGATTTCCGGAATCATTTCTGGCACGCCTTCCATGACTTGCGCCCGGGTCAGCAAGGTTGTGCCAAAACTCATCAATTCGGCAACGGTTCGGCCATCGCGTGCGCCTTCCAGAATCGCGCAGGAGATGTATGCCACCGCTTCCGGGTAATTGAGGATGACGCCGCGCGCCAGCCGACGCTCTGCGACAAGGCCAGCGGTAAACAGTAACAGCTTGTCTTTTTCGCGGGGAGTGAGTTCCATCAATTTCTCCAGTGAGGTGTAAGAAGTGAGATGTGAGGGGTTAACTCCTTACCCCTTACTCTTCACTCTTCACAGTCAAATCATGTTGCCCAAATCCGGGGGGCCATTGCCGTGCGCCCCAGCGCCGCCGGGCGAACCAGAGCCCAGACAGCCCGCAGCGCGGTATGCGCGGCTTCGCTTCCCGGCCCCAGATAACGCGCCACCCACAGATGGGGAAGTTGCGTGACTGCCAGCCGTCCTTCCACTTCAAGCCGCCGGCAAGCATCGGTGATTTCCTGCGGCAACGCCGGCCCGGCCCAGATCAAGTTGCCCGCAACCGGATCGCCGCCCAGGCCAATCGGTGAATCGAGTAACGGCGAGCTGCCAGGCAAGACAATTTGCTCATGCCAGAGCAGTTTTCCATCCCGGCGAATTTCGGTTTTCTGCCGCCATATCCCTTCCAGAAAAAGCTCTGCGCAGGCACGCCGCCCCAGGCAAACCACTTCCATCGTCAGCAAACGCGCATCGGCGGCCAGCTCAAACCGGTTGCTAATCGCCACCTCTGCGCCATTGAACAGAATGGTTTCCTGCGGCAACCATTCCAGGATCGCCCCTTGATCCAGATGGACACTCAGCGTTTGCTGCGCCGAACGCCCGAAACCGCGATACCACTTCGCCGCACCTGGGCTGGTAATCAGGGCATGCGCTGCATTTCCCAGCGCCACGTCGATCTGCAAACTATCGCCGCCGGCAATCCCGCCAGGGGGATGCACGATGATGTGCTGGCACACGTCGGTGCCTTCCGGATACAGATGTTTTTGTACTCGCAATGGGCCTTGATGCACCCTGCGTATCGGAACCGTTCCCTGGGCGGTACGCGCATAAGCCAGGTCCAACCGGGCTTGCCAGTTATCGAATCCACCGGCGCTTGCCCCGGAGGCAAGATCCATCTCGGTTTGCTGCAATCGTTCCTCTCAAAGCGCGTTCAGTGGGTGAAACAAGCAAACGATGACGTGACAACGCACAGAAACCGAAGTGTACATGGGCGAACGCGAAGATGCGCGCAACAAGCATGATCCAGCGCAAAGGGCGATAAAGCTGCCGTCCAATGCACCCATCTTCAAATAGCGACGAGCGCCTTGACTTCCGGCAGCGCAAGTTCCGAGCCCGAACCCTTGCGAATCACCTCGCCACGTTCCATGACCACATAGCGGTCGGCCAACTCGGCAGCAAAATCGTAATACTGCTCGACCAGCAGGATCGCCATATCGCCACGCTCGGCCAGTCTCTTGATCACCTGCCCGATCAGTTTGATGATCGAGGGCTGGATGCCCTCGGTCGGCTCGTCCAGGATCAAAAGCTGTGGCCGGCTGACCAGTGCGCGGCCAATCGCCAGTTGCTGTTGCTGGCCGCCGGACAGATCGCCGCCGCGGCGATGGCGCATTTCTTTCAACACCGGGAACATCGCATAAATTTCCTCCGGCACCTTTTTCGCCTCGCGCCCCGGCAGGCGCGCCATGCCCATGAAAAGATTCTCTTCCACGGTCAGGCGCCCGAAAATCTCGCGCCCTTGCGGCACATAGGCAATGCCGGCCGCCACGCGTTCGTGCGGCGCCATTTTCATGATCGACTTGCCCTGCCAGTGCATTTCACCGCTTTTGGCCGGAATCGCGCCCATCAGGCATTTCAGCAGAGTGCTTTTGCCAACACCGTTGCGCCCAAGGATGCAGGTCACTTCGCCGATCGGCGCGTCGAGCGTGACATCGCGCAGGATATGGCTGCCACCGTAGTATTGGTTCAGATTACTCACATTTAACATTTTCGTTCCTCAGTTGAGGCGTACCACCACCAACGGGCGAGCGAGCCAAAGCAGGTTGCGGGAGGCCGGAGCGCAGGAAGCGGAATGGACATGCAAGTCCATGAGCATTCCGAGCACCGCCCGACCGCAAGATGCGCAGGCGCAGCCGCCGGTTCAGCGACCCAGATAGACTTCGATCACGCGCTCATTCGCTTGCACTTCGTCGAGCGAGCCTTCCGCCAGCACACTGCCTTCGTGCAATACCGTCACCTTGTCGGCGATCTTGCCAACAAAGCCCATGTCGTGTTCGACCACCATCAGCGTGTGCTTGTTGGCAAGTTCAAGGAACAATTCGGCTGTAGCATCGGTTTCGGCATCGGTCATTCCGGCGACGGGTTCATCGAGCAATAGCAGCAGGGGTTCCTGCATCAACAGCATGCCGATTTCCAGCCACTGTTTCTGGCCGTGCGAGAGCAAACCCGCCGGACGCGCATAGTCGTTCTTCAGGCGGATGCGCTGCAGCGTCGTGTCGATACGGTCGCGCTCTTCCCCGCTCAAGCGCGCTTTCAGGCTGGCCCAGACCGACTTGTTGGTCTTCATCGCCAGTTCCAGATTGTCGTAGACGCTCATGGCCTCGAACACCGTCGGCTTCTGGAACTTGCGCCCGATACCGGCCTCGGCGATCTGCGGCTCGGTCAACCGGGTCAGGTCCAGTGTCTGGCCGAAATAAGCGGTGCCGGAATCCGGGCGAGTCTTGCCGGTGATCACGTCCATCATCGTGGTTTTGCCAGCCCCGTTCGGACCGATGATGCAGCGCAGTTCCCCCACGCCGATATACAGCGTCAGCTTGTTCAGCGCACGAAAGCCGTCAAAGGAAACCGTGATGTCTTCCAGATACAGCATCTGACCATGACTGCTATCCAATCCCGGTTGCAGGATACGGACACCGCCGGATTCGCCGGACACGCCACCATCAAACGGATGAATGTCTGCGCTCATTTTATTCCTCGCAATTTGGCGACCAGCCCCAGCACTCCGTTGGGCAGGAAGAGAGTCACACCGATAAAGAGTGCGCCCAGGAAAAACAGCCAGTACTCGGCGAATGCCACGGTGAACCAGCTCTTGGCGCCATTGACCAAGGCTGCGCCAATCAACGGGCCGATCAGCGTGCCGCGTCCGCCGACTGCGACCCAGATCGCCATTTCAATCGAATTGGCCGCGCTCATTTCACCGGGATTGATGATGCCCACCTGTGGCACATACAAGGCACCGGCCAGCCCGCAAAGCATGGCAGAGGCCACCCAGACAAACAGCTTGAAACCGAACGGGTTGTAGCCGCAGAACATCACGCGCGATTCGGCGTCGCGGATCGCAGTCAGCACCCGGCCGTACTTGGATCGCACCAGCTTGATCGATAGCCAAAGACTGGTCACCAGCACTGCGCCGGTCAGTAAAAACAGTACCGCACGCGTGCCGGGCGCCGTAATCGAAAAGCCCAGGATGCGTTTGAAATCGGTAAAGCCGTTATTGCCGCCGAAGCCGGTTTCATTACGAAAGAACAGCAGCATCGCGGCATAGGTCAATGCCTGGGTGATGATCGAAAAATACACGCCCTTGATGCGCGAACGGAAAGCAAAGAAGCCGAACACCAGCGCCAGCAAACCCGGCACCGCCACCACCAGGAACATGGCCCAGAGAAAATGGCTGGACCCCACCCAGTACCAGGGCAGCTCTTTCCAGTCGAGAAACACCATGAAATCCGGCAGATCGGATTGATAGTTGCCATCGTGGCCAATCGCGCGCATCAGATACATGCCCATGGCATAACCGCCGAGGGCGAAATACAGCCCATGACCCAGACTAAGCATGCCGCCGATACCCCAGACCAGATCGAGCGCCAGGGCAGCGATCATGTAGCACATGATCTTGCCGATCAGCGACAGGGTGAAGGTCGAGACATGCAAGACATGGCCTGCCGGCAGAAACACATGCCCGGCCGGCAGCCCGACCAGCAGCACTGCAACCATGGCCAGCAACAGCAGGCGCAACCAGGCCGGCAAACCCTGCCAGAGTTGAAAGGAAATTGGCGTTGTCATGGTGCGCCTCGCTCGTTCAAACAGGATGCCCGTGAAGAGCAATGAGATTGGAAAAGGTCAAAGATGCTCATCATTCACCGCCTCACTCGACCGAGCGGCCCTTGAGGGCAAAGAGCCCCATCGGCCGTTTCTGGATAAAGAGAATGATAAAAACCAGGATGATGATCTTGCCTAGCACCGCGCCAATCGAGGGTTCCAGAATCTTGCCGACCACGCCCAGCCCCAGCGCCGCGATCACCGAACCGGCAAGTTGCCCGACGCCCCCCAGCACCACCACCATGAAACTGTCGATGATGTAGGTCTGCCCCAGGTCTGGCCCGACATTGCCGATTTGCGACAGCGCGACGCCTGCCAGCCCGGCGATGCCAGAACCCAGACCGAAAGCCAGCATATCGACACGGCCGGTCGGCACGCCGACGCAATCGGCCATGCGGCGGTTTTGCGTCACCGCGCGCACAAACAGTCCGAGGCGCGTCTTGTTCAGCAGCAACCAGGTCAGCGCCAGCACGGCAAAGGCAAAACCGATGATGATGATGCGGTTGTAGGGCAAGGTCAGTGCGGCTGTCACCTCCCAGCCGCCGGACATCCACGACGGATTGGCCACTTCCACGTTCTGCGCGCCAAACATCACACGGATGGTCTGAATCAGGAACAGGCTGATCCCCCAGGTGGCCAACAGCGTTTCCAGCGGACGGCCATACAGATGGCGGATCACCAGGCGTTCCAGCGCAATACCGACCAGACCGGTGACCAGAAACGCCACCGGCAACGCCGCTGGCAGATACCAGTCGACCCAACCCGGCAGGTAGTGGCGAAACATGCCCTGCACTGCAAACGTGCTATAGGCGCCGATCATCAGCAGTTCGCCGTGCGCCATATTGATCACGCCGAGCAGCCCGTAAGTAATCGCCAGACCCAATGCCGCCAGCAGCAGGATGGAACCCAGAGAAAGCCCGCTGAAGGCATAGCCGGTGAATTCCTGCCACATCAAGCGATGCTGGATGGCCTGCAAAGCCTTGCTTGCCGCGGCACGCACGGCAGGGTTAGGTTCGCTCTCCGGCTTGGTGAGCGGTTCGATGCGCGATTTCACCGAGGGATCGCTGCTGCTGGCGAGCGCAGTCACGGCCTTGAGCCGGACCGCAGGATCGGGATGAGCCAGCTGCATGCGCGCCACCAGACGCCCCATCAGCGCCTTCAGGCTGGCATTGTTTTCCACCGCCAGTTGTTTTTCCACTTGCGGCAACAGCGCCGGGTTGGCGGCATCCAGCAAGGTTTGCACTGCGGCAGTACGGATCGCCAGATCAGGCGAAGTCATCTTGGTAATTGCCAGCGCCACGTCCAGCTCGGTGCGCAGCCGGTTGTTGAGCGGCACTGCATCCAGCGTGTCGGCATCGATCTTGACGATTTTTCCGCTTTCGGCATCGACCACGCCGGCATCGGTCTGCAGATAAGCCTTGCCGTTGGCATCCCCCAGCAGATTGCCGTCCTGCAAGGCTTGCAACAACTTGAGCAATTCCGGTGTCGGATTCGCCGCCCATTGCGCAATCAAATCGGCCCGTGTACTGCTATCGGCAGCTACCAGCTCGCTCGCCTGCCCGGCCCAAGCCGACAAGGGCAACAGCAGGCAGAACAGGCACAGTATTTTTGTCAGCACCATGCGTATCGGCATGTTGCATCTCCGGTAAAACCCGCAGGATGAACCGGCGGGATATTTCAGAAAAAACCACAACAGAAACTGTCGTCATTCCGGCGAAGGGAACCAAAGGGAATGCGGAGCACGGAATCCGGACTACCCGCAAACCCCTGGATTCCGGCCTGCGCCGGAATGACGATCACATCAAGCAATCCGCAACCGATTCCGACTAGCGGGCCAGCGCGACAAAGGGATCGCCATGTGTAGCCTCCTAAAATCGTGCAGTAGCCGTCGCAAGCCTGTTCAGGACAAGAAGTCCGCACCGCAGGAACCGGAATGGACAACATAGTCCAAGAGGATTCCGAGGAGCGCCCGCCGCAGTCATGGACGGGCGCAGCAGGCTACTGTGCGATTTTTACTTGCCGCCGTTCTTGATCGGGGTATCGCCCTTCTTCTCATTTCCGGCGATATACGGGCTCCAAGGCTGGGCACGAATCGTCTCCTTGGTCTGCCACACCACCGAGAACTGGCCGTTCGGTTGAACTTCACCGATCATGACCGGCTTGTGCAGATGGTGGTTCTTCTGGTCCATCATCAGAGTGAAGCCACTCGGCGCCTTGAAGGTTTGCCCGGCCATGGCAGCACGCACCTTGTCCGGATCGGTGGACTTGGCCTTGGCGACGGCCTGCGCCCACATATTGATGCCGACGTAAGTGGCTTCCATCGGATCGTTGGTCACCACCTTGTCGGCGCCCGGCAGGTTCTTGGCCTTGGCATAGGCTTTCCACTTCTTCACCCAGGCTGCGTTGACCGGATTCTTCACAGATTCAAAGTAGTTCCAGGCCGCCAGATGGCCAAGCAGCGGTTTGGTATCGATCCCCTTCAATTCTTCTTCACCGACCGAGAACGCCACGACCGGCACATCGGTCGCCTTCAGGCCGGCATTGCCCAGTTCCTTGTAGAACGGCACATTGGAATCGCCATTGATGGTCGAGATCACCGCAGTCTTCTTGCCTTCGGAAGCAAACTTCTTGATCTGGGCGATGATGGTCTGGTAATCGCTATGACCGAACGGCGTGTAGTCTTCCATGATGTCGGCATCGGCCACCCCCTTGGATTTCAGGAAAGCACGCAGGATCTTGTTGGTGGTGCGCGGGTAAACATAATCGGTTCCCAGCAGCACGAAGCGCTTGGCCGAGCCGCCGTCCTTGCTCATCAGGTATTCCACGGCCGGAATGGCTTGCTGGTTCGGCGCTGCGCCGGTGTAGAACACGTTGGGCGAAAGCTCCTCGCCTTCATACTGCACCGGGTAGAACAACAGGCCATTCAGCTCTTCGAATACCGGCAATACCGACTTGCGCGAGACCGAGGTCCAGCAACCGAAGGTCACGGCCACCTTGTCTTGCGTCAGCAGTTGGCGGGCTTTCTCGGCGAACAGCGGCCAGTTGGAAGCGGGATCGACGACCACCGGCTCCAGCTTCTTGCCCAGCACGCCGCCCTTGGCGTTGATTTCATCAATCGTGAACAGCGCCATATCCTTGAGCGAGGTCTCGGAAATGGCCATGGTGCCGGACAGCGAATGCAGGATACCGACCTTGATCGTGTCGGCGGCGAATGCGGCAGACCCCATACCGGCCAGGGCCAGCGAAGCGGCGATGACGCTGACTTTCAGAAAAGTGCGACGAGTGGACATGCTCAGGCTCCTTGTAGATAGCGAAGTAGTTCTTGTGACTACGGAGCCAAGATTACGGAGCTATGGTTTGCGCGGAAATACGTCAGATGACGTAGAAGCAACGAGCCCAATAGGCAATCCATTGCTCCGGCTTTCCTGCGAAAGAAGTGCCGAAAACTTACACCATGCTAGAGTTGAATCATAACCATGAGTATTTTCTATCATGCGTCTGCGCCCACTCCTTATCTTGTTCATTCTTTTGATGCTGGGTCTTCCCTGCATCACGGGTCAGGCTGCCGCACAACCCAAAACTTCGATCCGCGTCGTTCTTGACGACAACTACCCTCCCTACATCTTTCGGGACGCCAACGGTCAAATCCAAGGAATCCTCAAGGATCTATGGGACTTGTGGCAACAGCGCACCGGGGTCACCGTAGATTTCCAGCCCATGGATTGGGGCAAGGCGAGAGCCACCATGGAAAGCGGCCATGCTGACGTTATCGATACGATTTTTGATACAGCGGAAAGGCGAAAAATCTATGATTTTTCCCGCCCCTACGCATCCATCGAAGTTCCGATCTTTTTCCACAAGAGCATAGCCGGCATCACCGATGCCAAATCGCTCAAAGGTTTTACGATTGGAGTCAAGGATGGCGATGCCTGCATCGACTACCTGCGCGCGAACGGCATCACGGAATTCAAGCGCTATCCAAGTTATGAATCTCAGGTCAAAGCGGCCATCCGGCAGGAAATTCGCGTCCTCTGCATCGACAAGCCTCCCGCGTATTACTTTTTCAACCGTGAAGGTGCCGCCGATGAGTTCCGCCATTCAGCTCCGCTTTATGTGGGTGAATTTCACTGGGCGGTCGCCAAAGGCCGCACGGATATCAAACGCTTGGTTGAAGATGGCTTTTCACGCATCACGGCAAACGAACGCACGGCAATCGAAACACGCTGGCTGGGTGAACCACTGACAACCGGGCTCTGGCCGGGAATCGCCCACTACGGTGGGTACGTGCTGCTCGGCGTGTTGCTGATCATTGTGACCCTGGCCGCCTGGAACGGGGCGCTTCGCCGACGCGTCTCGGCACGAACCCGCGAATTGTCGACCGCCTTGCATTCATTAAACGAGCAAGTGGCCGAACAGCACCGCGTCGAAGCCAAGCTGGTCAACAGCGAAACGTTCCTGAGAACCCTGATTCGCGCCATTCCCGACCTCGTCTGGCTGAAAGATCCCGAGGGCGCTTACCTGTTCTGCAACCATCGGTTTGAGCGGTTCTTCGGCACCGAGGAAAAGAATATCGTGGGCAAGACGGATTACGATTTTGTCGGCAAGGATCAGGCCGATTTTTTTCGCGAACACGACAAAATGGCCATGGCCAAAGGTTCGCCCAGTATCAACGAGGAATGGATCACCTTTGGAGACGACGGTCACCGCGAGTTGCTGGAGACCACCAAGACACCGATCCACGATGCCCATGGCCATTTGATGGGCGTTCTCGGGATAGGCCACGACATTACCGAGCGCAAGGAACACGAAAACAAGCTCAATCACATTGCCCACTACGATGTGCTGACCACGCTGCCCAACCGTGTGCTACTTGCCGACCGGATGCATCAGGCCATGTTGCAAGCCAGCCGGCGCAAGCAACTGCTGGCTGTGGCCTATCTCGATCTCGATGGATTCAAAGCCATCAACGATCACCACGGCCATGAGGTCGGCGACCAATTGCTGATCGCCCTGTCCAGCCGCATGAAACTGGCCCTGCGCGAGGCCGACACGCTGGCCCGGCTGGGCGGAGACGAATTTGTCGCCGTATTGCTCGACCTGCAGGATACCGCCGCCTGCGTGCAGATTCTTGCCCGCCTGCTGGAAGCCGCAGCCGAACCCTGGCATCACGGTGAACTTGTGCTCCAGGTTTCAGCCAGCCTGGGCGTCACTTTCTACCCCCAGACAGAAGAGGTCGACGCCGACCAGCTGCTGCGCCAGGCAGACCAGGCGATGTATCAGGCCAAACTGGCCGGCAAGAATCGTTATCACATTTTCGATGCTGAACAGGATCGCAGCGTCCGTGGCCGGCACGAAAGCCTGGAACGCATCCGCCATGCCCTGACCGCCCGCGAATTCGTGCTCTATTACCAACCCAAGGTGAATATGCGCACAGGAAAAATGGTCGGTGCCGAAGCGCTGATCCGCTGGCAACATCCAGAGAAAGGCCTGCTGCCGCCAGCCATGTTCCTGCCCACCATTGAGGATCACCCCCAGGCCATTGAAATTGGCGAATGGGTCATCAATACCGCCCTTACCCAGATGGCAATCTGGCGCGAGGCCGGGCTGGATATCCCGGTGAGCGTCAATATCGGAGCCCGCCAGTTGCAGCAAGCCGATTTTGTCGACCGCCTGCGCGCCATTCTGGCAATCCATCCCGAAACCCGACCCAACGATCTGGAGCTGGAGGTGCTGGAAACCAGTGCCCTCGAAGATATTGCACGGGTATCGGAAGTCATCGAATCCTGCCGAGCCATCGGAATCCTGTTTTCACTCGACGATTTCGGCACCGGTTATTCCTCGCTGACCTACCTGAAGCGCCTTGCCGTCTCCCAGCTCAAGATCGACCAAAGCTTCGTCCGCGACATGCTCGACGATCCGGATGACCTGGCCATTCTGAGCGGGGTGCTCAGCTTGGCCACTGCGTTCCAGCGCAAGGTCATTGCCGAGGGGGTCGAAACAGAGGAACACGGTGCGATGCTGTTGCAATTGGGATGCGAACTGGCCCAGGGGTATGGCATTGCCCGGCCCATGCCAGGCGCTGCCATACCCGGCTGGGCGCAGTCCTGGCAACCCGATCCTGGCTGGAGCAACCTGCACCCGGTTAATCGCAACGATCTGCCGTTGCTCTTTGCCAGCGTTGAACACCGCGCCTGGATGATCGAGATCGAGAATTTTCTCAAAGGAGAGTGCGAACACCAGCCCATGGATCACCACAGCTGCCGCTTCGGCAACTGGCTGGAAACGGAAGGTCAGGAGCTCCATGGTATACAGGCCGACTTTCAAGCGATCAAATCCCTGCATCGCCAGATGCACAGCCTGGCCGTCGAATTGTGTGAACGCCATGCCCAAGGCCTGACCACGCAAACCTCGGCCGGACTTGACCAGCTCCATGCGTTGCGGGACGCATGGCTTGCCCAGTTAAAAGCACTGACGGGACAAAGCCGGAAGTAAGCGGATGCGCAGCAAGGTATTGCCGGCCTTGGAAATCGGGCGATTACGCCATCAGCGTAACAGGCAGAGAAGGCATTTGCAGGGCTAGGGGCTTATTGCCTGACGATATCGACCGATATCTCCACCGCCGGAATCGTTCCTCGGTTCTCAAACCAGTGGGTGGTATTCCTGTCCTCGGGCCAGCCCACGCCCGGGCCATAGTCCGTAGCGACACCATTTCGATGGTCAGTGATCGTTCCTTGCAGGATGTAAACGATACCTGGCCGGTCTTTATGGTCGTGAACCGGGCCAAAAACGCCGCCAGGCTCGATGGTCACCATACGCATTCGAAGTTGGCGCCCGGCCATGCCCTCGATCTCAGGGCCAAGGTCAACCGCTGAAAGTAACTTCACCGTAACACCTCTCGTCTCAGGAGCCTGCTGTTCGATGCTCATCGTGCTCTCCTCTCTGTACTTCCAGTACCTAACGAAGCCCTTGTCGCTGGACTTAAGGCTGTACGCACAGTGTGCTGCCTTGAACTACTTGTTATCCCCCTGGCGCAGGTTACCCACGGCGTACGGCCAAAAAAACGCCGACAGACATCAAAATGAGACCGATCGCCCTCTGCAAAGTGATGACATGCGTTGGAGCACCCAGCAAGCCGAATTGATCTATGGCCGCCATGGAGATGAGCTGGCCTAGAAGTACAAAAGCCACTGCATTGCCGACACCGAATTGTGGGGCTACCCAGGTGACACTGAGGACGTAAAAGGCGACGAACACACCGCCCAAGTAAAAATAGAACGGCAGCGATGTTTTCGGGAATGGCCTCGGGCCACCCTCTATAGCGAAAAGGAAAGCAACCGAAATAGACAGTGCTACCAGAAACAAGACAGAAGCGGCGAACGCCGGGCTGCCGTACTTGGCGCCCAAAGTTGCACTTAGCGCCGCCATCACAGGAATACCAATGCCTGTAGCAAGCATGAGACATGCGAAGAAAAGTTGGTTTGCCATTAGCAGGGTTTCCCGGGTCAGGATGGTGCGTAACTAAAAACCCGTCAACCAACTTCATGATGGTGAAGGTGGTTGATGTGAAAATACATTAGAGCACCAGTATTACAACCGAATTGACGTGCAGCAGGAGATAACCGGACTTCACGAATCGCCTTATCGGCAAGAGCGGCACACGGCTGATTGCAATTGATTAATTTGACTGTTTTTTCAACCGAACAAGAACCATTCGCATAGAATGAATAATCATTGGTGGCAAAATGTCTGTTGTCGAAATCGGGAGAATCTCAGTTGAAACTGCGCTCCAGTTTTGAAGCTAAAGTACTCACCGCATTTACCGTTGCTGTATTGGTCGTTGCCGCGCTTTCCATTTCTGCCTGGAAGATCGTTGAAGATGCCACCAAGGCATCGCAGTGGGTTGAGCATACTCATGAGGTACTCAATAGCCTTGCCTTTGCAAAGGCCGACACGTTGCAAATCGAATTGGCCACACAAAGTTTCAGGATTTCCGGAGACACCTCCCGGCTTGTTGAACGCGATGCGGCAATTTCTGATCGGGAAACCATATTGCATCGGATTCAACAATTAACGACTGACAATGCTGCACAGCAGGCACGCTGGAGGCAATTACGCGCAGTGATAGATCAGCGTCTCGCCATTTCCAGGCATGTTGAGTTATTGCGCAAGACAACAGGCGTCGACGCCGCAACTGCTTTTGTGGCCAAGTCCCCCTTGCAGGAAACACGTGAACGTACTTATCAGCTGTTGCGCGAGATGGAAATGGATGAGCAGCGGCTTTTGACAACGCGAAATACCGAGTTGCTACACAACCGTCAAATCTTGATCGACAGTGGTGCGTGGGTTGCGCTGTCGCTGCTCGTTTTGCTCACTGGCACTTACGTTTTGATCCGGCGTCAATTGCGTGAGACCCAGGCAAGCCAGCGCGCACTGGCAGAAAGCGAAGAAAACCTTTCCACCACGCTGCATTCGATTGGAGATGCGGTGCTGGCTACGGATTCGGCGGGATGCATCACTCGCATGAATCCTGTAGCAGAGCAGCTCACGGGCTGGCCTCTTGCCGAAGCGCGAGGCCGCCCTATCGACGAAGTGTTCAATATCATCAACGAGCAAACGCGTGCGCCTGCTGTAGTACCGGTCTCAACGGTGCTCGCCATGGGTGAAATCCAAGGGTTGGCCAACCACACCGCGCTCATCGCGCGCGACGGCAGCGAATGTCCCATTGCAGATAGTGCAGCACCAATACGCGACAGTGCTGGACGGGTACGTGGCGTGGTGCTGGTGTTTCGCGACGTGACGATTGAGCAACAGGCACAACGGACGATTCGAGAGCAAAACGAATTACTGGAACAGCGTGTACGTGCACGTACAGCACAACTGCGTGAAAGTGAAGATCATCTGCGCAGTGTAACCAGCAATGTGCCAGCGTTAATCGCGTATGTAGATTCACAACAACGCTATGTTTACGTCAACCATCAATACCATGAACGCTTTGCGCCCGATCGCCCCGACATTACAGGTTGTACCGTGCACGATATCTTGGGCGACGAGCGCTATGCCATTGCAGCCCCGCTCATCGCCAAGGTGCTGCAAGGCCAGCCACAAAGTTACGATTGGCAACCGTTTCCTGATGTCTGGCAAGTCATCAACTACGTGCCCAAACACAATGCCCAGAACCAGGTGCTCGGTTACTATGTGATGGGTATCGACATCACCGAACGCAAACAGGCTGAAAGGCAAATCCAGGCGCTCAATGGCTCACTTGAGCAACATGTGCGCGATCTGGAGCATGTCAGCCGCGCGCTGAAAACCTTGAGTGCAGGCAATCGCACCATGCTGCGCGCAACCGATGAACAGGGGTTGCTCGATAGCATGTGCGAAGCCATTGTCGCGGCAGGTGGTTATGACACGGCGATGGTATGGTACAGAATTGACGATGAACCCAAATCATTGGCTCCGATGGCCGAGAACAGCTACCCAGGCGGTATTGCGTCCTTGCGCATGCTGAAAACGAGCTGGGCCGACAATGCATACGGCCGTGGCGCGGTTGGCACGGCCATTCGCAACGGACGGCCTTGCGTGGTCCGGGACATGCCCAGTGATCCGAACTACGCTCCATGGCGAATCGGTCTGCGCGACTACGCGTCGGCACTCGCCTGTCCGTTACGCGTCGGCAGCGTGGTCATTGGCGCATTGGCCATCTACGATGGCGAACCGGACACCTTCGATCAGGATGAAATCACCCTGCTGACCGAATCGGCAGACGATCTGGCGTTTGGGATTGCCAAGCTGCGCGCACACGAGGAACAACAAAAAATCCAGGAGACAATGTTCCGTCTTGCTCACTACGATGCCATCACCGGACTACCAAACGAAACGCAATTTACTGAATTTCTCACTGTCGCCATAGACGCTGGCAAGCGGTTCAATCAGCCATTTGCCGTACTGCAAACCAATATCGAACGACTCAGTGAGATCAATGATGCACTTGGTTTCAGCTATGGGGATCAGATGCTGCAAGAGTTTGGCGCACGATTGGGCACGGCCGCACCTGCGCCCGCTATCGTCGCGCGCTTGCGCGGTAACGAATTCGCCATCTTGCTCCCCGACAGCGATGCCGATGCCGCCATCGCCATAGTGCAGCGCCTGGAAGCCATATTGGCGCGACCATTTGTGATCGCCGACATACCGCTTGATGTGTCGGCGAAGATCGGGGTCTCATTGTTTCCCGAACACGGTTCAACGCCGCATGACTTGTACCGTCAGATGGACATTGCCATGCACCACGCCAAGAAAAAAGGAGTGGGGCATGTTGTCTTCGATCCAACGCAGAATCAAGAGCAATCGCGCCGCCTTAAGATCGCCGGGGAACTGCGTAGCGCAATCAAAGGGGGCGATCTGTTGCTCTTTTTGCAACCTAAAGTAGAAATGGCGACTGGTCGTGTATGTGGCGCAGAAGGTCTGGTGCGCTGGAAGCATCACACGCGAGGGCTCATCCTGCCGGGTGAATTTATCGATCTTGCTGAACACACGGGTCTCATCAAGCCACTCACTGAATGGGTGGTTGAGACCGCATTGAGCCTGAATCAAACCTGGCAGCGCAAAGGATGTGCACTCCCAATCGCGGTCAATCTTTCTGCACGCAATTTGCGCGATGAAAATCTGCTGAAAAAAATCCGCCACCTACAAGCCACCTTGGGCATTGAGCCAGGTCTGCTTGAAATTGAAATCACCGAAAGCACCGCGATGGACGATCCTGTATTTGCACTTCGAGTATTGCATAGCCTGCGTGATGCAGGTATTCCGCTCAGCATCGATGACTTTGGCACTGGCTACTCTTCGCTTAGCTATTTGCAAAAACTGCCCGTGGACTACATCAAGATCGATCAGTCATTCATTCGCGACATGTCGATCAACAAAGATTCCGCGTCAATTGTTCGCTCCACCATTGATTTGGTACACGATCTCGGACGAAAAACAGTGGCAGAAGGCGTTGAAACACTGGCTATATGGAATCAACTTGCGGAACTGGGCTGTGATATCGCACAAGGCTATTTCATCGCAAGACCGATGCAAGCCGAAGAATTCCACGCTTGGCTTGATCAATTCCAACCTCCAGTAACGAATAATCTGCTAACAAAAAACCACACTCCATGACGTAAGTTTGTGCATTCGTATTCGGAATACATCCATCGTTGCCGCTCGTAGGACGGTAAAACACATCACGTGGCACACTGAATGGTGTTTCACATAAACAGTGACATCATTTGAAATGATCGTCCTGGTGCGCCAGAAAATATTTACGCACCCGACCAGGCGGCTTAAGTTTATAGAAGACATAATCAGCGCCATGGTTTCCACGCCTCGCTTGGATTGAAGCCTGCCCGCTGCATGTGTACCGAGCATTCCAATCCATATTCCACCCCCAATGAACTGATTCGACAATCAGGGGGTCAGCCTATTGTTCTGCCAGTAATACCAGCCGGACAGCCATTTTATTTTTTCAACAGGAAGCGCTCTTGATGGAACTCACCAACAAATTGCTGGCAAATGCTCAAGATCCACACGTGCTGCTGGTAATGGTTCTGGTAGCAGTCATCGGCCTTGCCCTTCTTCTGCACCGGTTCGGCCGTGCCATCCTGCTGCGCCTGAGTCATCCCATACCCAGATTGCATGCCGTGCTGCGCAGCATCGATCGTGCGGCTAGTTTCGTCCTGCCTCTGCTGTTCGTGCAGATGGTGTTGCGCTCCGCACCGGATACCCTGCACGGCATCGAACCCCTGCGGCACCTGGCTTCAGTGCTATTGATCCTGGCGCTGACCTGGCTGCTGATGCGCGCGGTCAGGGGTTTTGCTCAGGCCGTCATTGCGCAGTACCCGCTGGATGTTTCGGACAACCTGAATGCCCGGCGCATTCATACCCAGACCGATGTGCTGATGCATTCGACCATGGTGCTGATCGTTCTGGTTGGCCTCGCTGCCGTACTGATGACTTTTCCATCGGTGCGCACCATTGGCGCCAGCCTGCTGGCTTCGGCCGGCGTCGCTGGCCTCGTGGCCGGCATGGCCGCCCGCCCGGTGCTGGGCAATCTGATTGCCGGCGTCCAGATTGCGCTGACCCAGCCTATCCGGCTGGATGATGTATTGATCGTGGAAGACGAATGGGGGTGGGTCGAAGAAATTACCGGCACCTATGTGGTATTGCGAATCTGGGACCGGCGCCGGCTGGTGATTCCCCTGCAGTGGTTTATCGAGCACCCGTTCCAGAACTGGACCCGCCACAGTGCCGACATTATCGGCACCGTATTCTGGTGGGTTGATTATCGCCTGCCGCTGGCACCATTGCGTGCCGAAATCCAACGCCTGTGCCAGGAAGTTCCGCACTGGTGGGATGGCGAACTTGCCATGCTGCAAGTCACAGAATCAGGGCAACAGTCCATCCAATTGCGCGCACTGGTTACTGCACGCAACTCGCCGGATTGCTGGGATTTACGCTGCCATGTGCGCGAAGGCGTCATCGACTTTATCCAGCGCGAATACCCGCAATTCCTGCCGCGCCTGCGCGCCGAAGTCGATACCCATAAGGAACAGGCCACTCCAGTCAACCCGGCCACCCCCGGCTAAGTAGCGCGTATCCAGGATGAGGTAAGACGCAATCCTGGCAATCTCATTAACTGCGCCGCCCCTTCTCCGCCGCCATCGCCGCGGCAGCGGTACGAGTTTCCACGCCCAGTTTCTCAAACACATGTTCCAGGTGTTTGTTCACGGTGCGCGGGCTCATTTCCAGGATATCGGCGATATCACGATTGGTCTTGCCCAAGCTCAGCCAGTGCAGCACCTCAGCTTCGCGCCGGGTCAGGCGAAAAGCGCCGATCAGGGCATCCAGCTCTGCCTCATCGTTTTCCTCGCGCAGAACCACCAGCCATTCATCATCGCCGGTCTGATCATGAAAGCTTGCCAATAGCCGCCGGTCGCCTTCCGCCTGCAGCAAAGCCGGAATTTCACGTCCTTCGCGTCGCGCGGCATCGGCCAGCCGGGTCCATTCCAGCAGGCGAATGGGCGCCATTTCATCTTGTGGGCCGAAGTACTTGTCGAGCAATTGCCGGGCCAAGGGCGTACGCCAGGTCAGCTTGCCGCTGGCCACAGCGATGGCCACCGTTGCCTGACCAAAAGCATCGAGCGCGCTGCGCGCCTGCTTCATCTGCCGGGCACTGTGCATGTGGGCGGCAATGCGGGCCAGCACTTCCTGCGGCTTGATCGGCTTGGTCACATAATCCGCGCCACCGGCCGCGAATGCCGCGACCACATGCTCGGTTTCGGTGAGGCCGGTCATGAAAACAATCGGGATGGCTTGCGTGGAAAAGTCCGCTTTCAGCCGGCGCGCGACTTCAAAACCATCCATGCCGGGCATCATGGCATCGAGCAAAATCACATCGGGCAGACTCAGGCGAGCGCGGTGCAAGGCGGATTCGCCATCGGTAGCAACCAGCACGGCATATCCGACCTGATCAAGCGCGTCGTAGAGCAGGGAAAGGTTGTCCGGCACATCATCCACAACCAGAACGATGCCTTGCGGGCGCAGATTCATAGAGCTTCCTTCAAGCCCTTGCGGATAATTTCCCGCAGGGCATCCAATTGAAACAGGCTAACTTGTTCACGCGCCAACCGCACAAATTCGGCATAGCGCGGATCAAGCAGCTCGATGCGATCCAGCGCCTCGCGGATGCCGCGGACATAGCCCAGCTCCAATACGGAATTGAGCGCCTGCAACTCGTCGGCGGAGGGGCTCACCCAATTGGGTAGCGGCGCTGCTTTGGCTGGCGGCACAGGCGAAGGCGCAGTCACCCATTCCAGCTCCAGGCGCGTACCGATCCAGGCCAGCAGCTCATCGACTTTCAAAGGCTTGAGGATAAAGTCCTGCGGCGCGATGCCAACATCGTTTTCCTGCCCTTTTTCAAATGCATTGGCCGAAATAATCGCAATCGTCGCATCGCACTCGCCCGCTTCACGAATACGCCGGATGGTTTCCCAGCCGTCCATGTCTGGCATGGCCAGGTCCATGAAAATCAACTGCGGCTGAAAATGCGGCAGGATGGCCAGACATTCCGCCCCAGACGCCGCTTCCCCGACCAGAAAACCCAGCGGGGAAAGCACATTGATCAACATTTCGCGATCCACGCGCTCGTTATCGACCACCAGTATCCGGCGCCGCACACCGATATAGCCGATGCGCGTCACCTGCGGCAATGCTGCATCTGCCAGTGCG